>CAXTMT010000267.1:0-3634 GCA_964245355.1 uncultured Sphingomonadaceae bacterium
CGGGCATGACGATGCCGTGGTTCTTGGCGCCGCCCATCGCCTGCACGCGCTTGCCGGCGGCGACGCCGCGCGAATAGACGTAATGCGCGATGTCGGACGAGCCGACGAAGCTCACCGCGGCGATGCCCGGATGATCGAGGATCGCGTCGACCATCTCCTTGTCGCCATGGACGACCTGGAGCAGCCCCTCGGGCGCACCGGCCTCGAGGAACAATTCGCACAGCCGGTTCGGCACCGAGGGATCGCGTTCGGAGGGCTTCAGGATGAAGGCATTGCCGGCGGCGATGGCGGGCGCGAACATCCACATCGGGATCATCGCCGGGAAATTGAACGGGGTGATGCCCGCGCCGACGCCGAGCGGCTGGCGCATCGAATAGACGTCGATGCCCGGCCCTGCGCTCTCGGTATAGTCGCCCTTCAGCATGTGCGGCAGGCCGCAGCACACCTCGACCACTTCGAGCCCGCGCTGGATATCGCCCTTGGCATCGTCGACCACCTTGCCGTGCTCGGAGGCGAGCAGTTCGGCCAGCGACTGCATGTTCTTCTCGATCAATTCCTTGAACTTGAACATGACGCGCGCCCGGCGCTGCGGATTGGTCTTGGCCCACTTGAGCTGGACCTCCTGCGCGACCGCGACCGCCTTATCGAGTTCCGCCTGCCCGCCGAGCGCGAGGCGCGCCTGCACCAAACCGGTGTTGGGATCGAAAACGTCGCTGTAGCGCGCGGCGCCGCCGCCTGCATGGCCGACGATGAGATGGTCGATGGTGCGCATGGTCTCTCCTCTTCGCCGCCCGCTTACTCTCTGCAAAGTTGCAGGCAACAGCAAATTGTGCATGTGTGACCTGTAGATATGCAGGCACCGGACTGGAACGATCTTCACGCCTTCCTGGCCATCGCGCGCGCCGGGCAGCTCGCCCGCGCGGCGAAGGTCATGGGGATCGATGCGACGACGCTCGGCCGGCGCCTGCGTCGCCTCGAAACCAGCCTGGGACGGACCTTATTCGAACAGACCCGCGAAGGCCAGACACTGACCGAGGCGGGCGAACGCCTGCTGGTGAAGGTCGAGGTGATGCAGCGCGCCGCCTCGCGGATCGAGGACACCGGCGAAGGCGCGGAACAGCTTTCCGGCGTCCTGCGGGTGACGATGCCCGAGGGGCTCGCAAGCTGGGTCGCGCAGCATCTCGGCAGCTTCGTCCGCAAGCACCCGGCGCTCACCATCGATCTGGCGGCGGCGAGCAGCTTCCTCAGCCTGTCGAAGCGCGAGGCGGACGTCGCGGTGCTGCTCAGCCGTCCGCAGGCCGGCCCGGTGGTGAGCGCCAAGCTGACGGACTATCGCCTGCGCCTTTATGCTTCACGCGACTATGCCGAGCGCCACGGCCTGCCCGAAACCCCGGCGGCGCTCTCCGATCACACGCTGATCGGCTATGTCCCCGATCTGATCTACGCCCCCGAGTTGCGCTACCTCGACGAGATCGCCCCACGCCTCACCCCGCAGGTGCGCTCCTCCAGCATCAATGCCCAGCACCAGCTGGTCGCCGCCGCGATCGGGATCGGGGTACTTCACTGTTTCGCGGGCGACGTCGATCCGACCCTGATCCGCGTCCTGCCCGAGCTGGGCATCGACCGCTCCTTTTGGGTGGTGACGCACAACGACACCCGCCAGCTGCAGCGCGTCCGCGTCTTCCGATCCTGGCTGGCCGAGCTCGTGCGCCGGCATCGCGGCGAACTGATGGGCGAGGTGTAGGGGGCGGCTGAACCGTTGCAAATACCCGTTCAGGAAAATTGGATGACCGACGACGCTCCTGAGGCATACCGCTGGCGACATCCGGCGGATCGTGCCAAGGCAACCTCCGCTTTACCCGTACGGATACGACCATGACTGCCCAGCTCCGCCAGCTTCGCCACGCCTTCCTCTCAAGCCCGGAAGAAATCATCGACGAGGCGCGCAACGGCCGGATGTTCATCCTGGTCGACGATGAGGATCGCGAAAACGAAGGCGATCTCGTCATCCCCGCGCAGATGGCGACACCGGCGGCGATCAACTTCATGGCCACGCACGGCCGCGGCCTGATCTGCCTCGCCATCACCCCGCAGCGCGCCAACGAACTCGGCCTCTCGCCGATGGTGCGCGAGAACGGCACCCGCCACGGCACCGCCTTCACCGTCTCGATCGAGGCCAGGGAGGGCGTCAGCACCGGCATTTCGGCCGGCGATCGCGCGCGCACCATCTCGGTCGCGGTCGATTCCAACAACGGCGCCGACAAGATCGTCTCGCCCGGCCACGTCTTCCCGCTGATCGCGCGCGACGGCGGCGTGCTCGTCCGCACCGGCCATACCGAGGCGGCGGTCGACGTTTCGCGGCTCGCCGGGCTCAATCCCTCGGGCGTGATCTGCGAAGTGATGAAGGACGACGGCACGATGGCACGCCTCGACGATCTCGTCACCTTCGCCCAGCGCCACAACCTCAAGATCGGCACGATCCGCGATCTGATCGCCTACCGCCTGCGCCACGATCACAATGTCGAGCTGCAGGACGAGCTGAACTTCCACAGCCGCTTCGGCGGCGACTGGCGGGCGATCAACTTCCGCAACAAGGCGGTCGGCACCGAGACGATCGCGCTGGTGAAGGGACGGATCGATCCCGACACCCCGACCCTGGTCCGCATGCACACGCTGTCGATCTTCGCCGATATGCTGGGCGACGACACATATGATCGCACCGGCCTGCTGGAGGGCGCGATGACCCAGATCGCCGAGGCGGGCACCGGCGTCGTCGTACTCCTCAACCGTGCGCAATCGGGCGGGATGGCGCGGATTTTCCGCCTGAAATCCGGCAAGGGGCTGGACGACGACATGAGCGAGCTGCGCGATTACGGCGTCGGCGCGCAGGTGCTGGCGGCGCTCAACATCCACCAGATGATCCTGCTGACCAACAGCCACCACACGATGGTGGCGCTCGACGGATACGGGCTGAACGTCGTCGAGGAGCGGCCGATCGTGCCGGTCAAGCATTGAGTCGAACCAGAAACGGCTTGACCGGGATTATGCGATTTCGCCGATTTCGGGTGCATGAATAATCTAGCTCATTCGCGCGGTCAGGCGGCAAAAGTCGCGTTGGCGGGGCGTCCCTGGCGGGCGTAAGCCCGGCGCTTGGAGAGGAGGTCGTCATGCACAAAGATGATCTCGGCTATCTGCTTCGCCGCAGCCACGACGAACGCGCGATGGCCGACAAGGCCGACGAAATGACCGCCCGCACCGCGCACGATCGCCTGGCCGGCGAATATGCGGCACGGGCGCTGAAGCTGCTGGAAACCAAAGAGATGGCGCCAACGACGGCAACTATAGCTGCGTAAAAAACCACCCGTCATTCCGGCGCAGGCCGGGATCCATTGGCACTCCGCTGACGGAGTATGGAATGGATGCTGATCTACATCAGCATGACGGAATCAAAGCAGCGCCACATCCCCCGCGTGGAGGATCACGATCGTCCCGTCCGCCCGCCGCATCCGCAGCGCGCCATCGGCTTCGAGCCCGTCGAACAACCCCTCCTCGCCGCCGGTCGCGATCGGTGCGCCGATCGGGTGGGCGAGCGCCAGCCAGCGGCGGCGGACGGCGGCCAGCCCCTGCTCGCGCC
>CAXTMT010000268.1:0-3605 GCA_964245355.1 uncultured Sphingomonadaceae bacterium
GGTCTCCTTGGCGATCGCGCCGTCGACGATCGGCAGCATGGCCGCGTCATGGGTCTTGAACACCGATTGCGCCGCCTGGATGCGTTTGGCGGGATCGGGCGACAGCAGCGTCAGCCCGCCCACGGCCGCGTCGACGACGCGGCGAAGCCGGTTGTTCAGCCGCACCACGACGGCGCCGGCGGGAACCGACGGCGTCGCGGCGTTGGTGGCGGCGTCGACCACCTTGCCGTCGGCCTGCTTGATGAAAACCTGTCTGGAGGCGGGATCGGCCAGCAGCCGCCCGTTCTGCAGCGCGCCGATGACGGCGAGCGCCTGCGGATTTCCGCTGGCCGCGAGGCTGCCGACCGCGGTTTCAGTGTCGGAGAACGAGTCGTTGGCGAGTTGGCGGATCGCGTCTTCGAACGGTCCGGCGGCAAGCGGCAGGGCGGACGCGAAAAGCAGCACGGCTGCGAGCGTGAGCGCGCAAAAACGTCCATGGAGATTGCTGAGCAAATTCGCGTCCCCGGCAGCAGAGAAAGAAGGCGGCGGACATCGCCGCCTTCTTCGACTTCGTGTCGATCAGCTTGGTCCTGACGCAGCCGAGATGCCGATCGGCTTCACGCCGATCGGCACGGGGTCAGGAACCCTGGCCGCCGCACTTCTTGGTGACGGTGTTGTAGTTGCCGCACTTCAGGGTAACCCAGTCGCCGACCAGATCCTTGGAGCCGTCGAGCTCCTTCGACCATGCGTCGCCCGCGACCAGGCCCGGGGTCTTCCACACCACGTCGAACTGGCCGTCGGCTTTGATTTCGCCGATGAAGACCGGTTTGGTGATGTGATGGTTCGGAAGCATTTCCGAGGTGCCGCCGGTGAGGTTCGGCGCCTTGGTGCCGGGCAGCGCGTCGATCACCTTGTCGGCCTCGACCGACTTTGCCTTCTCGACCGCCTTGACCCACATGTCGAACCCGATCACGTGCGCTTCCATCGGATCGTTGGTCACGCGCTTCGGGTTCTTGGTGTAGGTCTGCCAGGCCTTGATAAACTTCTCGTTCTCGGGCGTCTTGATCGACTGGAAGTAGTTCCAGGCGGCCAGATGGCCGAGCAGCGGCTTGGTGTCGATGCCGGCGAGTTCTTCCTCGCCGACCGAGAACGCCACGACGGGAATGTCGGTCGCCTTGATGCCCTGGTTGCCGAGTTCCTTGTAGAAAGGAACGTTGGCGTCGCCGTTGATGGTCGATACCACGGCGGTCTTCTTGCCGGCGGAGCCGAACTTCTTGATGTCGGCAACGATGGTCTGCCAGTCCGAATGACCGAACGGGGTGTAGTTGATCATGATGTCTTCGGCCTTGACGCCCTTGGACTTCAGATAGGCTTCGAGGATCTTGTTCGTGGTGCGCGGATAGACGTAGTCGGTGCCTGCCAGAACCCAGCGCTGCACCTTTTCTTCCTTGGCGAGATAATCGACCGCCGGAATCGCCTGCTGGTTCGGAGCCGCACCGGTGTAGAACACGTTGCGCTCGCTCTCTTCGCCTTCGTACTGCACCGGATAGAACAGGATCGAATTCAATTCCTTGAACACCGGCAGCACGGAC
The DNA here is from genome assembly GCA_964245355.1 of uncultured Sphingomonadaceae bacterium. Taxonomy (GTDB): domain Bacteria; phylum Pseudomonadota; class Alphaproteobacteria; order Sphingomonadales; family Sphingomonadaceae; genus Sphingomonas_I. The sequence continues at coordinate 1,572 of CAXTMT010000268.1, forward strand.
TTGCGCGACACCGAGGTCCAGCAGCCGAACACGACCGAGACCTTGTCCTTGGTGATCAGCTCGCGGGCCTTTTCGGCGAACAGCGGCCAGTTCGAGGCCGGATCGACGACGACGGCTTCGAGCTTCTTGCCAAGCACGCCGCCCTTCTTGTTCTGTTCGTCGATCAGGAACAAGACGGTGTCCTTCAGCGTTGTTTCGCTGATCGCCATGGTTCCGGAAAGCGAGTGAAGGATACCGACCTTGATGGTGTCGTCAGCGGCCTTCGCGGATGAAAATCCGGCCACGCCCAAAACGAGTGCGGCGGTCGCCGCGAGCCAACGACGTCGGCTGAGCGGCGCGGTTTTGTGATGCATTTCAATAAGCATGAGGTGTCATCTCCCTGACGCAGGACGTAACGCTGTATACGGCCCCACGGCCGCCTGCGCGAAGACGAATCGCAAGAACTGTGCCATGCTCGCCGGCTTCGGCAAGCCTTTGATCCGACAAATCATTCAACAGACGCGGCGCACGCTGTCGCCTAATATTTAATCGGCAGATTTGATTGCTTGACGAGCAACAAGATTAAATGTTGGTCAGTTTCGGGCGCGCGCACGTAACAATTTTTGAACATTCATCTATTTCACCTTGAAACCGCCTCGATCCTGTTTCATATGCGCTGAACGACCTTGAGAATCATCAGGTCATTGCGAGCCGCGTGTTCTGATCCCCTGCATCCGTGCAACGGTTTCTGGCTTGCCCCTTCCGCTCACCGGACCGACGCCCCAGACACGCGGGTGTCTCAAGACACCCTTGCGCGCTCCTGGCGGTTTCGTCGGGCGCCTGCTTTCATCATGGAAAGAAACCAGCTTTTGACCTCCTTTCAGGATTTCGGCTTTGCCGAACCGATCTCGCGTGCGCTCGTCGAAGAGAAATATCTGACGCCCACGCCGATTCAGGCCCAGACCATCCCCCTCGCCCTCGCCGGCCGCGACGTCGTCGGCATTGCCCAGACCGGCACAGGCAAGACCGCCGCATTCGCGCTGCCGATCATCCACCGCATCTTGCAGAACCGCGTCAAGCCGCAGCCCAAGGCCTGCCGCGTGCTGGTGCTCAGCCCGACCCGCGAATTGTCCGGGCAGATCCTCGAAAGCTTCAACGCCTACGGCCGTCACATCCGCCTCAGTTCGGCGCTTGCGATCGGCGGCGTGCCCATGGGCCGCCAGGTCCGTTCGGTGATGCAGGGCGTCGAGGTGCTGGTCGCCACGCCGGGACGGCTGCTCGATCTCGTGCAAAGCAACGGGCTCAAGCTCAATCAGGTCGAGTTTCTCGTGCTCGACGAGGCCGACCGCATGCTCGACATGGGGTTCATCAACGATATCCGCAAAATCGTCGCCAAGCTTCCGGCGAAGCGTCAGACCCTGTTCTTCTCGGCCACGATGCCCAAGGACATCGCCGATCTCGCGGAACAGATGCTGCGCGATCCGGCACGCGTCGCGGTGACCCCGGTTGCCTCGACCGTCGAACGCATCGTCCAGCGCATCATCCAGCTCGACCATTCCGCCAAGCCGGCGATGCTGGCGCAGATCCTCCAGCAGGAGCAGGTCAACCGCGCGCTGATCTTCACCCGCACCAAGCACGGCGCCGACAAGGTGGTGAAGGGCCTCGCCAAGGCCGGCATCACCGCCGACGCCATTCACGGCAACAAGTCGCAGAACCACCGCGAGCGCGTGCTCGCCGCGTTTCGCTCCGGCGAGATCCGCACGCTGGTGGCAACCGATATCGCGGCGCGCGGCATCGATGTCGACGGCATCAGCCACGTCGTGAATTTCGATCTGCCGAACGTTCCGGAGACATATGTCCACCGCATCGGCCGCACCGCGCGCGCCGGCGCCGACGGCATCGCGATCTCGCTGTGCGCCGGCGAGGAGATGGCGTTCCTGCGCGACATCGAAAAACTGATCCGCGTGACCCTGCCGCGCGAAGATCGCCGCACCCCGGGCCACCATGCGGCCGCGGCGCCTGCGGCATCGCACCACCGCCCGAACCGTTCCGGGG
>CAXTMT010000269.1:0-3600 GCA_964245355.1 uncultured Sphingomonadaceae bacterium
GGCAATGACAGTAAGGCTTGGGGGCGGGAAAGTGGGACCCCCCGCTCCCAACCGTCATCCCCGCGCCGGCCGGGATCCATTCGCACTCCATCGACGGAGTATTGAATGGATGCCGGCCGGCGCCGGCATGACGAAAAAGGAAGTCAGCGCAGCTTGCAGACCACGTAATTGCGGATCCTGATCGAGACCTTGCCCTTCGCGGACGTCTTGAGCGAAACCGTGAACGGCTGGGCGGTGGTGTTGATCGGACGCGAGAAGCCGCTCGATCCGCCATCGCCGGAGGCCAGCTTGGTCTCGAACGAGCGGCCGGTGGCGGCGCTGGTCGCGCCGTCGAGTTCGAAGGCGGCGTCGTCGGACAAATGATTCACGTCGACATCGGCGTTGACCTGATAGGTGCCCGCATCAGCCGGATTGACCGAGGAGAAGACGATGGCCTCCGCCTGCGATTTTCCGGCGGGCGAGAATTCGATCAGCGTCGTATCGCCCGAAACGGAGACGAAGGGCTTGCCCTTCGCGGTGCCGGTATAGGTCCAGGCCGCGCCCGGTACGCAATTGTCGGCCAGCGCCGGGACGGCGCCGAACAGGGCCGCGCCGCCGGCGATCGCCAGCGTCGCGCTGGAAGTCTTGTCGTTCCGCCGCATTCCAAATCCCCCGCACAGGCAGCGCTGAGCCGCCGCGCCCCAAGTAAAGCGGCGCGGCGGCTTCGGCAATCGGCGTCGCGATCACTCGCTGGCGAACAATTCCTTTTCGATCGCCGCGACCAGTTCGGGCTGGTCGGGAGTCGTGTCCGGCGTGAATCGGCCGACGACTTCGCCGTCGCGTCCGATCAGGAACTTTTCGAAATTCCACACCACTTCGGGCACCGGATTGGGTTCGCGACCATATTTGCGCAGGCGATCGCCCATGCTCTCCTCGTTGAAGGTCTTCGCGATCGGAAAGGCGCCGGTCAGCTCGCGGTAGAGCGGGTGCTTGTCCTCGCCGACCACGGTGATCTTGGAGAACATCGGGAAGGCGACGCCGAAGTTGGTGGTGCAGAAGCTCTGGATCTCTTCATCGGTGCCCGGCTCCTGCGCGCCGAAATCGTTGGCGGGGAAGCCCAAGACCTCGAAACCCTCGGTGTGATATTTCTCGTAGAGCTTCTCCAGCCCTTCATATTGCGGGGTCAGTCCGCACTTGGAGGCGACGTTGACGACGAGCAGCACCTTGCCCGCATAATCGGCGAGGCTGCTGTCCTCACCGTTGATGGTTTTGAGCGGAACGTCCTGGATCGCGGTCATCGAGTCTCTCCTGCTGCCATTGACGGCACGGCCTACCTTTTCCAAGGGAGCGGGATGAAGCGCAAGGCCGGACAGGATCGATCGATCACCCAGAACTGGCGCCCCGCCACGCTGGCGGTGCGGGGCGGCACGGCGCGCTCCGAATATGGCGAGACCAGCGAGGCGTTGTTCCTCACCTCGGGCTATGCCTACGACACCGCCGCCGACGTCGCCGCGCGCTTCGCCGGCGAGGCGCCGGGGATGACCTATTCGCGACTCCAGAATCCCACCGTCGAGATGCTGGAGCAGCGTATCGCGCTGATGGAGGGCGCGGAAGCCTGCCGGACGATGGCGACGGGCATGGCGGCGATGACCGCGGCCTTGCTCTGTCAGCTGGAGCAGGGGGATCACGTCGTCGCGGGCAAGGCCGCGTTCGGATCGTGCCGGTGGCTCACCGATAGCTTGCTGCCCAAATTCGGCATCGGCACGACGATCGTCGACGGCACCGATACGCAGGCGTGGCAGGATGCGATCCGGCCGAACACGAAACTCTTCTTCTTCGAGACGCCTGCCAATCCGACGATGGATGTCGTCGATCTGGAAGGCGTGTGCGGCATCGCGCGCAAGGCCGGCGTGACGACCGTGGTCGATAACGCCTTCGCCACGCCGCTGCTCCAGCGGCCGCTGGAATATGGCGCGGACATCGTCGCATATTCGGCGACGAAGATGATGGACGGGCAGGGGCGCGTACTGGCCGGGGCGGTCTGCGGGCGTGAGGATTTCATCGAAAAGACCTTGCTCGCCTTCACCCGCAACACCGGGCCGACGCTTGCCGCCTTCAACGCCTGGGTGGTGCTCAAAGGCCTGGAGACGCTGGAACTGCGGATCATGCGCCAGAGCGAGAATGCGCTGAAGGTCGCCACCTTCCTCGAAGGCCGCGTCCCGACCCTGCTCTATCCCGGCCTCGCCAGCCATCCGCAGCATGCGCTGGCGATGCGGCAGATGAAGGCGGCGGGGACGATCATGGCGATGGTCCTCGATGGCGGCCGCGCGCAGGCGCATACCCTGCTCGATGCACTCGCGCTGGTCGACATTTCCAACAACATCGGCGATTCGCGTTCGCTGATGACGCATCCCGCCTCCACCACCCACTCCGGCCTCTCGGCGGAGGTGCGCGAGACGATGGGCGTGGGCGAGGGGATGCTGCGCCTCAACGTCGGGCTGGAAGACCCACAGGATGTGATCGACGATCTCGATCAGGCGCTGAGCGCGGCCGGGCTGTGAGCATGGTCGACATCCTGTTCCCCTATCGGGCGACCACCCACGGCATCACCGTGCGCGTCGCGGCGAGTTTCCTCGCCGATCAGTCCGAGCCCGCCAAAGGCCGCTGGTTCTGGACCTATCACATCCGCATCGAGAATCAGGGATCGGCGACGGTGCAATTGATGAGCCGCCGCTGGATCATCACCGACGGGCGTGGCGAGCGTCACCGCGTCGAGGGCGACGGCGTCGTCGGCGCGCAGCCCATACTCGCGCCCGGCGAGAGCTACGATTACGTCTCCGGCTGCCCGCTCGATACGCCGATGGGGGCGATGGAGGGCAGCTATACGATGGTGGGCGAGGGCGGCGGCAGGTTCGACGTGCGCATCCCGCGCTTCACCCTCGATAGTCCGGCGGTCGGCGCATGAGGCGTACGCTGCTTCCGATGAACGGCCTGCGCGTGCTCGATGCCGCCGCGCGCCATTTGTCCTTCACCCGCGCCGCCGACGAACTGGCGGTGACCCCCGCCGCCGTCGGCCAGCAGATCCGCGCGCTGGAGGAGACGCTGGGCGTCGTCCTTTTCCGCCGTACCGCCAAGGGGCTGGAACTCACGCCCGAGGGCGAGGCCGGGCTGGAGGCGCTGCGGCGCGGTTTCCTCGAGTTCGAGGAAGCGGTGCGCGCGATGCAGGCCGGGCAGACGAGCAAGACGCTCACCATCGCCGCCCCGCGCGACATCACCGCAAAATGGCTGGGCGCCAAGCTCGCGACTTATGCCAGGACCGATCCGGACTTGCGCTTCAAGCTGGTGGCGACGGACAACGGCCTCGATTTCACCGAGGCCAATCTCGATCTCGCCATCTGCTTCGCTGCAACTAAAGGCGAGCATGAGGGCGTCGCGGTCGGCGGCGAGGAATTGGTGTGGGTCGGTATCGAGGGCGGACCCGAGAGCGTGATCGGCTGGCCGGGTGCTCCGGCGCCCGAATCCTTGCTGAGCGTCGCCGATGCCGGCCTTGCGATCGATGCGGCGGCGGCGGGGCTGGGGCGCGCGCTGGTGCCGGCGTTGCTGGCCGAGGCGGATATCGCC
>CAXTMT010000270.1:0-3585 GCA_964245355.1 uncultured Sphingomonadaceae bacterium
CCGCCATCTGGAACGCTTCCTTGAAGGTCGTGTTCGGGTTGGCGATCAGGAACAGATTCTGGTTGGGGATGACGATCAGCGTGTCGACATGCTTCTGCAGTTCGGCGATGCCGGCGTCGGCCGATTTCATCCGGCGGCTGCCTTCGAAGCTGAACGGCTTGGTGACGACGCCCACCGTCAGGATGCCGCGCTCCCGCGCCGCCTTGGCGATCACCGGCGCCGCCCCCGTGCCGGTGCCGCCGCCCATGCCCGCCGCGATGAAGCACATGTGCGCGCCTTCCAGCGCGCGCTCGACCTGCTCCATCGTCTCCTCGGCCGCGGCGCGGCCGATCTCGGGACGGCTCCCCGCGCCCAGGCCCTGCGTGATCTTCAGCCCGAGCTGGATGCGGCTGTTCGCCGGCGAATGGTTGAGCGCCTGCGCATCGGTGTTGGCGACGATGAAATCCACGCCCTGGACGTCGGCGGCGATCATGTTGGCCACGGCATTGCCGCCCGCCCCGCCCACGCCGATCACGCTGATCCGGGGCTTCAGTTCATCGATATCCGGGCGGAGGAATTCGATTGCCATGATACGGACCCTCACAAAATTCAGGAGACGCGACACGCGCCGGACCAAGGCGCTACGATGCCAGAGGGCGGACTCGGGCGCGAGCTTTTTCTGGGAAATTATCCACAGGTAAAAACCCACTTATCCACAGACGGGTAGGGATGGTTTCGGGGGCTTGCACCACGTCTCTAACCGTCAGCCCGACGTTAAAAACAACGCTTGCTGACTCGGCCGGACGAGATCCGAAAAAACTTATATTTGCGAGCCTGTACCCGATCCGGTTGCGCAGCCGTTTGATTAATATGGTTAATATCTGCTTTCCCTTACGGCTGTTTGGAGCCTTGTCTTTCTCTCTTTTCCCCTTGGCTCCGTCGCTGGCTTGCATGAATCCGGCAAGCCCGATCGATGCCATGACGCGAAACGACGTCACCCTGATCGCCCCATCCTATACAGGAACCTCAGCCCTCATCCCGCTGCCCGCCGCGGTTTCCGCACCTTCGCCATGGCGTGTCCTGCCATGTTCCGCGCCGACCCATTACCGGATGGTCTGTTAAAAATATTTAAGCGACCGAGGCATGCCAGAGGGAGCCGCTGAATGACCCTTCATAACCTTTTCAACAGACATGTGGCAGATCTGAAAGCCAGCCGTTGGGAACATGGGCGCTTCGTAACCGATTGCGTGGCCTGCGATCGGGAAATGGTGAAACACCCAAGCGAAACGTGGCGGCTGTCTACCCCGTTGGAGTTAGCCGAACGGCAGATCGAACGGACATGGTAACCGGCTTCGCCGATCAGGGCGCAAAGCAGTCGGGCCGCTCGATCGCAACACACAGCTTCGCCCGCGCCCTCCCGCCGGGAGGGCGTCGCCAAAATCAATTCACAATGAGAAACAGCATATCCAGGATTATTCTTATCTAGAACATAAAAAGAACATTGTCAAGTCAGAATCCGCTTTTCACCGTCTGGATGAAGCGCGACAGGAAGCCGATCGGCGAGAGGCGGATGATCGTCTGCGGGTTGGGATTGGGGCGCAGGTCGATCGGGGCGGAAGCGGCGAATTGGACCAGACCGGCGAGCGTGGCGAAGGCGGGGCCGCTATGCGCCTCGGGCAGGCCGATCAGGCCGCGCGGACGGCCGATGCGCACCGATCGGCCGAGCACGCTCTGCGCATAATCGGCGATGCCCTTCAGCTCGGCGCCGCCGCCGGTGAGCACCACCTGGCGCGCGATCGGGCCGACGAAGCCGAGTGCCTTCAGCGCCTCGTCGATCGCGCCGAAGATCTGCTCCAGCCGCTGGCGGACCACGGTGATAAGCTGGGCGCGGGTGATGCGCGTCGGCTCGGCGGCGTCCTGCTCGCCCGACAAGGGCGCGACCTCGATCATGTCGTGATTGTCGCGAGGGGACGTCTGCGCGCTGCCGTGGAAGCATTTCATCCGCTCGGCCTGGCTGCGCCGCGTACCGAAGGCGGAGGCGATATCGTCGGTGATGTCGGCGGCGCCCAGCGGCAGGCTGGCGAGGCCGACGAGCAGCCCGCCCGCGATCAGCGATATGTTGGTCACCTCGGCGCCCAGCTCGACCAAAGCGACGCCGAGTTCGCGCTCCTCCTCCGACAGGCAGGACATCGACGTGGCGACCGGCGAGGCGACGATCTGCTTGACCGCCAGATGCGCCGAGCGGACGCAATGATCGAGGTTGCGGATCGGCGACGGCTCGGCGACGACGACGTGGATGTCGACCCCCAGCCGCTCGGCGAACAGGCCCAGCGGGTTCTTCACCCCCTTCAACCCGTCGATCGTGTAGAGCGCCGGCTGCGCGTGGAGCACGGTGCGGCCGTCGGGATCGATCGAGCGGCGCCCGGCCTCCAGCAGTTCGTCGACATGGCCCTGCGTGATCCGCTCGCCCTCCAGCGCCAGCTCGACCGAGGCGACATCGGAGAAGAGCCCGCCGGCGGAGAAGCTCAGCCACGCCTCGTCGATCGTGGTGCGGGCGATCTTCTCGGCCTGCTCGACCGCCTCGCGCACCGCGCTTTCGGTGGCGGCCATGTCGGCGATGAAGCCGCGCCGCACCCCCCGGCTCTCGCGCTGACCGGTGCCGAGGACCATCAGGCCATCCTCGGACGGCTGGGCGATCAGCGCGGCGACCTTCGAGGAGCCGACGTCGAGCGCGGTGATGAGGTTGTGAGGCTGGGCCATCAGATCCTCACGTTACCGTCTTCCCCGGATCGGGCGCCGGGGGCGCCACCGGATCGGGCACCTTGTAGCCCGGCTCCTGGCTCATCTTGGCGACGATCCGCGTCGGATCGCGCATGTCGAAGCGGACGATGCCGCGCCCCAGCAGATGCGCGGTCGCATCCTGCCTGGCGAACAGCGCCAGCGCGCCCTTCGCCTCGCCCTCGCCCTCGGGCAGCGACAAGGTCTCCCCGCTCGAGAACAGCAGATCCCAGCGCCGCCCGCCGACCCAGGTCGCGCCCTCGATCAGCGGCTTCAGCACCGGCTGGGTCGCGATCAGCGCCTGGAAGGCGGTGGCGTGGCGGTTGGCGTCGGGGCCGATCACCAGCGGCAGTTGATCGGGCACGACCGAGCTGTCGAGCGGCGCGATCGGATCGCCCTGCGCGTCGATCAACTGGAGCCGCTGCTGATATTGCCAGATGCCCGCCGGCTTCTTCTCGACGATATCGATCACCAAAGTATCGGGCAGCCGCCGCGAGACGCGCGCATCCTCCACCCACGGCAGGCCGAGCAGATCCCGACGCATCCGGTCTAGATCGACGAGCGGCATATCCTGCCCGCGCTCATTCTCGGCGAGGCGGTAGACGGCGTTCACGTCGACATGACGATTGCCGATCGGCTGGATGTTGCGCACCCGGAAACCCATCGCGCCGATCGTATGCGCGGCGGTCATGCCGATCGTCTGCGGTACGCCCATCGTCATCAGTCCGGCAGCGACGCCGGCGGTGAGCAAGACGCCCAGCAACCCGTTGCGGAGGCGCCGCCCGGTCTCGGCCGAAAGGGGGATCGCCGCGACCAACTTGCCGAAGC
>CAXTMT010000271.1:0-3584 GCA_964245355.1 uncultured Sphingomonadaceae bacterium
GGACTGCCCCCTCTCCCCGGCGGGGAGAGGGTTGGGGTGAGGGGGAGCGAGCGCAGCGAGCGTCCCCGCTTTCGATGGCGGCCACCCTCACCCAACCCTCTCCCGCAAGGGAGAGGGCTCAGGAAAGATCAGCGCGGGTCCTGCGTTTGCCCTTGCGGCTTCTTCTCCCGCCCCAGCACATTATCCAGCCAGCGCTGGTCGAGCTGCGGCGGTTTGTCCTCGCGTTGCGGGGCCTTGCCGTCGTCCTTCTCGACGATCGCGCCATCCTGATCGGGGCCGTCGGGCGCCGCCGCGGCATCGGGGGAATTGCCGAAGCGCTGATCGGGATCGCCATAATAAGCCTCGTCGTCGGGCTCGAGCTGCCATTCGGGCAGGGTGACGTCGGTCTGGAAATGCTGGACCGGGCGGGTCTGCAGCGCCACCGACATCATCGCCGCGAACGCCTGCGCCGGATTGTGGCCGCCCTGCATGCCGGGCACCGGCTTCGAATCGTCGCGGCCCATCCACACGCCGGTGGTCAGCCCGCTCGAAAAGCCGACGAACCAGCCGTCCTTGTTGGATGAGGTCGTGCCGGTCTTGCCCGCCACCGGGCGGCCGATCTGCGCGGCGCGGGCGGTGCCGGTGTTGACCGCGGTCTGCAGCAGATCGGTCATCTCCTGCGCCACATAAGGCGCGACGAGCACACGCGGCTGGCCGGCGTCGTGCTGGTAGAGGATGTCGCCGCCCGGCGTCGTCACCTTGACGATGCCGTAGGGCTTCACCGCATTGCCGTTGTTCGAGACGCTGGCGAAGGCGCCGGTCAGCTCGATCAGCCGCACGTCCGAGGTGCCGAGCACCATCGAGGGCATGGTGTTGATCGGCGTGGTGATGCCGAAGCGGTGCGCCATGTTCGCCACCTGCTGGAAAGTGACGCGCTGGCCCAATTGCGCGGCGACGGTGTTGATCGAGAGCGCGAAGGCGTTGCGCACGTCGATCGGCCCGAGGAATTTGCGCGAGCTGTTGCGCGGGCTCCAGCCGTCGATCGTGACCGGCTTGTCCTCGACCGGATCGGACGGCTTCATCCCCGCTTCCAGCACCGAGAGATAGACGAACAGCTTGAACGCCGAGCCCGGCTGGCGCTGCGATTGGGTCGCGCGGTTGTAGATCGAGGTGACGTAATCGGTGCCGCCGACCATCGCGCGCACCGCGCCGTCATTCTCCATCGAGACCATCGCGCCCTGCAGGCCCTTGGGCGTATCCTTGGTGATCGCGGCGTCGGCGGCCTTCTGCATCTTCAGGTCGAGCGTGGTCCACACGTCGATCGGTTGCGCCTGCTCGTCGACCAATTGATCGAGTTGCGCGAGCGCCCAATCGGTGAAATAGCGGACGCTGTTCTGCTTGGGCTCGGGCGCGAACACCACCTTTTCGGGGTGGGCGGCGGCGGCCTGCGCGGGGGTGATCGCGCCGGCATCCTGCATCACTTCCAGCACGACGTTCGCGCGATCGACGGCCGCCTGCGGATCGGCCGAGGGCGAGTAATGCGACGGCGCCTTGACGAGGCCGGCGATGATCGCGGCTTCGGCCAGGGTCAGCTGATCGCCGGCATGGCCGAAGAATTTCCGGCTCGCCGCATCGACGCCGTAGCTGCCGCCGCCGAAATAGACGCGGTTGAGATAGAGTTCGAGGATCTGCTGCTTCGAGAATTTCCGCTCCAGCGCCAGCGCCAGCACCGCCTCACGCCCCTTGCGGCCGAAATTATAGGCCTGGGTCAGGAAGATGTTGCGGGCGAGCTGCTGGGTGATCGTCGAGGCACCCTGAAGACGCCGCCCCTCCGCCTTCAGTCGCCTAGCGACGTAGACAGAACGCGCGACGCCGATCGGATCGATGCCGGGGTGGCTGTAGAAACGGCGATCCTCGGTCGAGATGATCGCATCCTGCATCACCTTCGGAATCTTCGCGAACGGCAGCCAATCGCCGTAGGCGGGGCCGAGCGTGATCACCGGCGTGCCGTCGGCGGCGCGCACCCGCACGGTGTTGCCGTTCGGCTTCTGCATCATATCGTTGAACGACGGCAGCGACGCCATCGTCACCATCACCGCGACGACCAGCGCGAGGATCGCGGCGACGATCGCGAACAGCAGGACGCGAACGATCAGGCGCATGGTGCGGCTGCGTGGCTTGGGCGAAGCCTGCTTCGGGGTTCTGGAGGCAGCCATTGGTTCGCCCCCGCAATTACCGGCATGTGTATCCCCTCACAAGCGCGGGTTGCGGGGGAGCGGCTGAACGGGGGCTTACGTCCCGATAATCCTCCCCCCTGGCGGGGGAGGATTGTAGGTCAGGCTTCGGCGAGCGCGATGCGCATCGCGAAGGTGTGGGTGCCGTGCGGGGGAACGCTGATGACGCCCGGCTTGTCGGCGAACTCGCCCTCGAAACCTTCCGGGTCGGCGATCCCAGCCCACGGCTCGACGCAGATGTAGGGTGCGCCGGGTTTGGTCCAGATGCCGAGTTCGGGCATGTCGGGGAAGTCGATCCGCAGGCCGGGAGTGCCCGGCGCGCCGTAGGTCAGCCCGCGCGAGGTGTGGGCGTCGAAGATCAAGGCATCGTCGACGAACAGATCGTCGCGCAGCATCAGTTCGCGGCCTTCGACCGGGGTGGGCTGCGCTTCGGGGCGCAGCAGACCCGCGTTATCGATGCGGCGGATCGGGGCGGGCTCGGGCTGATCGAAGAGGATGCGGTGCTCGGCGCGCAGGGCACCGTAGGGCAGCGGCCAGCGCAGAGCCGGATGGAAGCCGAAGCTCGCCGGCAGAAGCGTGTCGCCTGGATTGGTGAGGATCGCGGTGAGCGACAGCGCCGCATCCTGAACCGCGAAGGTCAGGTCTAGGCGGAAGGCGAAGGGATAGCGCGCCCACGTGTCGGCATCGTCTTCCAGATGGAAGGTTACGGCCGCCTCGTTTTGCGCGGCGATCGCCCATTTGCGCCGCCGGGCGAAACCGTGCTTGGCCATCGGGTAAGCCTTGCCGCCCACCCGGATATGCCCGCCGTTCACCACCCCGATCACCGGAAACAGCACCGGCGCCCGCCCGTTCCAGATCGCCGGATCACCATCCCACAGCAGATCGCGCCGATCCGCATCGCGCAGTGCATGAAGCTCGGCGCCGAGCGGGTTGATCTCGGCCGAAAGCCGGGCGGAGCGGATGGTGACGATGTCGGTCATGTCCACCTCAACTCCCCACCTGCGAACGGGGTTCGGCAGCACTCGGGTCAAACGTCCAGATTGGCCACGCTCAGCGCATTTTCCTGGATGAATTCGCGGCGCGGCTCGACCACGTCGCCCATCAGCCGTTCGAAAACCGCGTTGGCTGTTTGAGTGTCACCGACATTGACCTTGAGCATCGATCGGTTGGCCGGATCGAGCGTGGTTTCCCACAATTGCTCGGCATTCATCTCGCCCAGGCCCTTGTAGCGCGCGATCGAAAGCCCCTTGCGGCCGGCGGCGAGCACCGCCTCCAGCAGTTCGGACGGGCGGGTGACGCGGCGGCCCTTCGCCGGCTCGGGGGGCGGGGCCGGGGGGGGGGGGGGGGGGGGGGGGGGGGGCGGGGGCCGCC
>CAXTMT010000272.1:0-3546 GCA_964245355.1 uncultured Sphingomonadaceae bacterium
CCGGAAAATATCGCAGCTGCGAAGGTCCACGCCGACGCGCAAGGGTTAACGATCGACTATCGCGGGGGCGGTATCGAAGCGCTGGCGGGTGGGGCTTTCGATCTGATCGTCTCGATGGAAGTGATCGAGCATGTCGCCGATCCGGCAGACTTCCTGCGTGGGCTGGTCGGGGCGCTGGCGCCGGGCGGCGTGATGGTCCTTTCGACCCCCAACCGTACGCCCCTTTCCAAGCTGGCCATGATCACGATCGGCGAAAATCTCGGCCTGGTGCCGAAGGGCACACACGATTGGCAGCGCTTTCTGAAGCCCGACGAACTGGTCGGTCTCGCCTCGGCCGCCGGGCTGAAGGCCATCGATCGGCGCGGGCTTTCCTTCAATCCGATGCGTGGTTTCTCGCTGTCCGACGATCTCTCGCTCGATTATCTGGTAACGCTCCGCCACGCCGCCGCCTGACAGACGTCAAGCAGTTGCAATCTTTGCATCTCGCTCGTGCAAAAATGCAATTGCCCCTCACTTTGTGCACATGCACAACAAAAGCGCCTTTCAGGCATCCTCTCCCAACTATTTCAGGCCGGTCCTCTGACCGGCCTTTTTTTATGCGATTTATTTGGCGAGCGCTGTGGCGAACCGGCCGGACGGGCGTTACCTGAGGCCTATGGCGCGACGCTCGACAGATTGGGGTTTTCCGCGGTGGCGCGGCTACGGCACCGAAACCGGCGCCACCAAGGTGCGGATGTGCGATCGGCACAATTGCGATCAGCCGGGCGATTGCCCTGCCCCGAAATCCCCCAACAGCCCCGAGCGCTGGTATTTCTGCCCGGAGCATGCCGGCGAATATAACCGCAACTGGGATTATTTTCAGGGTCTCTCCGCCGAGGAAGCCGCCGCGCGCGAGGCGGATGAGCGGGGCACTGCTGCCGGCTACGAAGCGTCGCGCCATTACCAATGGGGCGGGCCTGGCGACGGCACCCGTTCGCGCGACGAGATGCGCGCGCTGGACGCCCTCGATCTGGAGAGCGATGCCGATTTCGACGCGGTGAAGATCGCCTGGCGTCGTCTCGCCAAGGCCAACCATCCCGACGCCAAGCCCAATGACAAGGAGGCGGCCGAACGTTTTCGCCGCGTACAGGCCGCTTATGAGGTTTTGAAAAGCGCCGAGGAACGGCGGGCGGCGTGATCCGCGCCTTCCCGTCCAAATGGCGCGGCGCGGTGATCGTCTGCGCCAAATGCGAGAAGAAGCTGGACGGCGGCTTCGGACCCGGCGGCAAGACCAGGCTTTCGAAGATGCTGCGGATGCTGGCCGGCCGCGGCAAGGGGCGAAAGGCGGGGCTTGGCGTGGTCTCGACCAAATGCCTCAAGATCTGCCCGAAGAAGGCGGTGACCGTGGTGAGCGGCTCGCACCCGGGCGAGTTTCTGGTGGTGCCGGCCGGGGAGCCGATCGAATTGGTGTTGGGACGATTGGGGCTGGGCTGAGTTCTTCCCTTGCGTCATTCCGGCGACGGCCGGAATCCATTTATACTTCGCCGATGCGGTCCGAAACGCCTCAAACGTGGTGCGAATGGATCCCGGCCTTCGCCGGGATGACGGCAGAGGGGTTCAGCCCTTAACGCCTGCCCCGCGCGCCTTCTCGGCATTGGGATCGAGCGGCCACCGTGCCCGCGCGGGCGTATCGAGCGGATCGCTATATCCGTCGCGATACCGCTCCACCCCGGCCCAGGCGATCATCGCGGCGTTGTCCGTGCACAGCCACAAGGGCGGCGCGACGAAGCGCAGGCCGCGTTGGGTGGCGAGGGCCTCCAGTCCGCTGCGTACCGCCGTGTTTGCCGCGACGCCGCCCGCCACCACCAGCGCGGTCGGCGCCTCGATCTTGCCCAGTCCGATGCGCGTACGATCGACGAGGCAATCGACCACCGCCTGCGTGAACGACGCGACGATATCCTCGGCGCTCCACGTGCCCGCATCGCGCGCGCGCAGCACGGCGCTCTTCAGTCCGGCGAAGGAGAAATGCGGTTCGCCCGAGCCGACCAGCGGGCGGGGCAGGGGCACGGCCTGCGGGTTGCCCGCCAGCGCCGCCTGCTCCACCGCCGGCCCGCCGGGAAAGCCCAGGCCCAGCAGCTTGGCGGTCTTGTCGAACGCCTCTCCGGCGGCATCGTCGATGGTGGTGGCGAGCCGGCAATAGTCGCCTGGCCCGCGCACCTCGAGCAATTGGCAATGGCCGCCCGACACCAGCAGCAGCGCATAGGGAAAATCGAGGTCGGGATCGGTGAGGCGGGGGCTCAGCGCATGACCCTCGAGATGGTTGATCGCGATCAGCGGTTTCCCGCAAGCGTAGGCCAGCGCCTTGCCGGTGACGAGGCCGACCAGCACCCCGCCGATCAGCCCCGGCCCGGCGGTCGCGGCGATCGCGTCGACATCGTCCAGCCGCACACCGGCTTCGGCCAGCGCCGCTTCGATCAAAGGCACCAGCACCTCGACATGGGCGCGCGCGGCGATTTCGGGGACGACGCCGCCGAACGGGCGGTGCGCGGCTTCCTGCCCCGCCAGCTTGTGGGCGAGGATCGTGCGGTCGCTGCGGACGAGCGCGGCGGCGGTTTCATCGCAGGAGGATTCGAGGCCGAGGATCAGCATGGGGCCGCCCCTCGCGCGAACTTCGGCGCCTTGCAACCCGTGGGGCGGGGCGGCATTGCGCAGCGATGCTTCGTCTCGGCACCCGCGGATCGCCCCTCGCCCTCGTCCAGGCCCGTCTGGTCGCGGATGCGCTGCGGGCGGCGCATGGGGTGGAGGTCGAGATCGTCGCCATCCGCACCACCGGCGACAAGGTGCAGGATCGCGCGCTGGCCGAGCTTGGCGGCAAGGCGCTTTGGACCAAGGAACTCGATCGTGCGCTGTTCGACGGCGACATCGATTTCGCGGTTCATTCGCTGAAGGACGTCGAAACGATCCGGCCGGCCGAAATCGCGCTCGCCGCGATGCTGCCGCGCGCCGACGTTCGCGATCGGCTGATCGGGGCGGAAAGCATCCACCGGCTACCGCATGGTGCACGGGTCGGCACGTCATCGCCACGGCGTGCCGCACAATTGCTAAGGCTACGCCCGGATCTGCAGATCGGGCTGTTCCGCGGCAACGTCGAGACGCGGCTGCGCAAGTTGGCCGAAGGCGAGGCGGACGCGACCTTGCTGGCGGCGTCCGGGCTCGACCGGCTGGGGCAGGGCAATGTCGGCCACGCCATCCCGACCGAGACGATGCTGCCGGCGCCCTCGCAGGGTGCGGTGGGCATCGAGACTTTGACGGCGAACGGTGGAGTGCGGGCGCTGCTCGCCGCGATCGATCACGCGCCGACCAGCCGCTGTGTGCGCGCCGAGCGGGCGTTGCTGGCCGCACTCGGCGCCGATTGCCGCTCGCCGGTGGCGGCGCTGGCGATCGAGGCGGCGGGCGCGATCCATCTGCGCGCCGAAATATTGAGCGAGGATGGAACGCTGCATGTCCCCGGCGAGCGCTTTCTGGCGCCGGAGAATGCCGAGGGGCCGGCGCTGCTGGCACGGGCGT
>CAXTMT010000273.1:0-3525 GCA_964245355.1 uncultured Sphingomonadaceae bacterium
TGGCCGACACGACCGCGATCCTGGGGGCGATGGATATCGTGTTCGGGGAGTGTGACCGGTGAAAAGGGGCATAGCCAGCGCAGCGCTCGGCGCAGCAGCAATCGCATTCGGGATGCCAGCCCACGCGTCAACGAACGGTCTAGTTTTCGCCCTGCTTGGTAGCTTGGAGCGCGGTGACCTTGCTGCTGCGTCTCGGATGTTGTCTGGATCGGTTTCAATCACGACCGACGGAAAGGAGCAAACTATCGCTCCAGCAATACTCATCAATATGATTTCGAAATGTAGATTTAACTCGGTCGAGGTGTACGGGGAAACCGAACTGATTAGCGAGTGGATATGTGATGAGCATAACTCTCATGCGAAGAAGATTAGGGTAGAAATGGGTGAAGCTGGATCACAGTTGGAAGCGGTGGATGTCCAGGTCCAAAAAGTTCCCGCTACGCCCAAGCTTCCTCCTATGGTGCTGTATGCGCCGGCCGCCCCTAAAGTAGGGGCGCATTGATGGCTGACGCCCCCACCATCCCCGACGAGGCGGATACCCGCGCGCGCTGGGGCGCGTTCGCGTGGAGCGAGGAGAACCAGGCCAAGCGCAACATTATCCTCGGCCGCTACCCCAAGGGCCGCGAGCAGTCGGCGTCGCTCCCGCTGCTCGACCTCGCCCAGCGCCAGGTCGGCGCCGAGACCGAGACGCAAGGGTGGCTGCCCGTCCCCGTCATCGAGTTCGTCGCGCGCGAGATCGGCGTGCCCTATATGTGGGTGTACGAGGTCGTGACCTTCTACACGATGTTCAACCTGGCGCCGGTCGGGCGCTTCCACGTCCAGGTCTGCGGCACGACGCCGTGCATGCTCGCGGGCAGCGACGACGTGTTCGCGGCGTGCAAGAACCGCGGGCTGGTGAAGGGCCGGACGACCCCCGACGGGCTGTTCACGCTGACCGAGGTCGAGTGCCTGGGCACCTGCGCCAACGCGCCGATGGTGCAGATCAACGACGATAATTTCGAGGACCTCGACTACGACCGCACCGTCGCGGTGCTGGAGGCGCTGGCCAAGGGCGAGGCGCCGGTGGCGGGATCGCAGACCGGGCGCCGGTCGAGCGAGCCGGCGGGTGGGCCGACGAGCCTCAAGGATATGGTCGACGCCAATCACGATTACCGGGGCGACTGGTGATGCTCGCCGACAAGGATCGCATCTTCACCAACGTCTATGGCTTCCAGTCGTGGCGGTTCGACGCCGCGCGCGCTCGGGGTGACTGGGACAACACCAAGGCGCTGCTCGACCTCGGGCAGGACAAGATCATAGACATCGTCAAGGCGTCGGGGCTCCGTGGCCGCGGCGGGGCGGGGTTCCCGACCGGCACGAAATGGGGCTTCATGCCCAAGGAGCCCAAGCCCGATCGCCCGAACTTCCTGGTCATCAACGCCGACGAGAGCGAGCCCGGATCGTGCAAGGACCGCGAGATCATCCGCCACGATCCGCACAAGCTGATCGAGGGCGCGCTCGTCGCCGGCTTCGCGATGCGCGCGCGGGCGGCGTACATCTACATCCGCGGCGAATATATCCGCGAGGCCGAGACGCTGTTCTCCGCCGTCGCCGAGGCGTACGACGCCGGGTTGGTGGGAAAGAACGCCTGCGGGTCGGGCTACGATTTCGACGTGTTCGTCCATCGCGGCGCCGGCGCGTACATCTGCGGCGAAGAGACCGCGATGCTCGAGAGCCTCGAGGGCAAGAAGGGCCAGCCGCGCCTCAAGCCGCCCTTCCCCGCAGGGGCGGGGCTGTACGGCTGCCCGACGACGGTCAACAATGTCGAGAGCATCGCCGTCGCGCCGACGATCCTGCGGCGCGGGGCAGAGTGGTTCGCCGGCTTCGGCGCCGAGAACAATCGCGGCACCAAGCTCTTCCAGATCAGCGGCCATGTGAACACGCCGTGCGTCGTCGAGGAGGCGATGAGCATCAGCTTCCGCGAGCTGATCGAGACGCATTGCGGCGGTATTCGTGGCGGGTGGGACAACCTGCTCGCGGTGATCCCGGGCGGCTCGTCGGTGCCCTTGGTGCCGGCGGCGCAGATCGTCGACTGCGCGATGGACTTCGACGGGCTGAAGAACGTCGGCTCGGGGCTCGGCACGGCGGCGGTGATCGTCATGGACAAATCGACCGACGTCGTCCGCGCGATCAGCCGGATCAGCTACTTCTACAAGCACGAGAGCTGCGGCCAGTGCACCCCGTGCCGCGAGGGCACCGGCTGGATGTGGCGGGTGATGGAGCGGCTGCGCACCGGCGACGCGGCGGTCGAGGAGATCGACATGCTGCAACAGGTGACCAAGCAGGTCGAGGGCCACTCGATCTGCGCGCTGGGCGACGCGGCGGCGTGGCCGATCCAGGGACTGATCAAGCATTTCCGGCCCGAGCTGGAGCGGCGGATTACCGAGCGTGGGGGTGAGCTGGCGCCGATGCAGGAGGCGGCGGAGTAAGATGGGATTGGTGTATCAGCACATCCGCCTGTCGAATTTCGCGCAGCCCGAGATCGAGGAGGTGGATGCTCGCGCGCTCGTCGATACCGGCGCGCTCGAGTTGTGCGTCCCGCGCTTGATCGCCACGCAATTGCGACTCCGCAAAGTTGAGGAGCGCAAGGTTACGTTGGCGGATGGCCGGGTGGAGATTGTCGATTATGTTGCGCCAGTCAGGGTGGAGGCGTTTGGCCGCAACGCCGTGACTGGGGCCCTGGTTCTCGGCGACGTGGTGTTGCTTGGTGCTGTCCCGATGGAATCGATGGATGTTCTGGTCGACCCTGCGCGTCAGCAGCTTATTCCCAATCCCGCAAACCCGTACATCCCAGGCGCGCTTGCGATGGGCTTCCAGCACGCCCGCAAGGACGACGCATAATGCCCAAGCTCAAAGTCGACGGGATCGAGATCGAGGTCCCCCAGGGCGCTACCGTTCTCCAGGCATGCGAGGCGGCGGGGAAGGAGATTCCCCGCTTCTGCTATCACGAGCGCCTCAGCATCGCCGGCAACTGCCGCATGTGCCTGGTCGAGGTAAAGCCCGGCCCGCCCAAGCCGCAGGCCTCGTGCGCGCTTCCCGCCGCCGACAATCAGGAGGTGTTCACCACCACCCCGATGGTCAAGCACGCGCGCGAGGGGATGATGGAGTTCCTCCTCATCAACCACCCGCTCGACTGCCCGATCTGCGACCAGGGCGGCGAGTGCGACCTTCAGGACCAGTCGATCGCCTATGGCCGCGGCCAGACGCGCTATCTCGAGAACAAGCGCGCGGTCACCGAAAAATATATGGGCCCCATCGTCAAGACGGTGATGACCCGCTGCATCCAGTGCACCCGCTGCGTGCGCTTCGCCGAGGAGGTCGCGGGGGTCGAGGAGATCGGCGCGATCTATCGCGGCGAGAACATGCAGATCACCACCTATCTCGAGCACGCCGCCAAGAGCGAGCTGTCGGGCAATGTCGTCGACCTGTGTCCGGTCGGCGCGCTGACCGCCAAGCCCTATGCGTTCGAGGCGCGGCCGTGGGAGC
>CAXTMT010000274.1:0-3507 GCA_964245355.1 uncultured Sphingomonadaceae bacterium
GGCCGGCAGCGGCCCCCGCCGCGCCGCCGAGCGACACCCCCTCCGAGACGGTCAAGCTCTCCAACATGCGCAGGGTCATCGCGCGCCGCCTGACCGAAGCGAAGCAGACGATCCCGCACATCTATCTGACGGTCGACATCCGCCTCGATGCGCTGCTCGACGTGCGCGGCCAGCTCAACAAGGGGCTCGAGGGGCGCGGAATCAAGCTCTCGGTCAACGATCTGCTGATCAAGGCGCAGGCGATGGCGCTCGCCGAGGTGCCGGCCTGCAACGTCCAGTTCGCCGGCGACAGCCTGATCAAATTCAGCCGCGCCGATATATCGGTCGCGGTGTCGATCCCCGGCGGTCTGATCACCCCGATCGTGCGCGGCGCCGATACCAAGAGCGTCTCGGCCATCGCCACCGAGATCAAGGACCTCGCCGCCCGCGCCCGCGACGGCAAGCTCCAGCCGGAGGACTATCAGGGCGGCACCGCCAGCCTCTCGAACATGGGCATGTACGGCATCAAGCAGTTCGACGCGGTGATCAATCCGCCCCAGGCGATGATCCTCGCGATCGGCGCCGGCGAGAAGCGTCCTTACGTGGAGGGCGATCAGCTGATCGTCGCCACCGTGATGAGCGCCACCGGCAGCTTCGACCACCGCGCGATCGACGGTGCCGACGGCGCGCAATTCATGGCGGCGTTCAAGCGGCTGGTGGAGAATCCGCTGGGGATGCTGGCTTGAGCGCATTTCCCACCGAACCTACGGGGACGCTGGCGATCCGCGTAATCGCCATGCCGGCGGACACCAATCCTTCGGGCGACATCTTCGGCGGCTGGCTGATGAGCTGGATGGATCTCGCCGGCGGATCTGTGGCGAGCGCGCATGCCCGTGTCCGGGTGGCGACGGTGGCGGTGGAGGGGATGGTGTTCCACCGGCCGGTGTCGGTCGGCGACGAGGTTTCGATCTACGGACGCATCACCAAGGTCGGCAAGACGTCGATGCACGTGATGGTCGAGGCATGGCGCACCTCGCGGCGCGAACTGGCGCTGAGCCTCGTCACCCACGCCACCTTCGTCTTCGTTGCGCTCAACGAGGCCGGCGGCAAGATGCCGGTGCCGCCTTTGCCTGAAATATCCTAAGGAAATATCCGTGGCCGACACCTACGATCTCGCCATTCTCGGCTCCGGGCCGGGCGGTTATGTCGCGGCGATCCGGGCGGCGCAGCTCGGCCTCAAGGTTGCGATCGTCGAGCGCGAACTGCTCGGCGGGATCTGCCTCAACTGGGGTTGCATCCCTACCAAGGCGCTGCTGCGTTCGTCGGAAATCTATCACTATATCAGCCATGCCAAGGACTATGGCCTCAAGGTCGAGGGCGCGGGCGTCGATCTGGCGGCGGTGGTGCAGCGCTCGCGCGGGGTCGCCAAGCAGCTCAACCAGGGCGTCACCCACCTGATGAAGAAGAACAAGATCTCGGTGGTGGCGGGCGTCGGTACGCTCACCGGCAAGGGCGTGATCTCGGTGAGGGGTGCCGACGGCAAGACCACCGACGTGCAGGCCAAGAACATCATCCTCGCCACCGGCGCCCGCGCCCGCGATCTGCCCTTCGCCAAGGCCGATGGCGACCGCATCTGGACCTATCGCCACGCGATGACCCCGGCCGAGATGCCGACCAAGATGCTCGTCATCGGCTCCGGCGCGATCGGCTGCGAGTTCGCCAGCTTCTATGCCGACATGGGCGCCGAGGTGACGATCGTCGAGATGCTCGATCGCATCCTGCCGGTCGAGGATGCCGAGGTTTCGGATTTCGTGAAGAAGGCGTTCGAAAAGCAGGGGCTGACGATCCTGCCCAAGCACGGTGTCGAGAAGCTGGACGTGAAGGCCGGCAAATCGGTCACCGCGACGATCAAGCTGCCCGACGGCAAGACCGAGGCGCGCGAGTATAGCCACGTCATCGTCGCGGTCGGCATCGTGCCCAACACCGAGGATCTGGGGCTGGAGACGCTCGGCGTAGCCACCGATCGCGGGCATGTGAAGATCGATGGCCTGTGCCGCACCAATGTCGAAGGCATCTGGGCGATCGGCGACATCACCGGCGCGCCCTGGCTCGCTCACAAGGCCAGCCACGAAGGGATCATCGCCGCCGAGGCGATCGCCGGCAGGCATCCCCACACGATGGACGTGCGCAACATTCCGGGCTGCACCTACTCGCGCCCGCAGGTCGCCTCGGTCGGCCTGACGGAGGCCAAGGCCAAGGAAGCGGGCTATGCGGTGAAGGTCGGCAAATTCCCTTTCATCGGCAACGGCAAGGCGATCGCGCTCGGCGAGGCCGAGGGTTTCGTGAAGACGGTGTTCGACGCCAAGACCGGCGAACTGCTCGGCGCGCATATGGTCGGCGCCGAGGTGACCGAGCTGATCGAGGGCTACACCGTCGCCAAGCAGCTCGAAAGCACCGAAGCCGAATTGATCGAGACGATCTTCCCCCACCCCACGCTCAGCGAGATGATGCACGAAAGTGTGCTCTCCGCTTACGGGCGGGCGATCCACTTCTGATCGCGCGGCGCCCCGCCTGGCCCGCGCCAGCTGCCCTGCTGCTGGCGTTCTTCAGCCTCGCCGCGCGCTGGCCGGGCGTGCCGATGTACGACAGCGTCACCCAATATGAGCAGGCACTGACCGGCGACTATCTCGACTGGCACCCGCCGATCATGGCGCGTCTCTGGGCGCTGCTGTTGCATGCCTGGCCGGGGACGGCGCCTTTCTTCCTGCTGCAGATGGCCTTGTGGTGGGGCGGCCTTGGGCTGCTCGCGACGCGGCTGGCGAGGCTCGGGCGACAGCGGGCGGCGGCGGCGGTGCTGGTAGTCGGCGCCTTCCCGCTGTTCCTCGGCTGGGAGACGGCGATCCTCAAGGATGCGCAGATGGCGGCCTGCCTCGTGATGGCGACGGCGCTATGGGCATGGTGGCGGCTTGACGGACGGCCGGTGCCGCGCTGGGGCCTCGCGTCGATCGTGGTGCTGGTGGGGTATGCCACGCTCGTGCGGGGCAATGCGGCGTTCGCAACGGTGCCGTTCGCTCTGGCGCTGGCGAATTGGGGCGGGGTTAGACGGTTCTGGGCGCGCGGACTGCTGGCGGCGGCGGGAATTATCGCGGTGTTGGCGATCGCGCCCCTGCTCAACCAGCGGGTGATGCAGGCCGAGGCGATGCACAGCGATCGTGCGCTGCCGCTGTGGGACATCGCCGCCATCGCCCATCTCGCCCGCCTGCCGAACCCACCCGGCCTGACGCCGGCTGCGTGGGCCGAGGCCGAGCGGCGCGGCTGCTACACGCCCTATTTCTGGAACCCCTATGGCCAGCCCTCGCAATGCGATTTCGTCGGCCAGGCGCTGGCCTTCTCGCCCGGCGCCAAGCCGCTGCTGCTGCGCGACTGGGCACGGCTGGTGGCGACCCACCCGCTCGCTTATGCCGAGCATCGCGCGCTGCACCTGAACGCGACACTGCGCTTCCTCGTCGGCGCCGGCGAACCGGATGC
>CAXTMT010000275.1:0-3504 GCA_964245355.1 uncultured Sphingomonadaceae bacterium
CTGCTGGCGCTCTCCAACCTCGAGATCGAGGGCTTCATCGCCGAGGAGCTGGAGAAGAACCCGCTGCTCACCACCGCCGGCGACGAAGTGGAACGGGTCGAGGCGGTTGCCGAGCCGGTGAGCGAAGAGACGATGACCGTCGATCGGCTGGTCGCGACCGGCGACGCCGCGGCCGATGCCCCGCTCGACATCGAACAGGCCGAGGAGACCACGCGCGACGAGGGCGCCGGCGATCACCCGACCAGCAGCGAGCGCATGGCGGGCGCGCTGCCCGAGGACGGCTTCGATTTCGAGGCGCTGACCGGCGGCGAGCTCTCGCTCCACGACCATCTCTACACCCAGGCCGGCGAACGACTCGAAGGGCTCGGCCTGCTGATCGCCAACCAGATCATCGATGGCATCGACGAGGCGGGCTACCTCACCACGCCGCTCGACGACATCGCCGGGCGGCTCGGTGTGCCGCTCCAGCATGTCGGGCGGGTGCTCGGCTTCGTCCAGCGCTTCGATCCGACCGGAGTCGGCGCGCGCAGCCTGGCCGAATGCCTCGCGCTGCAGGCCAGGGAGGCCGATCGCTACGACCCGTGCATGGCGGCGCTGATCGCCAACCTCGACATGCTCGGCCGCGGCCAGCTCGGCCCGCTGCGTCGGCTCTGCCAGGTCGACGAGGAGGATTTCCAGGACATGATCCGCGAACTCCGCAATTACGATCCGAAGCCCGGTCTGCGCTTCGGCGGCGAACCCCCGGCGGCGATCTCGCCCGATATCTATATTGCGCGGGGGCGCGGCGGCTGGGTGATCGAACTCAACAACGCCACCCTGCCGCGCGTCCTGATCGACCGCCGCTATCAGGCCGAGCTCAGCGCCACGCGCAGCGATCGTCAGGCCAAGGCATGGCTCGCGGAAAGCCTCGCCAGCGCCAATTGGCTGGTCAAGGCGCTCGATCAGCGCGCCCGCACCATCGTCAAGGTCGCGACCGAGATCGTGAAGCAGCAGGAAGGCTTCTTCCTTCACGGCGTCGGCGCGCTCAAGCCGCTGACTTTACGCACCGTGGCCGAGGCGATCGAGATGCACGAATCGACCGTCAGCCGCGTCACCTCGAACAAATATCTGTCGTGCGCGCGCGGGCTCTACGAGCTTAAATATTTCTTCACCAGCGGCGTGGCCGCGGCGGACGGCGGCGACAATGTCTCGGCCGAAGCGGTGAAGAGCGAGATCGCCCGCCTGATCGGCGCGGAGGGCGCCGACATCCTGTCGGACGACAAGCTCGTCGACCTGCTCAACGCCAAGGGCTTCGATCTCGCCCGCCGCACCGTCGCCAAATATCGCGAGGCGATCGGGCTTGGCTCCAGCATCCAGCGACGGCGGGCGCGGGCTTTGCGCTAAAAGCCTCCCTGGACGGCGATCAGGGCACGCCACCGCGTCTCGGCATCGGCGAACGTGTCATCGCCCGGCTGGGCCGCCAGTGTCGCGGAATTGAAGCGCACCGGCTGGTTGGGCACATCGCCCTTGAGCCAGGCGGTCGCCAATTCTTGAATCAAGCGCATATCCGCCGTTGCGATCGCATCCATGTCCATGTCGACGAGTGCGGTGAAGGCCGATTGGGACAGGCCCGGCGGCAACTGCCAGGGTTTATCGTCCGCGTCGCGAACCGGACGGATGACGGGGCTCATGCGCACGACGGAGCCCATCGTTGCCGGCTTGTTCCCAAGCACGACGTGCGCACTATAGGTGGCTGCATCGGGCGGATCATCGAGCAGACAGAGCGCTGCCTGCTCCAGATCCCGAACGAGGCACGGTTTGATCGGCTTGGCGGTCAGCGCAGGCGAAGCCGGATCGTATGCCGGCAGACGGGCGGTGCCGGTGCCGATCGAAAGCGCGCGAATTTGGCTGTGGAGCGTCCCGATGCTCAGTGCTTCCACCACGCCGGCCATTACCGGATTGTTGTAGGCCCCCATCGCGCCATCCCAATAGCGGTGACCGCCGCATTCCGCCGGAGCGTCGAAATATTTGATCGGCGCGTTGGTCGAGGCGTTCACCGCATCGACAAGTTCGATTTTGGAGGCCGGCGCGTTGTTCGCCGAGCTGTAGGTGCGGAAGAATTCGGCGCGCTGCACATCGTAATTGAACGCTACGATGACGCATCGCACCTTGTCGCCTGCCGGGCCGGTGGGCCAGCCTGGCAGAGTGGGCAGATCGCCCAACAGGCGCGCGCCGTCCGGTGTCTGGCCGGCCATGACCGCCAGCAATCCTTCGCGTTTCCGGGTGGTGCTATATTTGGGTACGATCGGGAGATGATCCCCGATAAACGCCAGGGCGCGCCGATGAAAGATCGCCTTCCTGCGTTTCTCGTCGTTGAAAAGCGCTATGATCTGATCGAGCGGCTTGTTCAGCATCAGGCCGGCCAGAACGATGCTGCCACCCGAATTGGCGATCGCCAGATCATAATCGGCGAGCACCGCCCAGCCCCGTGCATTGGCCCCATGAATCCGCTGAAGCGCCAATGCCTGGATGATCGCCCAGCAACCCCCGCCGTCCAACGACAATATCCGCATGACTGCCCTTCCGCGATGCGCACCCGTAACGATGCGCCTTCCGCGGCGGAAAGCAACGATCAAAGCACCCGATACGGCACGACGTCACGCAGATCGGGATCGATCGCGATCGGGCGGTCGGCGGGCGGGAAGGCGCGCTGGTCGCAGCGGTCGCGCGGGCACAGGCGGCAGCTGATGCCGATCGGGGTCGCCACACCGCCCCTGTCAAGCCCGTCGGCATAGACGAACTCGCGGGCGTGGATCGCCTCGCAGCCGAGCGCCACGGCGTAGCGGCGCGGCGGGCGATCGTAGCTGCCCGAGGGTTTGACGAGCCCCTTCGCCATCGAGACGTAGCGGACGCCATCGGGGGTTTCGGCGAGCTGGACCAAAATACGATCGGGGATCGCCACCGCCTCGTGGACGATCCACAACGGGCAGGCCCCGCCGAAGCGGGCGAATTGCAGGCGCGTGGCCGAATGGCGCTTGGTGATGTTGCCCGCCATATCAACCCGGCAGAAGAAGAAGGGGATGCCGCGCGTGCCGGGCCGCTGAAGGGTGGAGAGGCGGTGACAGGCCTGCTCGAAGCTCACCGCGAACCGCTGGCGCAGGCGATCGATATCGTGGCGCACCGCGCGCGCGGCGGCGGCGAAGGCAGCATAGGGCATCAGCAAAGCGCCGGCGGCATGGTTGGCGAGGCCGATGTCGAGCAATTGGCGACCCTCGTCGCTCGGCAGATTGGCGACCGCGCTGACCTCCGAGACTGCGTCCTCAAACCGCAGCGAGACTAGCTGTTGGGCGAGGAGGTAGCGGCGGGTGGCGGCGGGCTGGCCGACATCGATCGTGAGGATTCCGCGCGCCGCGTCGAAGCGCCGCAACGGACCGGCGTCGCTACGATTGATCACCTCGATACCCAGTCCGGCCAGCGCCTCTATCAAGGCGTCGGTCGTTACCATCGGGCCGCCGAGGGTATCGG
>CAXTMT010000276.1:0-3491 GCA_964245355.1 uncultured Sphingomonadaceae bacterium
TCTCGAGACGCATCAGCATCAGCCGCGCCGCGGCCAGCACGAAGAACGTCAGCACGAACAGCAACAGCCCGAGAAGGATCAGGCCGGACTGATGCAGCCCGTCGCTCTCGGCGAATTCGCTGGCGATCGCCGCCGAGATCGTGGTGCCCGGCGCGAAGATCGATCCGTTGATGCGGAACGAATTGCCGATGATGAAGGTCACCGCCATGGTCTCGCCGAGCGCGCGGCCGAGCGCCAGCATGATCCCGCCGATCACGCCCACGCGGGTGTAGGGGATGACGACGTTGCGGACCACTTCCCAGGTGGTGCAGCCGACGCCGTAGGCGGCTTCCTTCAGCACCGGCGGCACGGTCTTGAACACGTCGACCGAAATCGCGGTGATGAAGGGCAGCACCATGATGGCGAGGATCAGCGCGGCGTTGAACAGGCTGAGATAGGACGGCGGCCCGGCGAAAATCGTGCCCAGCACCGGCCAGCCGTCGAACAGCCGGATCATGAAGGGCTGAAAGGTGTTGGCCAGAAACGGCCCGAGCACGAAGAAGCCCCACATGCCGTAGATAATCGACGGGATGCCGGCGAGCAGCTCGACGGCGATGCCGATCGGCCGCCGCAGCCATTGCGGGCAAAGCTCGGTGAGAAACACCGCGATGCCGATGCCGACCGGTATCGCGATCAGCATCGCGATCACGGACGTGACCAGCGTGCCGTAGATCGGGCCGAGCGCGCCGAGCACCGGCGGATCGGCCGACGGCGCCCAGCGCGAGGTGAACAGGAACGAGAAGCCGTAGGTGGTGATCGCGGGCCAGGCGCCGGCGATCAGCGACAGGATGATGCCGCCGAGGATCAGCAGCACGCAGATCGCGGAGGCCCGCGTGGTCCAGTAGAACGCCTTGTCGCCGAATTTGAAGGCGCTCAGCGCCTTGGCGCGATCGTAGGGTCCCGCGGCCTCCATCGAAGTGTTCTGAACGGCCATGTCTGCCACGCGGGTCCCCTGCGGTCTGATTTACGTCTAGTGAAGCGGAGTGCGAAATTTCAGCGGCCCTCTCCCCCGCGATGCACCTGCATCGCGCGGTAAGTGAGGGTGGCGCGGACGAAGTCCGTGCCGGGTGGGGGGCCTTATTCGGACGAGATGCCCAGCCCCTCACCCGCCTTCGCTTTGCTCAGGCACCCTCTCCCGCAAGGGGAGAGGGAAGAAGTAGTGCGGCTAATGCCCGGGAAGGAGCATCGACCTCAGCTCTTGATGTCGGACGACCAGGTCTTCTCGATCAGCTTCACGACCTCGGCGGGCATCGGGATGTAGTCGAGCTCTTCCGCCATCTTGCCGCCCTTCTCGAACGACCAGCGGAAGAACTTGATGGCCTCCTGCGACGCCGCCTTGTCGGTCGCGTCCTTGTGCATCAGAATGAAGGTCGCGGCGGTGATCGGCCAGGAAGCCTCGCCCGGCTGGTCGGTCAGGATCACGTAGTAGCCGGGAGCCTTGGACCACTCGGCGTTCGAGGCGGCGGCCTGGAAGGCCGCGACGGTCGGCTGCACGGTCTTGCCGGCCTTGTTGATCATTCCGGTGAAGGTGAGCTTGTTCTGCTTGGCGTAGGCGTATTCGACGTAGCCGATCGCGTTCCTGGTCTGGCTGATGTTGCCGGCCACGCCTTCGTTGCCCTTGGCGCCGACGCCGACCGGCCACTCGACCGCGGTTCCGGAACCGACCTTGCTCTTCCAGTCCGCGTTGGACTTGGAGAGGAAGTCGGTGAAGTTGAAGGTGGTGCCCGAGCCGTCGGAACGGCGGACCACGGTGATCGCATCCGACGGCAGCTTCAGCTTCGGATTGAGCTTGGCGATCGCGTCGTCATTCCATTTCGTGATCTTGCCGAGATAGATGTCGCCGAGCAGTTCGCCGGACAGGATCAGTTCACCCGAATTGACGCCTTCGATGTTCACTACCGGGACGATCGCGCCCATCACCATCGGCCACTGCACCAGACCGTCCTTTTCGAGCTGTTCCGCCTTGAGCGGCGCGTCGGTGGCGCCGAAGGTCACGGTCTTGGCCTGGATCTGCTTGATGCCGGCGCCCGAACCGATCGACTGGTAGTTCAGGCCGTTGCCGGTCTCCTTTTTGTAGGCGTCGGCCCACTTCGAATAAACCGGGAACGGGAAGGTCGCGCCGGCGCCGGTGATGTCGGCAGCCCATGCCGACGTCGATGCGGCAACGAGGGCCGCAGCGACGGCTGTTCTGATGAAATTCATTGAAACTCTCCATTCGTAAGCGAAGCGCCGAATGCGCCCGATCGCGCTCACGCCGCCCGTTTAGGCGCGGTCGATCGACCTTTTATGATGTTTCGATGACAGACATGTGACTAATGCAAGGCATTGTTTTTGCAACGTAATCGGCTGTCGACCATGTTCAGGCGGTGGGAAAGCAGGCGACGAAGGCAGCGCCGTTTTTCGGCGTGCTTTCGATCAACAGCCGGCCACGATGGCGGTTGACGATATGTTTCACCAGCGACAGCCCCAGACCGGTTCCGCCCTGCGCCCGGCTGTCGCCGACATCGACCCGGTAGAACCGCTCGGTAAGCCGCGGCAGATGCTCCGGGGCGATGCCGGGACCGAAGTCGCGCACGGTCACGCGATATTCGGAGGCTCCCTCGGGCGAGGACGCCCGGATCGCGGAGACGATCACGTGCTGGCCCGATGCGCCGTATTTCAGCGCGTTCTCGATCAGGTTCTCGAACAGCCGCAGCAGCTCCTCGCGGTCGCCGGCGATCGTCACCGGCGTATCGGGCAGCGTGACCTCGATCTGCACCTGGCGCTCCTTGGCGAGCAGTTCGAGCCCGTCGGTGACCTGGCGGATCAGCGGCCGCAGGTCGACCAGCGCGTCGGGCCGCACATGCGCGGAAAGCTCGACCCGCGACAGCGACAGCAGATCGTCGATCAGCCGCGCCATCCGCGTCGCCTGCGCGTGCATGATGCCGAGAAAGCGGTCGC
This sequence comes from uncultured Sphingomonadaceae bacterium, assembly GCA_964245355.1. GTDB lineage: Bacteria > Pseudomonadota > Alphaproteobacteria > Sphingomonadales > Sphingomonadaceae > Sphingomonas_I. The sequence goes on from CAXTMT010000276.1 coordinate 2,980, forward strand.
GCGCCTTGGCGTCGTCGCGTGCCGGCCCCTGCAGCGTATCGATGAAACCCGACAGGGCCGCCAGCGGCGTGCGCAGTTCGTGGCTCGCATTGGCGACGAAATCCGCGCGCATCTCCTCGGCGCGGCGCAGCGGGGTCTGGTCGTGGAACGTCATCAGCATGCAAAGGTCGGTGCCGTCGAACATCGTCGGCACCTGCACCGGGACGATGATCAATTCCATCCAGCGGTCGATCGGGACGTGATCGAGATAGGTCGCGCGGCGCGGTTGGTCGCCGGCGATCGCCTCGCGCAGGGCGGTGATGATCTCCGGCGAGCGCAGCGCGAATTGCGCGAGCTCGTTGACGCGCAGCGCCGGCGCGAGTTGCGCCGCAGCGGCGTTGAGGTGGATGACGCGGCCGCTGCGGTCGAGCAGCACCGCGGGATCGGGCATGCCGGCAACGACGGCGCTGACGGCGGCGGCTTCAACCGGGTTGATGCCGCTTTTTGGCCAATGGCCCAGGTCTGCGCAGACA
>CAXTMT010000277.1:0-3472 GCA_964245355.1 uncultured Sphingomonadaceae bacterium
AGTTGATGGTGCTCGCCGAGACGACCGAGGCGCTGGAGGCGCGGCTAGCCGAACATCGCCGTTCGGTGGATGCCGACAACGAGGACGGCTTCGCCCGCCAGATCAGCCTGCTGATCGAGGCGCTCAATTCCACCGCGATCGACGTCGGCAAGCTGCTTTCGCGCGAGCCGAGCGACACCGAATGGTCGGCCTATCTGAAGGGCGATCGCGGCATCTTCACCCGCCGCGTCGTCCGCCTGCTCGATTCGGGCGAGGCGAAGTCGGTCGCGCAGCGCTACGGCGTGGACGAGGGCTTCCACGAACTGGTCAACCGCTACATCCACGATTTCGAGGCGATGCTGCGGCGGGTACTCTCGATGCGCGAAGGTGGGACGATGGGCGTGACCTTGCTCTCATCGGACGCGGGCAAGCTGTATGTGGCGCTGGCGCAGGCGATCGAGCGGCTGCGGCGGTAAGCGCGCATCCTCCCCGAACGAGGAGTAAACTGCCGCGAGCGGTCCCCCTTCCCCTGCCGGGGGCGGATCGGAGCCTCAGCGACCGTCGATCGTCCTGCCCGCGGTCAGATCGAAGGTTTCGACCGGCACCCAATTCTCGACGTAATTGGCATAGTAGAGCGCGAACAATAGGATCGCGACGATCGTCGTCCAGAAGCATGTGCGCCCGAAGCTGAACTGCCCCTGCGCCCCCGGCATCTCGCCGCGCACCGCAAAGTCGCGGCTGCCATCCTTCCGCTTCAGGCGGAAGGGCAGGACGAGGAAGAAGCTGAGCGACCAGAAGAGGGTGTAGATCGCGATGATCGAGGTGATGCGCATGGAGCCGCTTATCCCAAACGCCAAAGGTCGTCATTCCCGCGAAAGCGGGAATCCGGAAAGCGTATCGCTTGCTGCTCTGGATTCCCGCTTTCGCGGGAACGACGAAAGAAAATCGGTGCCTCAGCGCTGCCCCACCGGCACGTAATCGCGCTGCGTCGGGCCGGTGTAGAGCTGGCGCGGGCGGCCGATCTTCTGGGCGGGATCGACGATCATCTCGTTCCACTGGCTGATCCAGCCGGCGGTGCGGGCGAGCGCGAACAGCACGGTGAACATGCTGGTCGGGAAGCCGATCGCCGAGAGGATCACGCCCGAATAGAAGTCCACGTTCGGGTAGAGCTTCTTGTCGATGAAATAGGGGTCCTTGAGCGCGATCTGCTCGAGCTCGCGCGCCGTATCCAGCACCGGATCGCTGATGCCGAGCTTGTCGAGCACTTCCGTGGCCGCCTTCGACAGCACCTTCGCGCGCGGATCGAAATTCTTGTAGACGCGGTGGCCGAAGCCCATCAGCCGGAACGGATCGTCCTTGTTCTTGGCGCGGGCGATATATTCCGGGATCTTGTCGGGTGTGCCGATCTCGCGGAGCATGTTGAGCGCCGCCTCGTTCGCGCCGCCGTGCGCCGGACCCCACAAAGTGGCGATGCCGGCCGCGATACAGGCGAAGGGGTTCGCGCCCGAGGAGCCGGCGAGACGCACCGTCGAGGTCGAAGCGTTCTGCTCGTGATCGGCGTGGAGGATGAAGATCTTGTCCATCGCGGACTCGATCACCGGATCGACCTCATAGTCCTCGGCGGGTACGCTGAAGGTCATCTTCAGGAAATTGCCGGCGTAGGAGAGGCTGTTGTCGGGATAGACGAACGGCTGGCCGACCGAATATTTGTAGGCCATCGCAGCCAGCGTCGGGATCTTGGCGATCAGGCGGTGCGCGGAGATCTTGCGCTGCTCGGGATCGTCGATGTCGGTCGAATCGGGGTAGAAAGCCGAGAGCGCGCCGACCACGCCGCACATGATCGCCATCGGATGCGCGTCACGCCGGAAGCCGTGGAAGAAGGCGGCCAACTGCTCGTGCACCATCGTGTGACGGCTGATCGTCCAGCTGAAATCGTCCAGTTCCGCCGCGCTCGGCAAGGCGCCGTTGAGCAGCAGATAGGCGACTTCGAGAAAGCTGGATTTTTCGGCGAGCTGATCGATCGGATAGCCGCCGTGCAGCAGGATGCCGGCATCGCCATCGATATAGGTGATCTTCGATTCGCAGCTCGCGGTCGAGGTGAAGCCGGGATCGTAGGTGAAGGCGCCGGTATCCGCGTACAGCTTGCGGATATCCATCACGTCGGGGCCGGTCGATCCCGAAAGCACCGGATAGTCGAAGCTCTTGCCGCCGATGCCGACTGTGCCCGTCTCACCCATTCAAAGTCTCCGTTACCCGTTTGCCGTCCGGTCGAGCTGGTCGTCCAGGCGACCCAAACTCTCCTCGCGGCCGAGAAGCACCAATACGTCGAAGATGCCCGGCGAGGTGGTGCGTCCGACAAGCGCTGCGCGCAGTGGCTGCGCGACCTTGCCGAGGCCCACTCCCTCGTTTTCTGCTACCTCGCGGAGGGCGGCTTCGAGCGTCTCGGCTCGCCAGTCGTCCACCGCTTCGAAAGCGTTACGGGCATGCGCGAGAAAAGCACACCCCGTGCCCTCTAGCAGTTTCGTCGCCCCCTCGTCCATGTCGATAGGGCGGGTGCGGAACAGGAAGCCGGCGCCGTCGGCCAACTCGTTGAGATTCTTCGCTCTTACCTTAAGCGAAGGTATTGCGCGCTGCAACAAATCCGACTTTGCCGAGTCGGAGTTTTGTAATTTTGTTGCGACGATCGCCGCGACTCGCGAATCATCTGCCTCGCGAAGATAGTGGCCGTTGAGGTTCTCGAGCTTCTTGAGATCGAAGCGCGAAGGCGAGCGGCCGACGCTGCCGAGATCGAACAGTTCGATGGCTCGATCGCGTGAAATGATCTCCTCGTCGCCATGTCCCCAACCGAGGCGCAGCAGGTAATTGGAAACCGCTTCGGGCAGCAGGCCGAGTTCGTCGCGATAGGCATCGACGCCCAATGCACCGTGGCGTTTCGAAAGCTTGGCGCCGTCCGCGCCGTGGATCAGCGGGATGTGCGCATAGACCGGCACCTCCCAACCCATCGCGCGGATGATGCCGAGTTGGCGGAAGGCGTTGTTGAGGTGATCGTCGCCGCGGATGACGTGGGTGACGCCCATGTCGTGATCGTCGACCACCACCGCCAGCATATAGGTCGGTGTGCCGTCCGAGCGCAGCAGCACCATATCGTCGAGGATGTCGTTGGCGACGGTGACGGCGCCCTGCACCTTGTCTTCGATCGTCGTCTCGCCGCCGCGCGCGGCTTTCAGGCGGACGACGTGTGGCTGGTCGAGCCGGCCATCGGTGCGCTCGCGCCACGGGCTGTCGACCTTGAACGGACGCTTCTCGGCCTGCGCCGCCTCGCGCTGGGCGGCGAGTTCCTCCTGCGTCATCCAGCAACGGTAAGCGGTGCCGTTCGCCAGCATCTCCGCCGCGACCCGTGCATGGCGATCGGCGCGGGCGAATTGGAAGACCTCGGGTCCGTCCCAGTCGAGCCCGAGCCAGCGCATCCCGTCGAGGATCGCCTCGATCGCCG
>CAXTMT010000278.1:0-3453 GCA_964245355.1 uncultured Sphingomonadaceae bacterium
GAATTGAGTAACCCAAAGCCGGGTATGCACATCTTCTCCACACCAAGGACCAGCGCGCACTCCATCTGTCCCGCAGCAACCGCATTGCATGCAAGCCACAGCGCGGTCGAGCCCGAAGCGCAGGCATTCTCCACATTGACGACAGGCACACCGCGAATGCCGATCTGCGCCAGAATTGTTTGCCCTACCGTCGTGTCGCCAAATAATACGCCCGCCAGAGCGTTGGCGACAAAAGCGCCGTCGATCGCTTTTGGTTCAAGCCCCGCATCCAACAGCGCACCGCGTGTCGCCTCGCATCCGAGTGACGCCAACGTTCGGTCAACGTGGCGGCCGAAGGCCGTCATACCGATACCGGCGACAGCCGTCATGCAACGTCATCCGGCGTAAAATACGGCCGTATACACGGCGCTCCATCAAGGTTGAGGCCGAGCGGGGCGCTGGTCAGCGTCATCGGCATGCCAATTTGCAGCCGTTCCGTCGCGCCCGGATCGAGCAACATGAACAGCCGCAAGCTCACACCGTTAAGGTCTACATAGCCGACAGCATAAGGGGCTGGCAGACCGAACGGCGGCTTCATCCGTACGACGGTGAAACTGTACAGCGTTGCCTGCGCTGGAAGCTCGATTGGCGCGGTCAAACAGCCCTGATCGGGGCAAATCGCCATCCGCGGAAAGAGCATGCGGTTGTCGCCGCAGCACGACCCGAGCAGCCGGGTCGTGGGTCCTAGCCCGGTAAATATATTGTCCGCGAGCGGCGGAAGATGTGCGTCAATCACCGTGCCTTTGCCTGCGCCATCAGTGCGGACCATGCCGGGTCGCCTTCGCGATCATAGGTGTCGGGCGTCACTCCCGCCGCGCGGAGCGCAAACTTCTGGACGCGGTCGGTGGGTGTTTTGGGCAGCGCATCCAGAATACGGACATAGCGTGGCACCATGAAAAGCGCCATGGCCCTGACGCAATGCGCTAATAGATCGATCGGCGTAAGATCCTGGCCTTGGCGCAGCGTCAGGCAGATCATAACCTCGTCCTCGCCCAACTCGGATGCGACCGCCACCGCCGCTGCCTCCAATACGGCCGGATGTTGCGCAACACCGCGTTCGACCTCGTGACTCGAGATATTTTCACCACGACGACGGAGCGCATCCTTCTTTCGATCGACGAAATAATAGCGCCCGTCGCGTTCGCGCCGCAGCGCGTCCCCCGTGTGAAACCACAGGTCTCGCCAAGCCGCCACGGTTGCCTCAGGCATTCGATAATATTCGGTCATCATGCCGTTTGGATGACGCGGGCGGATGAGCAACTCGCCGGCTTGACCATCCGGCACTTCACGGCCTTCGTCGTCAACGATCATCGCGTCGTGCGTACTGCCGCCCCGACCGCAGCTCCCGGCCTTTCGATCGTCGATGCTATTGATGAACGGGATGCCGATCTCGCTCATGCCATAGCCTTCGACGAGCTTGACGCCAAAACGCTGTTCAAAGGCGTCGAACAAGTCGGCCGGACATCCTGCCCCCATCATCAACCGCAAGCCGCTGTCGGCATCGTCTGCAGACGGTTCCGCCTTCGCCAGGATGGGCAAAATGCCACCGATATAGTTGAACTCGGTGCATCCGTGGCGCCGCACGTCTTCCCAAAAACCGGATGCCGAAAACTTCCGCGCCAATACCATCTGCGCCCCCGCGAGCAAAGCCGGTATCGTCGACAGGAACTGGGCATTGCCATGGAACAGCGGAAGCGCGTTGTAGAGACAATCCGCAGCGGTATAGGCGCAAGCGTCGACAATGATCTCCGCCTGCCTCAACGCATAGGCCTGCGGCAACACGACGCCCTTTGACGGCCCCGTGGTGCCAGAGGTGAAAATGATTGCCATCGCATCGCTGCCCGATACCGGCCTCGAACCGGACAATGGCGCGGTATCTTCAAGTGCGGCTAGGCGGATGACCGGTCTTGGCCACGCGCTTTCGACGTCATCATCGACGACGATGAGCGTTTCAAGGAGCGGCAGGTCCCCAAGAATGTCCGACAGCTGTTCCGCAAAAGCTGTCTCAACGATCAGCGCGGAGCATTCCGCCTGAGCCAAAATATACCGTAACAATGTGCCGCGATGGGCGGTGTTGACCGGCACTTCAACCGCGCCGAGCCGCGATAGCGCAAACCAGGACAACAAAAACTCTGGTCGGTTGGACAGCATGATCGCAACCTTGTCGCCGTGTCCGATGCCCGTCGCCGCGAAACCCGCAGCGAGCCGTTTGGTCGCCAGCGCGAAATCGGCGAACGACCAGCAGCGATCGTCAAACGACAAAAACTGTGCATCGCTCTGCTCTGCGGCGCGGCAGTCGAGCAAATCGTGAATGGTCTCGGGCACAGGGCGCATCATGCCGCGGCCTTTCGCTCATCGAGCCCACGCACAACAAAAGCGACGATAGCGTCCGCCTCTGCCGCCCGCTGTTCGGACGTAGCCTCACGCGCCATCCATCGCAGGTGCCAGTTGACGACGCCAAGAACATTAAGGGCCTTCGTTTTAAGATCACGCTCGGAGACAATCCCAGCGCACACGAGCCGATACAATTCATCCAGGTAAAGCCGCAAAATGGCATGCTGCAGCCGCTGATTGATCGCATTGCTCTCGGGCGACAGGCGACCTTCGTCGATGAACAGAATTTGCAGCTCGCGCGGGAACCGGTGAGACGTTGCAACATGGTCGCGAACGACCCGCTCGACGCGATCGAAAGGCCCAGCGTCTCCTTTAATTGGCGCGCGCTCCGCGGCTGCGCGCAACGCAGCCGGCAAATCGTCGATCGACCCTTCTAAAACGGCCAGCCAGAGCGCCTCCTTGTTTCGATAATGGTGGTACACGTTGGCGACACTGCAGCCTGCCGCACCTGCAATGTCGCGCATCGAGGTTCCGGCAAAGCCGTGGAGCGCAAAAAGGTCGATCGCGACGCGTAATAGGTCTCCGCGTCCACTTAACTGTCGTTCACGCGGCCGTCCTCCGGCGCGATCATGGCCCGTTTGTCTAGCTTCGGTAGCGACACTCACTCTTGCCAAATCCACCTCACCTAATACAACGGCCGACCGAACGATCGTTCAGTAGAACAGGTGACGAATGTCAAGCAAGCCGGAAATGGCAGAATGCACAGCGCCAGCCGGTGGGTTCGCGCGCTCCTGCGAAAGCCATAATCTGGATGTAGGCGGGCGTTCGGTTCATATACGATCGTGGCGGGGAGATCCTGCTCGCACCGTTGTGATCTGGCATGGTATTACCGGCACTGGGAGCGACCATGAGGTTCTTGCCGGACGGCTCAGTTCACTAGGTTATCAAGTCCTCGCGCCAGATAGCATCGGATGCGGGCAATCGGACTGGGCGCTGGATAAGGCGGCCGGCTATGGTCTTACCGCGCTTGCCGAGATCGCTGTCGCGATACTGGATAGCTTCGCCTTGGAGCGGGTGGCC
>CAXTMT010000279.1:0-3452 GCA_964245355.1 uncultured Sphingomonadaceae bacterium
GAAGCATCAATGGATACTCGACTTTGTCGGCAGGGGGCTGGCGGACGATCTCATCTCCGGCGCACCGATCGGATCGGCGATGGCGCTGTGGACGCTTGTCTTCCTCGCGCTCGATATCGCCGATCATCGCCGCATCTGGCGGGATTATTGGGTCGATTGGCAGCTGGCGGCGTGGGCGATCGGCGCCTGCGCGGTCGGCGCCTGGGGGCTGGCGTGGTTCAGCGGCGGGGCCGGGCCGCTGTGGACGATTGTGCCCCAGGCCCTGCTCGGCATGCTGCTTTTTCCAGCCGCCGCGCGTCTGTGCTCGGCGATCGACCGCTGGCGGCTCGGCGAGGGCGCTGCTACCAGCATCTGATGCTCTTCTCGCGGCGAGGCCGGCTTCTTTCCGAGCAGGCGCTGGCTTATAGTTTCCAGCGGCGTACCCTCGTGCTTGGCGGCCTGCAGATCGGCGTCGCCGGATTGCTCGCCGGGCGCATGGCGTGGCTCTCCGTCGCCCAGAAGGACAAATATGATCGGCTGGCCGAGAGCAACCGCGTCCAGAGCCAGCTGATCCCGCCGAGGCGAGGCTGGATCATCGATCGCACCGGCAAGCCGATCGCGATCAACCGCACCAATTTCCGCGTCGACCTCATCCCCGATCGCCTGCAGGATCCCGATCGCATCATCGATGAACTGCGCGCGATGCTTCAGCTCACCTCGGACGACGTCGATCGCATCAAGCAGGCGCTCGATCGTTCGCCGGGCTATCAGCCGGTGCCGGTGGCCGAGGACATCGCCTACGAACGCTTCGCCGCGATCAGCCTGCGCCAGCCCGATCTTCCGGGCGTCGCGCCGTCGAGCGGTTACGCGCGCTCCTATCCCACCGGCGCCGCCGTCGGCCATCTGATCGGCTATGTCGGCCCGGCGACGATCGAGGATTTCCAGCGCACCCACGATCCCCTGCTGATCACCCCTGGCTTCAAGGTCGGCAAGGAGGGGCTGGAAAAGGTGATGGAGCCGTGGCTGCGCGGCGCACCCGGTGCCAAGCGCACCGAGGTCACCGCGCACGGCCGCCTCGTCCAGGATCTCACCATGCGGCCCGAGAAGATGGGCCACACGCTGCAGCTCACCATCGATGCTGGCCTGCAGGAATATGCGGCGCGGCGGCTGGGGACGAACAGCGGCGCGGCGGTGGTGATCGATTGCACCCACGGCGGCATCCTCGCTTACGCCTCGATGCCGGCTTACGATCCGAACCTCTTCTCGGGCGGCATCGCCAAATCGACCTATGCGATGCTGTCGGCCGACGATCATCTGCCCCTGCTCAACAAGGCGGTGCAATCGCTCTATCCGCCGGGCTCCACCGTGAAGCCGATGGTGGCGCTGGCGCTGCTCCAGGCGGGAATCGATCCGCACGACACGGTGCATTGCTCGGGCGTATACCGGGTCGGCAATGGCCAATTCCACTGCTGGCGCCACGGCGGCCACGGGCCGATCGATATGCACCGCGCGATCCAGCAGAGCTGCGACGTCTATTTTTACACGATGGGCCGCAAGCTCGGCATCGATCGTCTCGCGCCGATGGAGCGGGTATTGGGGTTCGGCGAGAAGTTCGATCTGCCCTTCACCAACCAGCGCTTCGGCACCGTGCCCGATGCCGAGTGGAAGCTGAAACGCTTCAAGCATCCCTGGGGGCAGACCGATACGGTGATCACGGCGATCGGGCAGGGCTATACATTGGTCAATCCGCTCCAGCTGGCGGTTGCAGCCAGCCGCATCGCCAGCGGGCGAGCGCTGGCCCCCCGGCTGATCGCCAACAAGCGCTACGGCCCGCAGGGCGGCGGGCTCGGCATCGAGCGCGACCATATCGATTTCGTCCACCGGGCGATGCGCGACGTGATCAACACCGGGGGCGCGGGCACGGCAGGCAGCGCGAAGCTGCCGGTCGCGGGCGTCGAGATGGCGGGCAAGACGGGCAGCGCGCAGGTGCGCCGGATCAGCCTCGCCGATCGCGCGGCGGGCCGCACCTCGAGCGAGGCGCTGCCGTGGAAATACCGCGATCACGGCCATTTCATCGGCTTCGCACCGTATGACGAGCCCCGCTACGCGATCGGCGTCACACTGGAGCATGGCAACCACGGCGCTGCCGCTGCCCAGGTCGCGCGCGACATCATGACCTATCTCTTCGCCCCCGATCGCGCGATGAGCACACTTGCCGGGCTGGAGCCGGGCTGGGGCGGGAGCATCACCGAACGGATGGCCGCGCAGGGCCAGCGTTGGGATCATGCGCACGACGCCTCGCCCCCGCCCGAAGCCGAAAAGCCCGAAGTCGATGGACCGGCGGATTGAGCCGCTCGATCGTCCCCCAGGCGTTCACGCGCGTACCGTGGGGCCTGCTTGCGTTGGTCTGCGCGCTCACTGGTTTCGGGCTGGTGGTGCTCTATTCGGCGGCGAACGGCAGCGTGCGGCCGTGGGCGTTCAACCAGGGCTGGCATTTCGTGCTGTTCCTCGTCGGCGCACTGGTGTTGTCGCGGATCGGAGAAGAACGGCTGAAGCTGGTTGCGCTGCCCATTTTCGGCTTCCTCTGCATCAGCCTGATCGGGGTCGAGGCGCTCGGCGCGGTCGGCGGCGGCAGCCGGCGCTGGCTCGATCTCAAGGTGATCCGCTTCCAGCCGTCCGAACTGATGAAGCCCGTGATCGTCCTCGCCATCGCGCGCTATTACGATCTCGTGCCCGTCGGCGACACGCGCCGCCTGCAGACGATCCTGCCCGCGGCGGTGATGATGGGCGTTCCCTTCCTGCTGGTGATGGTCCAGCCCGATCTCGGCACCGCGCTGATGATCGCGTTCGGCGGCATCGTGACGATGTACCTCGCCGGTGTGCCGCTGTGGCTGTTCGGCGCGGGCATCGCCGCGCTCGCCGCGCTCACCCCGCTCGCGCTCCACATGATGCACGATTACCAGCGCAACCGGATCGAGATTTTCCTCAATCCCGAAAGCGATCCGCGTGGCACCGGCTATCACATCATCCAGTCGAAGATCGCGATCGGCTCCGGCGGCCTGACCGGCAAGGGCTTCCTCGCCGGTACGCAGAGCCACCTCGAATATCTTCCCGAAGGCCACACCGATTTCGTCTTCGCCACCATGGCCGAGGAATGGGGGCTGGCCGGCGGCGTCGCGATCATCATCGCCTATATGCTGGTGATCCGCTGGGGCATGGGCGTGGCGATGCGCGCCCAGACCCGCTTCGCCCGCATCGCCGCCGGCGGCCTGGCGACGACGGTCTTCTTCTACATGGCGATCAATCTGGCGATGGTGATGGGCCTCGCCCCGGTGGTCGGCATCCCGCTGCCGCTGGTTTCCTTCGGCGGATCGGCGATGATGACCGTGCTGATCTGCCTTGGCTTGCTGATGACGCTGGACCCGAAGCTACGTCCGCGTCCGGGCGCTTGACGCCGATTGAGTGTTTACAGC
>CAXTMT010000280.1:0-2639 GCA_964245355.1 uncultured Sphingomonadaceae bacterium
TCCTGATCGGCTTCCTGCTGATCATCCCGATCGGCGGCGCGGACATGCCGGTCGTCGTCTCGATGCTGAACAGCTATTCGGGCTGGGCGGCGGCGGCGATGGGCTTCACGCTGCACAACAGCGCGATGGTCATCACCGGCGCTTTGGTCGGCTCGTCGGGCGCGATCCTGAGCTACATCATGTGCCGCGCGATGAACCGCAGCTTCCTCAGCGTGATCGCCGGCGGCTTCGGCGCCGAGGCTGCGGTGTCCGGCGGCGAGGCGAAGGAGCAGCGCTCGTGGAAGCGCGGATCGGCCGAGGATGCCGCCTTCCTGATGAGCCAGGCGAACCAGGTGATTATCGTCCCCGGCTACGGCATGGCGGTGGCGCAGGCCCAGCATGCGCTGCGCGAGATGGGCGATCAGCTGAAGGCGCAGGGCGTATCGGTGAAATACGCCATCCACCCCGTCGCCGGCCGCATGCCCGGCCACATGAACGTGCTGCTCGCCGAGGCGAACGTGCCCTATGACGAGGTGTTCGAGCTGGAGGACATCAACGGCGAATTCGCGCAGACCGACGTCGCCTTCGTGATCGGCGCCAACGACGTCACCAATCCCGCCGCCAAGACCGACAAGACCTCACCCATCTATGGCATGCCCGTGCTGGATGTTGAGAAGGCCAAGACCGTGCTGTTCGTGAAGCGCAGCATGGGCGGCGTGGGCTATGCCGGTGTCGACAACGATGTGTTCTACAGGGATAACACCATGATGCTGCTCGCCGACGCCAAGAAGATGGTCGAGGAGATCGTCAAGGCGATGGCGCACTAGGGACTGAAGCTATGGCGAAGAAGGACGACAAAGAGACCCCCGAAACCCCCAAGCCGATCGGCAAGTGGATCGGCCTCGGCATGGGGGCCGGGATCGGATCGGCGGCGATCGCGGCGGCGTTGATCTACGGGAACCGGGCGAAAAAGGCGGACAAGACGCCGAAGGGGCCGAAGGAGGATTGAACCCTTTAATCCTTCCCCGCCAGGGGGAGGTGGCGCCGAAGGCGTCGGAGGGGGAGGAAGCACTACCTCAGCTAGCGGAGTGCTGCCGCCCCCTCCGTCAGCTGCGCTGACACCTCCCCCTGGCGGGGGAGGATTTCAGGCGTCCGCGAACTCTTCCGCCGCCTGCCCTCCCAGCATTCCGAACAAATCCCCGAAACTCCGCCGGTGGTGCGCGCAGTGCCCGTGCGTCACGATCGCATCGCGGTGCACCTTCGTCCCGTAACCGGCGTTCGACTCCCACCGATACTGCGGGTGGCGCAGGCCCAGCCGCGTCATCAGCCGATCGCGCACCACCTTCGCGCAGATCGAGGCGGCGGCGATCTGGGGGACCTTGCCGTCACCCTTCACCACCGCCTGGCCGCGCCCCTTCAAGCCCTGCGGCACGTCGATCCCGTCGATCCGCACCGGCGCGTCCAGCTCCAGCCGCACGACCGCCTGGGTCATCGCCTGCAACGTCGCCTGGCGGATGTTGTAGACATCGATGAACCGCGCCGATCGCGCCGCGAAACGCACCTGCGCCGCCGCGACGATCAGCGGAAACAGATCCTCGCGCTCCCCGCAATCGATCCGCTTCGAATCGTCCAGCCGCGCCAGCAGACCCGTGGGCAAGGCACAGGGATCGAACCATACCGCGGCCACCACGACCGGCCCGCACAAGGCGCCCCGCCCCACCTCGTCGCAGCCGATCACGGCCTCGAACAGGCTGGCGCGCTTGCGGGCGAAGGGGCGCACGATGGGTTTGCGGGCGGCAGGCACATTGCGGTTATGCCAGCACCTCCCGCGCCTTGTCACGCCCGCTTGTCACCCGCCTCCAGCCGGTCCAGAAGCCGCGCCATGAGTAGCGACATGCCCAGCCGGGATCGCCAGCAGCGTCTCGCCAAGATGGTCTTCTCCGTCTTCCTCGTCCTGCTCGGGCTGTGGATCGGGGCGAGCTTCCTGCCGGCGATCGTGTGGGCGGTGGTGATCGCCATCGCCATCGCGCCGCTCTACGATCGGGCCGAGGCGCGCTGGCCGAAACGCCGCGAGATCGCGATCCCGACCATCGCGACGCTCGCCATCGCCGTGCTCGTCCTCGCCCCGCTGGCGATGCTGGCGATCGAGGCGGGGCGCGAGGCCCGCGGCGCCATCCACTGGATCGCCGAGGCGCGCGCCAACGGCGTACCCGAGCCGGTCTTCATCGCGAACCTGCCGTTCGCCGGCGAAATCTCGAAATGGTGGCGCGAGCATCTCGCCACGCCCGAGGCGAGCAACCACGAATTCCGCCAGTTCCAGGGCGCGATGCTCGTCCAGCATTCGCGGATCGTCGGCAAGGACCTGCTCCACCGCGGCATCATCTTCTTCTTCACCCTCGTCGCTTTGTTCTTCGTGCTGCGCGACCGCGAGGAGATCATCCGGCAGCTCCACCGCGGCGGCGAACGGCTGCTCGGCCATTCGGCGGAGAAGCTCGGCGCGCAGGTGATCCTCTCGGTGCGCGGGACGATCGACGGGCTGGTGCTGGTCGGCATCGGCGAGGGCGTGATCATGGGCGTGGTCTATGTCGTCGCCGGGGTGCCGCACCCGCTGCTGCTGGGCGCGCTGACCGCTGTCGCGGCGATGATCCCGTTCGGCGCGG
>CAXTMT010000280.1:2691-3432 GCA_964245355.1 uncultured Sphingomonadaceae bacterium
CCGATCTGCTGCTGATCGGCAGCGGCGGCGGCGTGGGCTGGGCGATCGCGGTGATGGTGATCGGGCTCGGGGTGGTGGGTGTGGCCGATCACTTCATCCGTCCGGTGCTGATCGGCGGCGCGACGCGGCTGCCCTTCCTGCTGGTGCTGATCGGCATCCTCGGCGGGGTCGAGGCGCTGGGACTGCTCGGGCTGTTCGTCGGCCCGGCGACGATGGCGACGCTGATGCTGCTGTGGCGCGACTATATCGCCCACCCGCAGGCGGATCCGCTGCCCGAGGCGTGACGCGCAAGGCGGCCTTCCCGGCAAGCTATGCGGCGGATGCCCGGCTGCTGATCCTGGGTTCGCTTCCCGGCGATGCCTCGATCGCGCGCGGGGAATATTATGCCCACCCGACCAATGCTTTCTGGTGGCTGGCGGGCGAGGTGGTGGGAGAGCCGCTGCCGGCCTTGCCCTATGCCGAGCGATTGGAACGATTGATCGCGCACCGCGTGGCGTTGTGGGACGTGATCGCCGAGGCGCACCGGCCGGGGAGTCTGGACGGCGCGATCCGCGATGCCGTGCATCGCGATCTGGCGGAGTTCGTGGCGGGGCTGGCGCCGAGCGCGCCCAACACCGTCAACTTTCTCGTCGACCTCAATTCGACGATCCAGCGCGCCGTCAGCTATGTCGTGCGCATGGAGCCAGGCGTTCAGTCGCCCGACGAGACCTTGACGTTGGGATCGGGGTCCTGCCGCGACAG
>CAXTMT010000281.1:0-3403 GCA_964245355.1 uncultured Sphingomonadaceae bacterium
CACTTCGGCGGTGCCGCCCGCGGGCAAGCCGCGCCCGCGCCCCGACGCCGGCCTGGAGCCGCAGCCGCAGGCGTAAGCGGCGCGCAGCATGAACGGAAAACGCGGCCGCGGGGCCGCGTTTTGCATGAAGGCGTCGCATGATAAGATGGAGTCACAACGAGGAATGCATCACCTCCCCTTGAAAGGGGGGAGCTCGGCTGTCGAAGCGCAGCGAGATAGCCGGGTGCGGGTCAGCAACGTGTCGGCCGGAATGACCCTCCCCCTTTCAAGGGGAGGGAGCAGGCCGGGCATCTTGGCAGCCGCTTCCATCTGAATGTGAAAAGCTCCGGGGGGTGTATGCGCCCCTTGCGGAGCCTCACTGGCCCGAGAGTTGCTTCGCTGTCATGGCGCTGCCGCAGGGGGCCTATCAGATGTCCGGCCATTCGAACGAACCGCCCGTCCTCGTCATCACCGGTGCCCATCCCAGGCTCTACAATCACGACCTCGCGCCGGTGGCGCCGCAGGGCCGCACCTGGGGCGTGTTCAGCATCTTCGCGATGTGGATGTCCGACGTGCACTCGGTCGGCGGCTATACCTTCGCCGCCAGCCTGTTCTTTCTCGGCCTCAACGGCTGGGAGGTGCTGCTGGCGATGGTGGTCGGCATCACCATCGTCTACTTCCTGATGAACCTGATCGGGCGGCCGTCGCTGAAATACGGCACGCCGTTTCCCGTGGTGGCGCGGATGTCGTTCGGCGTGATGGGGGCCAACATCGCCGCCGGGCTGCGCGGCATCGTCGGCATCGTCTGGTACGGCGTGCAGACCTACTTTGCATCGAAAGCCGTGCAGGCGCTGGTGCTGGCATTCTACCCCGCCGCGGAAGCCTGGACCCACGGCTCGTTCGCCGGGCTGTCGGCGCTGGGCTGGTTCAGCTTCCTGTTCATGTGGCTGTTCCAGCTTTTGATCTTCCTCAACGGCATGGAGACGATCCGCAAATTCATCGATTTCTGCGGGCCCGTGGTCTATCTCGTGATGTTCGCGCTGGCGATCTGGATCCTGGCGCAGACCGGCACCTCGAGCCTGTCGCTGCAGCTCGCGCCGCGCGCCGAGGGCTCGGCGGTCGCGCATATGGCGAACGCGTCGATGCTGATCGTGGCCTACTTCGCGGCGCTGCTGCTCAATTTCGGCGATTTCTCCCGCTTTGCTCGGGACGAGAAAGCGATGAAGGTCGGCAACTTCCTCGGCCTGCCGGTCAACTTCATCGTGTTCGCAATCATCACCGTGATCGTCACCGCCGGCACCGTCAAGGTGTTCGGCGAGGCGATCATGGACCCCGTCGCCATCGTCGAGCGGATCGGCAATCCGTGGGTGGTGGCGCTGGGCTCGATCACCTTCATCGTCGCCACCATGGGCATCAACATCGTCGCCAATTTCGTCTCGCCGGCCTACGACATCTCGAACCTCTATCCGGAGAAGATCGATTTCCGCCTCGGCGGGCTGATCACCTCGATCCTCTCGGTGCTGGTATGCCCGTGGATCTTCGTCTCCAGCGCGCAGGCGATCACCATCTTTGTCAGCATCTTCGGCGCCGCGCTCGGCCCGATGTTCGGCATCATGGTGGCGGACTACTATCTGGTGAAGAAGCAGCAGGTGGTGCTCGACGACCTCTACACGTTGGCGCCGTCGGGCTCGCTGTATTTCGAGGGCGGCTGGAATCGTCGCGCGCTGATTGCGCTGGCGTGTTCCGCGACGGTTTCGATCGGGCTGTCGCTGCTCGGCGCCTACAAGGTGATCCCCGATGTCGGCGATTGGGGCTGGCTGATCGGCGCGGCGCTCGGCGCAGTGTCCTATACGCTGCTGATGCGGCGCGTCACCGTGGGGACGGCGCAGCCGCGCGGGGTCGCCGCCTGAGCCGCGATCGCTGCATGGCGCGCATGAGCCGGCGAGCCTTGACCTGACCGCGCGCAGCCCGCAGGCATGGCGCCCATGCGGACGGCCTCATGACGACCGATGTCTTAAAGGCGCCGGCCTACTGGTCGCGCGACGCCATCATTCCGGGCGTGATCGCGATCGGGCCGATGCTGCCCGGCACGCTGGCGTTCGGCATGGCGTTCGGCGCGCTGTGCGCGCAGAAACATTTCTCGCTGGCGGAAGTCGAACTGATGATGGCGTTCGTCTATGGCGGGCTGTCGCAGTTCGTCGCGGTGCAGTCCTGGCCCGATACGCTGAGCGTGTCGTCGGTCGCGACGCTGGCGCTGCTCACCACGACGGTGAACATCCGCTTCGCCTTGATGAGCGCGACGCTGCGGCCGTGGTTCGGCACGCTGCCGCCTTGGCAGGCCTATCCGGCGATGCTGCTGGTCACCGACGGCGGGTGGCTCGCGGCGACGCGCTACCGCGATCACGGCGGCGCCAATGCGTGGTTCTACGCCGGCGGCGCCGTCGTGCTGTACCTGCTATGGCTGTTCGCGGCGATCCCCGGATTTCTGCTCGCCGAGCAGCTCGCCGATCCGAAAAAGTACGGCGTCGATCTGGTGATGCCGGCGTTCTACGCCGCGATGCTGGTGCCGGCATGGAAGGGACCGCGGCGCGCGCTCCCCTGGGTGATCTCGGGCGCGGTCGCGCTGGCGGTGCACTGGGCGGTGCCGGGCTGGTGGTTCATCATCGCGGGCGCGCTGTCGGGCAGCGTCTGCGCCGGACTGATCGACGAGCCGGCATCACCCGAGGGACATCAGGCATGAGCGAATTGTTGCGCGGCGACGTGCTGACCGCGTTTGCGGTGATGACGGCCGTCACCGTCGGCTCACGGCTCGGCGGTTACTGGCTGATGGGCTACGTCACCGTCACGCCGCGTGTCCGCCGCATGCTCGATGCGCTGCCGGGATCGATCATCGTGGCCGCCGCACTTCCGGTTGCGGTCAATGGCGGGGTGATCGTGATGTTCGCGATCGTCGCCGCGATGGCGGTGACCATCATCCGCCGCAACGATTTCATCGCGGTAATCACCGGCATGGCGGTGGCGGCATTGGCCCGCGCGCTCGGCTTCGCAGGCTGACATATTTGCTTGTCAGCCCATCTGAATAAGTGTTCACTCTTTCAAACGATATGGCGCGCTGATCGCGGTCGAGCCCGCCCAAACCGTAAAAAGACAGTTGGTCCGGGCGATTGCCGCCCGCGGACAGCGTCGCCGGAGTGAAACGCCGCCATGGTCTACCGGCGAACCCATCAGGTGGTGAAGCGGCTGGCGGCACGGCGCAGCGCGATCCTCGCCGCGGCCAAGGACGCTGCGGCCGAAGGCGGCATGGC
Source organism: uncultured Sphingomonadaceae bacterium (assembly GCA_964245355.1). Lineage (GTDB taxonomy): Bacteria > Pseudomonadota > Alphaproteobacteria > Sphingomonadales > Sphingomonadaceae > Sphingomonas_I. The sequence continues at coordinate 3,285 of CAXTMT010000281.1, forward strand.
GGCGGTCCAGATCGCGCCGGTCGCGACACGCGCCAACGTCGCCGCCGGCACCGTGTATCGTTATTTCCCCTCGAAAGCCGATCTGATCTCCGAACTGATCGCCGAGGTGTCGCGCGACG
>CAXTMT010000282.1:0-3375 GCA_964245355.1 uncultured Sphingomonadaceae bacterium
CAGGCCTATTCGATCAACGGCGGCGGCGTGATCTACAAGGGCATCGAGGCGCAGGTATTGCTGGCGCTCGGCCGCTCCTTCAGCCTGTTCGCGGCCGGGAGCGTCAACAGCGCGAAGACCAAGCGCAAGGACAAACTGGCCGGCGGCGATCTGTGGGTAGCCGGCGCGCCCGATCACACGCTGTCGGGCGGACTGCTCTATGACGATGGCGCGCTCTACGGCGCATTGCTCGCCAAGCGGGTGGGCGCGCGCTATTTCGGCGCCAACCGCACCAACCTGCAGACCGTGAACGGCCAGCAGGTGCCGACTGCGGCGGCCGAGATCGTCGATCCCGTCACCGGCCGGAGCTACCGCGCGAACCGCCTCGGCGCGTACGACACCGTCGACCTGACGCTGGGCTACCGGTTCATGACGTCGCCGCTCGGACGTCCGCTGAAGCTCGAATTCCAGATCCAGAACCTGTTCGACAATCGCCAGGCGACCGACACCAACGGCCGCCTCCTCGCCAAGGCCGGCGACGCGATCGATCCAACGGTGACGACTTATACTTATCTTCCGCCTCGCAGTTTTAGCGGCACGATCACTGTCACCTTTTAGGGCGAGTATTCAAGCGGGCCTTATTATCATCGTCTTGCCTGAGAAAACAGATGAAACGACTCCGATGCTAAATAGTCGCACGGCCTTCCCTCAGTCTTCAAAATTCGAGTAGACGCCAGGAGTCAAGCCAAGACCAACGCGAGCTTGGGAGTGGCGCTGTTTCCGGACAACGGACAGATGCAGGACGACTTGTACAAAGCTGCTGACATCGCGCTTTACGCGGCGAAACGCGGCGGCCGCAACAAATGGCGTATATATTCGTATCCATCCGGTGGAGGCCGCGCAGCCTCAGCTATCTCACATAAGCTGCGAGGCGTCGTTCATCGAGCATTTCGTTGAGGCGATCGAGACTCCGACGCGTGAACGCGGTGACGGACTCGGCTGTTTCATCGAGGCTGTCGATGATGCTGAGGCAGCCGTCCTCGGGTGACATCTGTTCGGCCAGTTCCTCGATGAGGTCGAGATCGACGCGGAGTCGGCTTGCGGCGTAGCGACTGGTGAACACTATGGACGGGGCGGCCATCAGGCGGCTTTTGCGATCTGGCTCGAGGGTGACCAGTTCCAGGGAAGGAGTTCGTCGAGCCGGGCGGCGGGATGATCGGCGATACGGGCGAGGACGTCAGCGAGCCAAGCCTGCGGATCGACGGTGCTGAGCCGCGGTCTTGACGTGATGGCGTGGACGGCCCCTGCACGAGCGTAGCTGTGCAATGATGCGGCCGTTGTAGGTCCACGTCTAGGAGTCGGCAGATGAAGCAGGAGGTTGTCACCGTCGGGTTGGATTTGGCGAAGAGCGTTTTTCAGGTGCACGCGATCGGCCGCGACGGGGCCGTGCTGGTGCGGCGCAAGCTACGGCGTGCCGAGGTAATCGACTTCTTCGCCGATCTTCCAGGTTGTCTCGTCGGCATGGAGGCATGTGCATCGGCGCATCATTGGGCTCGAGAACTGATCGCGTTGGGGCACGAGGTACGGTTGATGCCGCCCGCCTATGTGAAGCCCTATGTAAAGCGCGGGAAGACCGACGCAGCCGACGCCGAGGCCATTTGCGAGGCGGTGACGCGTCCAACGATGCGGTTCGTTGCGGTGAAGACTGTCGAGCAGCAGGCGGTGTTGATGCTTCACAAGAGCCGCGACCTGATGGTGCGACAGCGGACGATGCTCATCAACGCGCTCCGAGGGCACCTGGCTGAGTACGGCGTCGTGACAGGTGTCGGCGCGGGCGGCGTAACCGCGATGCTAAAAGTGTTACACGCACAGCAGGACAAGCTGCCTGTTCACGCCCGCTCGGCCCTGCACGCCCTTGCCGCCCAACTACGGGCGCTCTCGAGCGAGGTGGACCGGCTCGAAGCACAGATACTCGCGTGGCACCGAGCTGAAGCGACGAGCCGCCGGCTCGCAACGATACCGGGCATCGGTCCGATCACCGCGTCCGCCATATCAGCGGCAGTGCCGAATGCCTCGCTGTTCCGATCTGGGCGGCAGTTCGCGGCATGGCTTGGGCTTACCCCGCGAGCGAACAGCTCCGGCGGCAAGGAGCGGCTCGGTGGGATCACCAAGCAGGGTGACGGCTATTTGCGACGGCTACTCGTGGTCGGCGCGACGGCAGTCATGCGCATGGCGCGCAAGAATGCCGCTCGGCAACCTTGGTTGGCACAGCTTCTCGAGCGCAAACCAGCGAAGATCGCGACCGTAGCGCTCGCCAACAAGACAGCGCGCATCGCCTGGGCGGTGATGTCGCGCAACGAAGTCTACGCGGCGTCCGCCGCGTGACCGTCGTCCGCGCCGCCGGGTAACGCCCGGCGGCAGGATGGCGTAGGAGTAGCTGAGTAGTGATGACGAACCGGTCAGACCGGGGGTCGGAAAAACCCAGGGGGTCACAGCGCTTCGAGCGCGATGACGTGATTAGGGAGCCGGCCTGCGGACTTCATCAGGGCCAGCAGCCATACGGTGCTGCGCGAACAGGCCGAACACATGGATGCTCCCGACCGGTGCTCATCGCTGCACGAAAGCTCTTGCGCCGCAGGGGTCGTCCACACATGGACCTACAACGGCCGCATCATTGCACAGCTACGCTTGTGCAGGGGCCGTCCACGCCATCACGTCAGTCCCGCTGCGGGCCGGGCGTTATGCTTGACTTCGACCGGGAAACGAAGGCACGTCAGTTGCGTGATCTGAAGCCGCCCGGATCGACCGCGACATCGGGGATCGGCTCGGCGACCTCTTGATCAGGTTCGCCTGCGGTTAGAAAGCTGGTGCGCAAGACAGGGTTCGAACCTGTGACCTACGCGTTCACAGGGATGCGGTTGCACCGTGGTTTGTGCCAATGTCGCCGGACGGCCAGTCTCCAAGACTGTAGTTGCAGATGCTCATTGGTCTCTGCTAAATATCTCTCTCCGGTGACGCTTTGCCGTCCGCACCGCCCTTCGCGGCTTTGAACTCCTGCTGAATTTTGCTTCGGTTTTAAGCAGCAAGATACTGTTCGATCATCGATTGATCTTCACGCGCGCTGCGAGCGCGGCCGTCCAGCAGGTCGGCTATTTTCCTCGATACACGATCGGCCGCCTCTCGGAGGCCTTCTTCTATGTGGATGTAGCCCTGCGTTACGCCGCGCTTGCCGTGACCGAGCAGAGCGGCAATGGTGAGTTCAGAATAGCCCATATCGCCGGCGATGCTTCCAAAAGTGTGGCGCAGTGTATGTGCCGTGACTCCGTTGATTCTGGCGGCGACGCAAAGACGGACCAGCACATCCGGCACCTGCTTGTAATGGCTGTTTCCGTAGTC
>CAXTMT010000283.1:0-3346 GCA_964245355.1 uncultured Sphingomonadaceae bacterium
GATCATCGACGATCACTGCACGCCGGAATGGGCGTCGAAGGTCACCGATCCCTGGGTCGATTTCGAGGCCAACGGGCGCGTCAAGATGAAGGAGCTGGAAGGCCACGAGGTCTATCCGCTGACGGCCGACCAGCTCGCGACCTGGAAGAAGGCGAGCGAGCCTTTGCATGCGAGCTGGGCCGACGCGGTGAAGAAGGCGGGCGGCGACGCCGATGCGATCGACAGCGACCTGAAATCCGCGTTGAAGAAATACGACGCGGGGTTGTGATTTTGCTTCACCTCTCCCCGTTCTTACGGGGAGAGGTCGGCTTTCACGCGCCTTGGCGCGTGGAAGGCGGGTGAGGGGCGGCGCAATGCGCTCATCTTATCGTTAGTATTCGCGGGTAGGTCGCCCCTCACCCCAACCCTCTCCCCGTGAACGGGGAGAGGGAGAAGTCAGTCACAGGTTTTATATGACCGCCACCCCCGAAATCACCCGCGACGGCGTCATCGTGACGCCGGAGCCGGCGCGCAAAAGTCCCATGGATCGCTTCATCGATTCGATCGAGTGGATTGCGGCGTTCTTCGTCGGCATCGTCGCGCTGAACACCTTCCTTGCGGTGGTCATGCGCAAATTCTTTGCGGTGACCATGCCGGACTACTATAATTTCGGCCAGTTCCTGCTCGGCATTCTGATCTTCTGGGGCATCGCCGCGACCAGCTATCGCGGCAGCCACATCACGGTCGATCTGGTCTGGGCCAACGCCACGCCGAGATACCAGCGCTGGATCGACGTGTTCGCGACGCTGGTGCTGCTGTTCGTCGTCACGATGCAGACATACACGCTGTTCGACAAGGTGGTGACGACGCGCGCCGACCATATCGTGACCATGGACCTGCAACTGCCGATCTGGCCGTTCTTCGCGGTCTCATGGATCGGCGACGTCTCCGCGGTCCTGCTCATCGCGGTGCGGACCTGGCGGCTGATCTTCCATCCGGAGCTTGTTCACGACGGCAAGCTGAAGCCGGTGGAATAGCCAGTCATGAGCAATGAAGGCGTCGCCATCGTCGGTTTCGTCAGCCTGTTCGTGCTGATGCTGCTGCGCGTGCCGGTCGGCATGGCGATGGGCCTCGTCGGCGTCACCGGTTTCGGCTATCTCACCGGTTTTGCGCCGGCGCTGAAGCTGGTCGGCCAGACCACGATGCGCACCGTGACGGACTACTCGTTCGGCGTGATCCCGATGTTCCTGCTGATGGGCGCGTTCGTCTCGGTGTCCGGCATCAGCCGCGAACTGTTCCGCGCCGGCAACACCATCGTCGGACACTGGAAGGGCGGGCTCGGGGTCGCCACGATCTGCGCCTGCGGCGGCTTTGCGGCGATCTCCGGCTCCTCGGTGGCGACCGCTGCGACGTTTTCCGCGGTGGCCTATCCGGAGATGCGCCGCTTCGGCTATCCGCAATCCTTCTCGACCGGCGTGATCGCGGTCGGCGGCACGCTCGGCGCGATGCTGCCGCCATCCACGGTGCTCGCGGTCTATGGCATCATCACCCAGCAGGACATCGGCAAACTCTTTATCGCCGGCATCATACCGGGCCTGCTGGCGATCGTGATGCACATCATCACCATCGGCATCATCGGCGTGGCGCGGCCGGGCTTCCTGCCGGCCGGACCTAGCAGTTCATGGCGCGAACGGCTTGCCGCGCTGCGCGATGTGTGGTCGCCGGTGTTGCTGTTTCTGTTCGTGATCGGCGGGCTCTATGGCGGCTTCTTCATCCCGACCGAGGCCGGCGCGGTCGGCGCGGTCGGCGCCTTCATCATCGGAATCGCGCGCGGCAAGCTCAGCCGCGACGGCATCCTGCAATCGCTGCTGCAGGCGACGCGCACCGCGGCGGCGGTTTTCACGGTGCTGATCGGCGCGCTGTGCTTCGGGTATTTCCTCACGATCACCCAGACGCCGCAGAACGTCACCGCGCTGCTCACCGGGCTGGGGCTCGGTCCCTACGGCGTGCTGGTGCTGATACTTCTGATGTATCTGGTGCTCGGCTGCCTGATGGACGCGATGGCGATGGTGATCCTCACGGTGCCGATCGTGTTTCCGGTGATCACCGCGCTCGGTTTCGATCCGGTGTGGTTCGGCATCATCATCGTGATGACGGTCGAACTCGGCCTGATCCATCCGCCGGTCGGCATGAACGTGTTCGTGATCAAGAGCGTCGTCAAGGACGTCGACATGTCGACGATCTTCGTCGGCGTCCTGCCGTTCGTCATCACCGACCTGATCCGGCTCGCGATCCTGATTGCCTTTCCGGTGCTGTCGATCTGGCTGCCGCAGCGGATGATCGGATAGCGATGAAGCCCGAATTGAACACCGAATACGTGTTCTCCATCACCGCGCGGATCGGTCCGGTGACGTCGGCCGGCGACATCGGCACCGGCGAGCGCCGCATCATTCCGATCGTCGGCGGCGAGGTGAGCGGCCCGCGCGCGACCGGCACGGTGCTGGGGTTCGGCGCCGACTTCCAGATCATCCGTCCGAGCCGGTTGATCGAACTCGAGGCCAGATACGCTTTCCGCACCGACGACGGCGCGACGGTCTATGTCGAGAACAGCGGCGTGCGTTTCGGGCCGGCCGAACTGCTCGAAAAAATGCGGCAGGGCGAAGCGGTCGACGCAGACCTGATCTATTTCCGCACCGTGCCGAGGTTCGAGACCGGACATCCCGATTATCGCTGGCTGATGGAAAGCCTGTTCGTCGGCTCCGCCGCCCGCCACCTCGACCGCGTCGTGATCGACGTGTTCCGGGTGCTGTAACGGGCCGCTTTCGGTTGACTCGCCGCCGGATCGTTATACTGTATAACTATTACGGCACGGGACCTTGACAAGTGCTCACAGGAAACGCCTCCGCTTCGGCCCACAAGGCCGATCCGTCGCTGCTGAGCATCGCGCAGACCGGCGCGGTGCTGACGATCGGCCTCAACCGGCCGGCCAAGCGCAACGCGCTCAATGACGGCATCATTCTCGCGATCGGGGACTGCTTCGGCGACCTGCCGGACGGCGTCGGCGCCGTGGTGCTGCACGGCGTCGGCGATCACTTCTCCGCCGGCCTCGACCTCTCCGAACTGACCGAGCGCGACGCCACCGCGGGACTGATCCATTCGCAGATGTGGCACCGGGTGTTCGATCGCATCCAGTATTGCCGGGTGCCGGTGATCGCCGCGCTGCGCGGCGCCGTGATCGGCGGCGGGCTGGAGCTCGCCCTGGCCTGCCACGTGCGCATCGGGGTGGAGGGTTCGTCCTACGGCTTCCCGGAGGTGCAGCTTGGCCTGCATCCGGGGCTGGGCGGCACGGTGCGCCTGCCGCGCCTGA
>CAXTMT010000284.1:0-3335 GCA_964245355.1 uncultured Sphingomonadaceae bacterium
GGGCGGAATATGATCTCACCGATCAGCTCACGCTGGCAGGGGGGTTGCGATGGAGTCACGACCGGGTCGCGGTTGCGAACTTCACCGCCTATAATGGCGACGTCGCGAATCCCGAAGCCTATCAGACGATCCCGCCGACCGATCTGGCGAAGTCGTTCAGCAACCTCAGCGGCGAGGCGGTGCTGACATGGAAGCCGCATCCCGACCTGACGACCTATGCCAGCTTCAAGCAGGGCTACCGGACCGGCGCGATCAATGCCCAGGCCTATTACAGCCCGGACGAGATCACGGTAGCGAAGCCCGAGACGGCGAACAGCTGGGAAGTCGGCATCAAGTCCATGCCGTTCGGGCCGGCTCTGACGCTGAACCTGGCGGGATTTTACGCGAAGTACCGCAACCAACAGATCACGAGCCTGGAGGAGCTTGGTCCCCTGGTGATCTATCCGCTCAGAAGCATCGACCGGTCGCGGATATATGGCGCGGAAGTCGATGCGGTGCTCCGGCTTTCTCGCGCGCTGACGGTATCGGGCTCGCTCGGGTACACCAACGGCAAGTATACGAAGGGAGATGTGGGCGGCGAGAGTGTCGCGGGCAACCAGCTGACGAATTCGGCGAAATGGAGCGCGAACGGCGCGGTCGACTGGACCGCCGCGCACATCGGTGACGGATCGTTGATCCTGCACGCCGATGCCGCCTATCAGTCCAAGGTCTACTTCGATGTCCATGAGACGCCGACGATCACGGACAACGGGCACGTCGTGACCGGGGCTTCCGCGACTTTCGAGATCGGCAAACTCTCGTTCTCGGCATGGGTCACCAACCTGTTCAACACGCATTACTTCGCCTATGGGCTGGATACCTCGTACGAAGGCTTCACCTACAGGTTGCGCGGCGAGCCGAGACAGTTCGGCGGTCGGGTCGGAGTGCGCTTCTGAAGCGCGGCATGACAGCGTCGCCGGCACACGATGGTCCATGCAGGTGGATTGCGCGGCAGTGCCGGCGACTCCTCCCAGATCAATTCTCTATGCTAAAGCAGAAGACGATCAGGTTGAACCGGTGCTTCGGCGGAGGCCGGAGCTTTGGGTGGGCTTGATCAACTCCAGCGATCCGGCTTCGCCGGGAGCACGATTGAGCAAAGCTGATCGCGTTCGGCTCCAGTCCCCATCTATTTACGCTGCTTCGTTCGCCTCGAGCGGAAGAAGCCCGTCGAGCAGTGCCATGGCGTTCGCTGCCGAGGGCGCGATGGCGGCTTCACCGAACACGGTTCCCTCGATCGCGAGAAAATGGAGATCGCTGATCCCCATCGTCTCGAACACGGCGCTGAGATAAGGCCGGATGAAGTCAGGCTGCCGGTCCGGACGATCGGTGAAGAAGCCCGCCGATGCGAGCGCGATATAGACCGGGCGATCTGCCAGGAGGCCGATCTTGCCGGCCGGGGTGGGATTGAAGGTGTGGCCGGCGCGCACGACGTGATCAACCCACGCCTTGAGGACCGACGGAACCGTATAATTATGGACCGGCGTCCCGATCACGACATGGGTCGCGGCACGAAGCTCGTCGATCAGCTCGTCCGAGAGCGCGAGCGATCCGACGTCGGAGACGATGTTCTCGAGCGACACGAGCGCGTCGGCGAACGCATGGTCGACGTGAGGAACGGGTTTCTCGACCAACGACCGCGCTGCAAGCGTGGCGCCGGGATGGATTTTCAGGAGCCTATCCACGACCGCTCGCGAAAGCCGATTGCTCTGCGAGCTGGAACCTCGCCAGCTGCACGACAGATAGAGTATGTTCATGGCCTGGACGGAGCTCCCGCGAAATCTGGCATCGCTGTGGACGCCGCCACGGTGCCGCAGCGCAAAGGCTTCCGATAGTCTCAAAAACGCCGGAAAAGCTTGTACCGTCAGCCGCGGCGGTGGTCCGCGACGCCCGCGTCACGGTTGCTGATCCTGAGGTCGCGCCCGTCCTGCGTCGCTGGCGTCGAGCTCAGACCGGCGCCGCTTCGACCGCTGCCGGAACCGAGCGGAACCCGATGGCCATCCGGTTATAGGCATTCATCAAGCTGATCGCGAGCATCAGGTCGACCAGTTGCTTGTCGCGGAAGACCGCTGCAGCGAGGTCATAGTCGGCATCGGGAATGCCGGTAACCGACACGCGGGTGACCGATTCGGCAAGCGCAAGGGCGGCCTGTTCCTCGCGCGAGAAAAGCGCCTTCGCTTCGCGCCAGGCGGAGACGAGCACGAGAGTCTCCACTGGCATGCCCTGCTTCAGAAGGTCGCGCGAATGCATGTCGATGCAGAACGCGCATCCGTTGATCTGCGAGGTGCGCAGGAACGCCAGCTCGATCAGCTGTTGGGGGAGGCCGCAGCTCTTCACATAGTGATAGACGCCGCCGAGCGCCTTCAGGCCTTCCGCGGCAACCGCATTATAGTCAAGGCGCGTGCTCATTCGATCCCCGTTCCGGCATAAGCTACACAGCGGGCAACACGGCGGAAAGCGCCAAGAATGCCCATCAATGCTGTACCGCGTCGCTCACGTGGAGGTTGGCAGCGCCACGCCGAGCCGGTCGGCGACCGGATGCTCCGGCATTCACGCCGCCTTCAACATATTTCGGCGAAGGCCCGGTCGAAGAATGCGAAGGCCCTGTCTCTGATCGATGGCGCATCACGCCGCGCCTGACCGATGGCGCGCGCCAGCTGCTCGCCGGCCTGTCCCGTGAAATACGGTTCGGTCGCCCATGTTTCGAGCGTCTCCGCCGATACCTCCGGATGCGCCTGAATTCCGATCGCATTGCCTGCTCGGAAGATTTGCGGGATTCCGTGGTCGCGCGCCATCACCGGAACATCGGCGGGAAGGTCGATGGCATCGCGATGCCATCGGAACCATGGGCCGCGCCAGACATCGTCGCCGCTGTCGTCGTTCGTCATCCACCCTTCGAAGCGGCGGCCTGCGGGCTGAACCGAGCCGCCGAGCGCCGAACCGATCATCTGAGCGCCGAAGCAGATGCCGAGCATGGGGCGGCGCTCGGCGTGGAGCCCGCGCACGAGATCGCGCTCTGCGACGATCCAGGGAATATGCTCCTCGTACACTCCGTGCGGTGACCCCAGAAAGACATGGACATCGCCGGGCGGCGCACCATGGTTCACCAGATCATCCGCCGACGACACTTCGCTCGGCCATCCCCGCCGGTCGAGATATTCCCGCAGCAGTCCGGGTCCGCCCACCGGGCTGTTCTGCACGATCGCGACCCGCATGACATCAGCCTCCTCTTGACATAAGATCGTCTACCGACAGCGGAAGATCGGCTGGCCTGGGCGCTACGCCGCGCCGATCCTGAT
>CAXTMT010000285.1:0-3291 GCA_964245355.1 uncultured Sphingomonadaceae bacterium
GCACCCGGGCGAAGGACTGCACACCCTCTACGTCTCGCCGCTCAAGGCGCTGGCGATCGACGTGCAGCGCAATCTGCTCGATCCGATCGGCGAGATGGGGCTGCCCATCACCGTCGAGACCCGCACCGGCGACACGCCTTCCGATCGCAAGCAGCGCCAGCGCCAGAAGCCCCCGCAGATGCTGCTCACCACCCCCGAATCGCTCAGCCTGCTGCTCAGCCATGCCGATGCGGGACTGATGTTCGAAAACCTGCGCACGATCGTCGTCGACGAGGTCCATGCCTTCGCCACCGGCAAGCGCGGCGATCTGCTGGCGCTGTGCATGGCGCGCCTCCAGACGCTCGCGCCGGACCTGCGCCGCGTCGCCCTTTCCGCCACCGTCGCCGATGCCGACAGCTACCGCGCGTGGATCGCGCCGAACGGCGATATCGATGCCGTCACGCTGGTTCAGGGTGATCCCGGCGCCGATCCCAAGCTCGCCATCCTGATCCCCGAGGACCGCATCCCCTGGGCCGGCCACTCCGGCCGCTACGCCGCCGCACAGGTGATGGCCGAGATCGAGACCCACCGCACCACGATCATCTTCTGCAACACGCGCAGCCTTGCCGAACTCATCTTCCAGGATTTGTGGAAGGTGAACGATCTCCAGCTACCGATCGGCATCCACCACGGCAGCCTCGCGATCGAGGCGCGGCGCAAGGTGGAGGCGGCGATGGCGGCGGGGCGGCTGCGCGCCTTGGTGGCGACGGCCAGCCTCGACCTGGGGGTTGATTGGGGCGATGTCGATCTCGTCATCCAGATGGGCGCGCCCAAGGGTTCGTCGCGCCTGCTCCAGCGCATCGGCCGCGCCAACCACCGGCTCGACGAGGCATCCGAGGCGGTGATCGTCCCCGGCAATCGCTTCGAATATCTGGAGGCGCGCGCCGCCCTGGATGCGGTCGAGGCCAAGGAACTCGACCCCGAAATCTTCCGCCCCGGCGCGCTCGACGTGCTCGCCCAGCATGTCATGGCCTGCGCCTGCATGGCGCCGTTCGTCGAGAGCGAATTGCTCGCCGAAATCCAGTCGGCTTTGCCCTACAGCGCGCTCAGCCCCGAGCTTTTCCACACCGTCCTCGAATATATCGCCACCGGCGGCTATGCGCTCAAGGCATACGATCGTTTCAAGCGGCTGAGCCACGATGCGGACGGGATGTGGCGCGTCAGCCACCCGCACTTCGTCCGGCAGCACCGCATGAACGCGGGCATCATCGTCGAGGCGACGATGCTCACCGTGCGCTTCAAGAACGGCCGCGCGCTCGGCAAGGTGGAGGAGGGCTTCGGTGCCCAGCTCAGCCCCGGCGACACTTTCTTCTTCTCCGGCCTCAGCTGCGAGATGCTGTTCCAGAAGGACGAGGATCTCGTCGTCCGCGCCAGTTCCAAGCCCGCGCGCATCCCCACCTACGGCGGCGCGCGCATGCCGATCTCGACCAACCTCGCCGATCGCGTCCGCCGCTATTTCGTCGAGCCCGAGCGATGGACGCGCTTTCCAGACGACGTGCGCGAATGGCTCGAGATGCAGGCGCGCCGATCGACGCTGCCCCAGCCCGGCCAGTTGCTGATCGAGACCTTCCCGCGCGAGGGGCGGCATTATATGGTCGTCTACAGTTTCGAGGGATGGAACGCGCACCAGTCGCTCGGCATGCTGCTGACGCGGCGGATGGAGACGGCGGGGCTGAAGCCGATCGGCTTCGTCGCGAGCGATTATGCGATCGCCACCTTCAGCCTGGAGCCGGTGACCGATCCCGCGCCGCTGTTCGACAAGAACATCCTCGAACATGAATTCGTCGACTGGGTGCAGCAATCGAGCCTGCTGAAGCGCGCTTTCCGTGAGGTGGCGGTGATCGGCGGCCTTGTCGAGCGCCAGCACCCCGGCAAGCGCAAGACCGGCCGCCAGGTCAGCTTCTCGACCGACCTGATCTACGACGTGCTGCGCAAATACGAGCCCGATCACCTGCTGATGCGCGCCGCCTGGGACGACGCCCGCGCCCGCCTGACCGACGTCGGCCGCCTGGCGAACCTGCTCGATCGCGCAGGCGGCACGATGCTCCACGTCGACCTCCCCCGCGTCTCGCCGCTCGCCGTGCCCGTGCTGGTGCTGATCGGCCGCGAGCGGGTGACGCAAGGGTCCACCGACGATGCGCTGCTGATCGAGGCCGAGGCGCTGGTGCAGGAGGCGATGGGCGAATAGCGCTTCCTATTCTTACTCCGTCCGTGCTGAGCGAAGTCGAAGCACGTGCTTCAGGCTGCGCCGCCCGGGGCACGTCCTTCGACTTCGCTCAGGACGAACGGGGATTGGCTCGGCGGCGGTTGCCACTCTCGACACCGCGGCCCCCACCCCTTAGCGCCCGCGCCCATGTCCACCCTTGCCGACATCCACGACGAATACGCCTTCCTCGACGCCGACGATCGCTATCGTCTGTTGATCGATCTCGGCCGCACACTGGAACCCATGCCCGAGGCGCTGAAGACCGACGCGACGCTCGTGCGCGGCTGCTCGGCGGCGGTATGGGTCTATCCGACGACGCTGCCCGACGGCCGCCTCCACTTCTTGGCGGACTCCAACGCGGCGATCACCAAGGGCATCATCGCGCTGGTGCTGCTGACCGTGCAGGACCGCGCCCCCGCCGCGATCACCGCCACCGACATCGACGCCGCGCTGGCGCCGTTCGATCTGAAGGCCCAGCTCAGCTCGAACCGCACGCAGGGCATCCCCAACATGATCGCGCTGATCCGCCACGAAGCCGAGCGGCTGGCGTAACACGCTCCCTTCCCTGAAGGGAGGGGGACACCGTCGTCAAAAATCGATCGCGATGCCCTTTTTCTCCCAATCGCCGTAGCGGGTCGGCGACAGCGGTCGATCGGGATCGGGCGTTTCGATCGGCGCTTGCGGTGCGGGCACCGGCGGGCTTTTCGAGAGATGCGCCGGGGGCTTGAGATGCGGGGGGCGCTTGGAATTGGACATGTGCCCTCCTGATTGCGGTGACGGCCGAACGCGGCCAAGGGCTTTGAGATGGGCGCGGACGACGATCAGGGCAAGGCCGACGCGCCGGGTGTACCGACCCGTCGCGCGGCGCTGCGCCTGTTGGATGCGGTGCTGCGGCGCGGGACCCCGCTGGAGATGGCGCTCGACAAGGCCGGGCAGGGCCTCAGCGCCCCCGATCGCGCGCTGGCCCACGCCATCGCCGCCAGCGTGCTGCGCCACCTCGTCGATCTCGATGCCGCGATCGATTCGGCGACCAAGCAGGCTCTGCC
>CAXTMT010000286.1:0-3224 GCA_964245355.1 uncultured Sphingomonadaceae bacterium
AAAAAAATGCGATCCCTCCCTCCCCGCCCCGGCCGTGGCGCCACGCAGAATGCCGTGCCGCAGCGCTTCGGCCTCGCCACCCGCGAAACCGATGGCGATTGGCTCGATGCGGCGGAAACGATCGACGGCGCGCCGCCGCCCCTGCGCACCACCGTCACGGTCGAGCGGCCGAAGACGATCCTCAGCCGCAACCAATCGCCCGACATTCCGTTCGATCGCTCGGTCAATCCCTATCGGGGCTGCGAGCATGGCTGCATCTATTGCTTCGCGCGGCCGACCCACGCCTTCCACGATCTCTCGCCCGGCCTCGATTTCGAGACCAAGCTGTTCGCCAAGCCCGATGCCGCCAGGCTGCTGCGCGCCGAACTCGGCAAGCGCGGCTATGTGCCCCAGCCGATCGCGTTCGGCACCAACACCGATCCCTATCAGCCGATCGAGGCCGAGTGGCGGATCACCCGCGCCTGCCTCGAACTGCTGGTCGAGTGCCGCCACCCCTTCACGATCACCACCAAATCCGATCGGGTGCTGCGCGATCTCGATCTGATCGCGCCGATGGCCGCCAAGGGCCTCGCCTCGGTCGTGCTGTCGATCCCGACGCTGGACGCGAAGACCGCGCGGACGCTGGAGCCGCGCGCCACCAGCCCCAGGAAGCGGATGGCGGCGGTAAAGGTGCTGGCCGAGGCTAAAGTGCCGGTGTGGGTTTCGATCGCGCCGATCGTGCCGCAGATCACCGATCATGAGATGGAGCATATCCTGGGCGAAGCGACCGGCGCCGGCGCGCGCGGCGCCTTCTTCCTGCCGGTGCGGCTGCCGCACGAGGTGGCGCCGTTGTTCCGCGCCTGGCTCGACGCGCATTATCCCGATCGCGCGGCGAAGGTGATGGCGACGATCCAGTCGATCCGCGGCGGCAAGGATAACGATCCGAATTTCGGCAGCCGGATGAAGGGGCAAGGCCCGTGGGCGGAGTTGCTGCGCACCCGCTTTCGCATCGCCTGCGCGAAGCTGGGGCTCAACCGCGAGCGGATGGCGCTCAGGACCGATCTGTTTCGGGCGCCGGAGCACGACGGTCTTCTTACTTCCCCGCCGGTGGAGTATTCGTCGAAACCGCCGCGCCGTTCGCGTCGCGCTTGGGCACCGTGAAGCGCCCGGTCACGCGGCCGCCCGCCGATTTGGTCGTCCCCGGCCCGCCGCCGGCGATCGCGCTGCCGTCCACCGTCGATCGCCCGCTGTTCAGATCCATCACCGCCCGCGCCCCGTTCACCGTATTGCCGGCGCGGGTCAGGTGGACGTTGCCGATCAGCGTGATGATCCGGCGGTTGAGATCGTAGATGCCGAAATTGCCCGTCGCCCGCTCGGACGGATCGACCACAACCACTCCGCCCGAGGCATCGATCCGATCGATCTGCGGATCGCCGCCGGCGGCCTTCGCCTTCGAATAGGAAACCGTCATTCGGCCCGCATCCAGCGTCATGTCGCCCTGCACGGCGTGGACCTTGCCGACGAAGACGGCGCGATCCTGCTTGTCCTGCACCTCGATCCGATCCGAATCGATGTTCACCGGCGCATTGCTGTCGTGATTCTTGATCGCCGCATTCCCCTGCGCCGCGGCGGCCGTGGCGAGGAAAGCGAGCAGGAGGGGGGTGCGGGTCACTTCGCGCTCCTGACCGTCCGCTGCACGATGTGCAAGTGGGCATGGCCGACGAGATCGACGGTCTTCGCGTTCAGGTCGGCGCGCAGATGATCGGCCGCATAGCTGCCGAGCGTCATCGTGCCGGTCACCGGCCCGCGCGATTCGGCGACCTTGGTCTTCATATCGAGCAGCACGTTGCTGGTGACGAGATGATAGCCGGTGGCGTCGTCCATCTTCACCGGCCCGTCGAGCGCGACTCGACTGGTATCCATATCGTAGCGTCCCTGATCCGAGACGATCGTCGCCGGGCCGCCGACCAATTGGATCCGCGCGTTGAGCGCCTGCAGGCGCACGATCGGCGTCTGGCTGTTCTGCTGGACCGCCGATTGCGCGGTCAGCCGGAAGGGTTCGCCCTTGGTATCCTTGCCGCGATAGACGGCGTGGGCGACGCGCATCCGCTCGGGCGCCACATCGACGCTGTTCTTGGACAGCACGAAACTGATGTCGCGGCCGACGGTGATCGGCGCGATCATCAGGAAGGCGGTCAGCACGCCGATCGACGTCGGCAAGGCGACGCGCAAGGTCGCCATCAGGCGATCGTGCGCGCCGCCCGCGATCGCCCACTTCCGCCGGGCGCGGCGTCGTTCGCGGGCGAGGGTCGACATGCGATCCGCTCACATGTGCGAGAAGATATCGATCTCGGGCCAGCCGGCGAGGTCGAGTTCGGCGCGGGCGGGCAGGAAATCGAAGCAGGCCTGGGCCAGCGCCATCCGCCCTTCGCGGATCAGCCGCACGTCCAGCTTCTCCTTCATCTCGTGGAGGAAGCGCACGTCGGACGCGGCATAGTCGCGCTGCGCCTCGCTGAGTTCGGGCGCCCCCCAATCGGACGATTGCTGCTGCTTGGAGACTTCCTGCCCGCACAATTCGCGGACCAGTTCCTTCAGCCCGTGGCGATCGGTGTAGGTGCGCACCAGCTTGGAAGCGATCTTGGTGCAATAGACCGGGGCCGCGACGACGCCGAGATACTGCTTGATCGCGGCCAGATCGAATCGGGCGAAATGATAGAGCTTCAGCCGCCCCGGATCGCCGAGCACGGCGCGCAGATTGGGCGCGGCATACTCGCTCTCCGGGCTGAAGCGGACGAGATGCTCGTCCCCGCCGCCGTCCGAAATCTGGACGACGCATAACCGATCGCGCGGCGTGATCAGCCCCATCGTCTCGGTATCGACGGCGACCGCGCCGGGGCCGAGCGCGCCTTCGGGAAGGTCTTCTTCGTGGAAATGGACTGTCATCGACAGCGCCTTAGGCGTCTGGTGCGGAACGCTCAATGGCGGTGACACGAGAGAGTTGCCGGACAGGTGCCACAGAAAAGACACTATTGCCTGAGGAATCTTCTCGCCGACCCCTTGGCTTTGCTATAAGCTGAATGAATGCGCGACTTGATGGCGCTTGGGATTCTGCCGGTTTCGTCCGCCGACAGCCCCCTATTAAAGCGGACGAACGATTTGGAAAGATTACAGCGGCATGAGTTTCGATAGAGGGCGGCGCGGTCCGCGCGGCGGCAAAGACAAGCGCGACGGCTTTGGTGAGGGTG
>CAXTMT010000287.1:0-3195 GCA_964245355.1 uncultured Sphingomonadaceae bacterium
GGTTCGATCCGGCCAAGCGCCAGGAGATGATTACCCGCGCCTCGGGCCGTTCGACCTTCCCACAGATCTTCGTCGGCGGCGCGCACATCGGCGGCTGTGACGAACTGATGGCGCTCGACCGGGCCGGGCACGGTCCAGGCGCCGGTCGCCGCATCGTCGAAGCCGAAGAAGCGGCCATAATATTCAGGGTCGCCGATCAGGACGAGCGGCTCGGCACCGCGCGCATCGGCGGCAGCGATCATCCGCTCCATCATCGCCCGCCCGATGCCGCCGCGCTGGAGATCGGGCTGCACCGCGACGGGGCCGACGAGGATCAGCGGCGTCTTCCAGTCGAGCGCCACCGGCCACGCCTGGATCGAGCCGAGCAGCCGGCCATCGTCGCCGATCGTGGCGAGGGAGAGGTCGGGGATTGCCGTCATCCCGTCGCGGATGCGGTACGCCGTGCGCCGCCGCCGGTCGGTGCCGAAGGCGAGATCGAGCAGCGCGTCGACCGCCATCGGATCGGCATGGGCGATCGGCACGATCGTGGGCGAGGCAAGAGCGCTGTTCATTGGGAGCGCGCGCCTTACCGGCGAAGCGATGAAAGGCAAATGACGCTTCGGCCTTGCCCGGCGACGGAAGAGGGTGGAAAGAGCCGCCGCCTCTCGTTTCGGAAGTTATGATGACCCTAGTTCACGATCGGTTGCAGGACCGCTTCGCCCCCTCGCTCGATTTCGGGCCGGAGACCGATCCGGCCGATCTGCTGCGGCTGGAGGTGCATGATATCCCGGTCGATCTGCTCACCGGCATCTATTCCGAAGAGACCAACCTGCCGCAGCCGCTGCGCATCTCGATCACCGCCGATCTCGCCGCGCCGCAGCGCTTCCTGCCCGATACGCCGCTGGATGCGAGCAAGAATTACCTCGATCTGCGCGATTCGGTGCTGAAGGCGATCCCGCGGGGGCGCCACTTCAAGCTGATCGAATCGATCGCCGATCATGTGTGCGAGACGCTGTTCGTGCAGGACGATCGCGTGCGGCGGGTGGAGGTGAAGATCGTCAAGCTCGCCATCTCCGAGGCCGGCGAGGCGATCGGCATGACTTTGACGCGGCATCGGGCGTGAGTTTGTGAGCGTCGCGCTCGTCACGGGCGGTACGAAGCGGCTCGGCGCCGCGATTGCGGCGCGCTTGGCGGGCGCTGGCCACGACTTGGCACTCCACAGCCACAGTTCGACGCAGCCTGACCCGGCATTGCAGGCGGCGATCGAGGCGGCGGGGGTACGCTATCATGTCTTCACCGCCGACCTTGGTAACGAGGCCGAGGTCGAATCACTGCTGCCCGCGATCGCCGCGCATTTCAGAGAATCGCCTACCTGCCTGGTCAACAGCGCCTCGCGATTCGGTGAGGATCGGTGGGAAGACGTCACTTTTTCTTCGCTGGTCGAGCATTTCAAAATCAACGCGGCGACTCCGGCGGTGCTGGCGGGCGCTCTGGCGGCCGGATTGGGCGCGGATGAGCGGGGGGTGGTCGTCAACATCCTCGACCAGCGAATCATCTCCCCGCCCGACGATCAGGCGGGGTATACGGCGTCCAAGCAGGCGCTTGCCGGCATAACCCAGGCGCAGGCCCGCGCCTTCGCGCCACGGGTGAGGGTCTGCGGGGTGGCGCCGGGGCTGACGTTGCCGACCGCCGATTATGGCGCCGAACAGATGGCGCGCCTCGCTGCGCTGATGCCGCTGGAAGTGCTGCCTAGCCCCGCTCAGATCGCCGATGCGGTGCTGTATCTGGTGGGAGCGGAAGCGACGACGGGACAGGTGATCTTCGTCGACGGCGGGGCATCGCTGCGCAGCTTCGAGCGGGATTTCGTCAATCTGGGGCTGGAATAAGATAATCGTGCTCCGGCGTAGGCCGGAGCGCTGGCGGCAGGCGATGTGCTCCATTTCACAACGCTCCGGCCTGCGCCGGAGCACCGCGTTCTTAAGTCAGTGAACGCAAGTCCCCAGCGAATCGAGCACAAGCTGGTAATCCGCCTTCGCCTGATCGCCGTCCGCCCCCGCCAACCCGTCCAGCGCCTCCGCCGAAAGCTGCCGCGGCAGGCCACACGCCAGCCGATACCAGAGGAAGGTCTCCTTCACCGGCGGCCTGGCGCTGGCGTCGACCAGTTCGGACAGGGCCACGCCCCAATGCGGCTCCTCCCCCGGCCGGCGGATGATCGAGAGCGAGATCGGGCGATTGTCGGCGGTGTGGAGGAAGATCTGGGTCTCGCCCTCGCCGGGCAGGGTGCCCGCGACGTGGAAGGCGTGGCCGATGCCGGTGATCGCCGGCGGCGCGTCCGCCGCCACCGCCGCGTTCAGGATCGTGCGGAGCCGCGCTTCATTCTCGGGGGTGCGCGGGATCTGCCCCCGCGGGCCGACCAGCACGATCCTTCCCGCTCTGTCCGACGGTCGCGCCAGCAGCAGCACTGCCACGCCCTTGAGCTTGGGTTTGCGCAGATCGGCAGGCAGATCGACCAGATATTGCACGGCCGCGGGCGCCGTATCCTGCCCGCTGATCAGCCCGGTCACCTGCGCGTCGATCAGGTAGCGACTCCTGTCCGCCGCCACGCCCGCGGCATCTTCGCCCTTCAATCGGGTCGCCCGCACGATCTCGGCTGCCAGCACCACGCGCGCCGCCAACCCCATATCGACGAGTTCCACATAGCCGTAGTCGGTCGTCAATCCGCCATAGGGCAGGGGCGTTGAGGCATCGACTCCGGCCGGAACGGCCAGAAAGAGGAGCAGCGCGGCGGCAAAACGATTCATCTGGGATAAGCTCCGATAGGCAGGCGCAGGCAGATTCAGCGATTTTCAGCCGAAAACCAAGCGAAGGCGGCGGTTGAACGCTAACTTAACCACCCCCCTACAAAGAGCTTGCGCGAGAGGGAACCGCCGCGATAGGAAACGCATGCGTCGCCGAGAGACATCGATCCAAGCGGGAGCGGTGACGCACTATGCCCAATGGGACTCGCTTCAAGGCGGACCCGATGGGACGAAACCTTTCGAGGAGTTAGTTTCCTTAATGGCCTATGCTGATCAAGGGATGAGCACCCGCAAGGTGGTGTCGATCGCGATCGTGGCATTGCTCCACATCGTGATCGGCTACGCCTTCATCACCGGTCTCGCGATCAATGTGATCAAGAAAGCGGCCACCGATTTGAAGGTGGTCGATATCAAGGAC
>CAXTMT010000288.1:0-3187 GCA_964245355.1 uncultured Sphingomonadaceae bacterium
CTGCCTGGCCTGGCGCTCGGCGATCAGCGCCGGATCGGGCGCGGCCTTGGCGCGCAGCTTTTCGAGCGCACGCTCCTTCGCTGCCAGCGCCGCCGCCGTGCGTTCGTTGAAATCGGGAAGCTTGAAGTTTGCCATGAATATCCGTTGTCGAGTATCGATGCTCTGGTTGATCGTTCGACCCCCTTAGGGCGTCGCAAGACATTCGTCGCCATTTAACCGCAGCGGGCGGGCGTTCAAGCGCGCTGGAAGTGGAAACCCTCGGCGACAAGGCCCGGACCAAAGGCAATCGCCACGCCCTTCGCTATCGAACGATCCTCAGTCAGCAATTGCGCGAGGACGAACAGCAACGTCGCCGAACTCATATTGCCATAGTCATGCAGCACATCGCGCGAGGCCATGAGCGCGGCCGAATCCAACCCGAAGCCGCGTTCGACCGCATCGAGCACCGTCCGCCCGCCGGCATGAACCGCCCAGCAATCGACCGCAGCGATATTCCCTATCTCCGCTTTGAGCGCTGGATCGGTCGCCGCATCCCCGATGCGCGCGGGAACGGCGCCGGCAAGCTCCATCTCGAAGCCGGTATCGGCGATCGTCCAGGTGATCATCTCGGCGCTGTCGGGCAGCGCGAACGAGAAGGGATCGCCATAGGCCAACCCTTCAGGCCGGGCGCTGACGATCGCCGCCGCCGCGCCGTCGCCGAAGAGCATCATCGCCAGGATGCGCTCGAGGTTGCTGACCGGCTGGAGGTGCAGCGTACACAGCTCGACGCTCAGCACCAGCACACGGGCGTCAGGCTGCGAGCGGACGATATGGTGCGCGGTGCGCAGCGCGACCACCGCGGCATAGCAGCCCATGAACCCCACCAACGTGCGCTCGACGCGATCGGAAAGCCCGAGCGCGCGGGCGACGATCTGATCGATGCCGGGTGCGATGAAGCCGGTGCAGCTCGCCAGCACCAGATGGGTGACGCCCTCCAGCGACGGCAATTTGCGCGCCGCCTCGACGCACAGTCCAGGCGCGGTTTCGGCATAGACGCGCATCCGCTCGGCCGTCGAAGGCGCGGCTTCGCGTCCATAAAAGCCTCCGGTCGAGATCTGATCGCCCTGATCGGCCGGCGCCAGCACCGACCAGCGCTTGTCGATCCCGGAGCGCGTGGCCATGCGGCGAAACAACGCCTTGTCGCGGCGATCGGTGATCTGGACGTCGGCCCAGCGCAGGAAGGCCTGATGCGCCTCGTACGAGGGCACGGCGGTGGCGATGGCGTTGATGTGGGTGGTCGTCATCTTTTGGGGATAGCCGGCCAAGCTGACAAGAAGCTGACGACGACGCATCGCAGCGATGTACGCGTGGGGTGATGTAAACAAGGGCGGCGCACACTATGGTCCTTCGATGGCAGGCAGCTTTTCGGCACGCTCGACGCAGGCAGAACTCATGGACGGGGACGATGTGTCCCCCGAGGTCTTTGCGGCGCTGCTCGCCGATCTGGCCACGGTCAACACACTAACCTTGGCGCGCCCGCCGACATTAACCTTCGTCAAGCGGGCGCTGCGCGATGTGCCGCTGGATGCGCCGGTGACGATCCTCGATGTCGGGTTCGGCGATGGCGACATGCTCCGTGCGATTGCCCGTCGCTTCCATGATCGTCCGGCGCTCCGGCTGATCGGCTACGACATCAACCCGCGCAGCGCCCCCGCCGCCCGCGCGCGGACGTCCGAAGACCTGCCGATCGATTATGTGACCGGCGATGCTTTTTCGATCCCGCCTGCGCAGCCGATAGACCTGATCGTCAGTTCGTTGGTTACCCACCATATGAGCGATGCCGCGATCGTCGATTTCCTGCGCTGGATGGAAGCGCGCGCCTCGCGCGGCTGGATGGTGAACGATCTCCATCGCCATCCCTTGGCCTATCACGGCTTCCGGCTCATGGCAGCGATCGCGCGGTGGCACCCGATCGTTCGCCACGATGGCGCGGTGTCGGTGGCGCGCGCCTTTACCCATACCGATTGGAAAGGGCTACTCGATCGTGCGGGCATCGATCCAGTCGCCGTCGACCTGCGCTGGAAATGGCCGTTTCGCTGGTGCGTGGAGCGATATCGATGAGCGATGCGGTGATCGTCGGCGGCGGGTTGGCGGGTGGCGCCTTCGCCACCTTGCTGGCAAGGCAGGGGTGCCGCGTCCACCTGATCGAACGCAGCGCCGAGCCGGCCGACAAGGTGTGCGGCGAATTCTTCTCGGCGGGCGCGAGCGCCGATCTGGCGCGGGCGGGTCTCGATCTCGATCGGCTGGGCGCTTCCTCGATCGGCGCCCTGCGGTTGGCGTGGGGGGAACGAACGCTCGACTTCGCACTGCCCTTCGTCGCGCGCGGGGCGAGCCGCAAGCAGGTCGATGCCGCCTTGCTCGAGATTGCCGAGAAAGCGGGCGTCCGGGTGGATCGGGGGGTCAGTGTCCGGAGCATCGAGGGACGGCACGTCGAAACGTCCGCTGGGGGGGTCTCGCCGGATATCGTAGGGCTCGCCAGCGGGAAGCATGACGTGCGCGGGGCACCGCGCGATATCGACGGCTGCGAGACCGGCTACGTCGGCTTCAAGACGCATTGGCGCCTGTCCGCATCGGCCAGGGCCGCGATCACCGGGAAGGTCTGCGTCACCTTGTTCGACGGCGGCTATGCCGGGCTCCAGCTGGTCGAGGACGGCATGGCGAACCTTTGCCTGCTGGCGCGCAAATCGACCGTCACGGCGGTGGGGGGCGATTGGCCGGCGGTGCTGGCCATGCTGCTGCACGAACCGCAATTGGCGCTGCTGCTGGGCGATGCCGAGCAACTGTCCCCCAAGGCCCTTGCGATCGCCGCCGTGCCTTATGGCTTCCTCGACCACGCGCCGATGGCCGAAGGCGTGTTTCGCCTCGGCGACCAGACCGCCGTCATCCCCTCTTTCTGCGGCGAGGGGATGGCGATCGCGCTCCACAGCGCCCACCGGGCGGCGGCGATGATCGAGGCGGGCGCCGGATCGACCGATTATCGGCAGGCGATTGAGCGCGCGCTATCCGCACCCTTGGATCGCGCCATGCAGTTGCAACGCCACGCGCTGAGCGGTTGGCCGCGCCATCTGCTTTGGGCGGCCCGGCGCGGATCGCAGGGCCTGGGGCGCTACCTCGTCCAGACGACGCGGGTGGGGGAGGCGCGGCCGGC
>CAXTMT010000289.1:0-3148 GCA_964245355.1 uncultured Sphingomonadaceae bacterium
CGGCGAGCGCGTCGGGGAAGTCGCCCGCCGCCTCGACCAGCCGCATCCCCTTGCCGCCGCCGCCGGCGACCGCCTTGATCAGCACCGGATAGCCGATCTCGCCCGCGCGTTCGGCGAGGTAAGCGGGCGCCTGCTCCTCGCCCATATAGCCGGGCGTGACCGGTACACCGGCCTTGGTCATCAACTGCTTGGCGGCATCCTTCAGCCCCATCGCCGTGATCGACGCGGGGTTGGGTCCGACCCAGACGAGGCCGGCATCGATCACGGCCTGGGCGAAGGCGGCATTTTCGGAGAGGAAACCGTAGCCGGGGTGGATCGCCTCGGCGCCGGTCTGCCGGGCGGCGGCGATGATCTTTGCGCCGACGAGATAGGATTCGCGGGCCGGGGAGGGGCCGATGTGCACCGCCTCGTCGGCAGAGCGGACATGCAGCGCCTGCGCATCGGCATCGGAATAGACCGCGACGGTGCGGATGCCGAGCCGGCGCGCGGTGCGGATCACACGACAGGCGATCTCGCCCCGATTGGCGATGAGGAGGGAGGTGATCATGAAAGCATGTCCGACAATACCTCCCCGGAACGGGGAGGGGGACCAGCCGTAGGCTGGTGGAGGGGTCGGCCAGCCGCGCAGGCCCCAATGATGGCACGGACGACCGAGTCGAGATCGGCGAACACTTCGCGCGCCGGGATGCGGAGCGTGCGGAAGCCAAAGACTGCCAGCCTATCATCGCGTTGGACATCGCGCGCAGGCCGATCGCCGCGACTATGCGCTTCGCCGTCGATTTCGATCGCCAGCCTCGCGTCGAGACAGGCGAAGTCGAGAATATACCGGTCGATCGGATGCTGGCGGCGGAATTTGAACCCCCCGGGCCGTGTTCGGAGGATTCGCCACAACATGACCTCGGGCGGATTGCCGCTGCGGCGCTCCTTTCGAGCGCGTTCGATCGTTTTTCGAGTGGTCTGGAAAACCCCTCCACCATGCTGCGCATGGTCCCCCTCCCCGTTCCGGGGAGATATTTTAATGCCGTCCTCCATCACATCCGGAACACGCCGAACGCCGGGCGCTCGGGGATCGGCGCCTCCAGCGTCGCGGCCAGCGCCAGGCCCAGCACATCCCGCGTCTGCGCCGGATCGATCACCCCGTCGTCCCACAGCCGAGCGGTGGCGTAGAAAGGATTACCCTCCGCCTCATATTTCGCGCGCACCGGCACCTTGAAGGCTGCAGCCTCTTCGGGCGTCCATCTGTCGGCGTCGCGGTGGACGGTGGCCAGCACAGACGCGGCCTGTTCGCCGCCCATCACGCTGATCCGCGCGTTCGGCCAGGTGAAGAGGAAGCGGGGGGAGTAGGCCCTGCCGCACATGCCGTAATTGCCGGCGCCGAAGCTGCCGCCGATCAGGATGGTGATCTTCGGCACGGTCGCGGTGGCGACGGCAGTAACCAGCTTTGCGCCATGTTTCGCAATGCCTTCCGCTTCATATTTGCCGCCGACCATGAAACCCGAGATGTTCTGGAGGAACAGCAGGGGGATGCGCCGCTGGCAGGCCAGTTCGATGAAGTGTGCGCCTTTCTGCGCACTCTCCGAGAACAGCACCCCGTTATTGGCGAGGATCGCGACCGGAATGCCCCAGATGTGCGCGAAGCCGCAGATCAGGGTCGTGCCGTAAAGCGCTTTGAATGCGTGGAACTCGCTGCCATCGACCAGCCGGGCGATTACTTCGTGCACGTCGTAGGGCGCGCGCACGTCGTCGGGGACGACCGCGTACAATTCCTCGGCCGCATATTTCGGTGCGCGCGGTTCGCGCAGTTCCAGCCCCGGATCGTGGCGCGGCCCGAGATGGCTGACGATATCGCGGACGATGGTCAGCGCATGTTCGTCATTGTCGGCGAGGTGATCGGCGACGCCCGATTTGCGGGTGTGGAGTTCGCCGCCGCCCAGATCCTCGGCGCTGATCTCCTCGCCGGTCGCGGCCTTCACCAGCGGCGGGCCGGCGAGGAAGATCGTGCCCTGGTTCTTCACGATCACCGTCTCGTCGGACATCGCGGGCACATAGGCGCCGCCCGCCGTGCAACTGCCCATCACGCAGGCGATCTGCGGGATGCCCTTGGCGCTCATGTTCGCCTGGTTGAAGAAGATGCGGCCGAAATGATCGCGGTCGGGGAACACCTCGGCCTGGTGCGGCAGGTTCGCGCCGCCGCTGTCGACCAGATAGATACAGGGCAGGTGATTCTGCTCGGCGATCTCCTGCGCGCGCAGATGTTTCTTCACCGTCATCGGATAATAGGTGCCGCCCTTCACGGTGGCATCGTTGCAGACGATCATCACCTGCCGCCCCGAGACGCGGCCGATACCGGCGATCACGCCCGCACCGGGGATTTCGCCGTCGTAGAGATCGCCCGCCGCGAGCTGGCCGATCTCCAGGAACGGCGAGCCGGGATCGAGCAGCCGCTCGACACGATCGCGGGGGAGGAGTTTGCCGCGCGCGGTGTGCCGGGCGCGTGCTTTCTCGTTGCCGCCCAGCGCCGCCTCGGCGACCTTGGCGCGAAGTTCCCCCGCCAGCGCGCGATTGTGCGCGGCGCGGGTCTGCGCTTCGGGGCTTTCGGGGTTGAGCGTAGACGTCAGGATCGGGGCGCTCATAGTGTCATCCTCTCGACCATGGCCGCAGCGTTTGGCAGGCGCGCGCGGTTTTGCAAGAGGATCAAACGAACAGGGCGACGACCTGACGGGCGGAGGCGAGCGGCAGGCCGTCGGCGTTGAACACGCGCATCGCCTGTACCGAATAACCCTCCCCGCCTGCTCGCTCGACGACCAGACGGGGTGCCGGCCCGGCTTGAATGCGGCCGGATGATGGAGATCGAGCCGCAGGCGAGCACCTGTGCCATCAAGTCCGGGCCACCCTCACCCAACCCTCTTCCTCAAGGGAGAGGGCTTTAGAAGGCTTACCCTGCCGCCGCGATCATCGCCACCGCAGCGTCATGCTTGGCGCGCTGGTTGCTGAAGCCGGTCTTCGCCAGCAATTGCGGCAACACCCCCGGCAATGCCGCCACCCGCGCGACCCGCGAAGGCTTCGCTTCGAGCTTCGCCAGTGCCTCCAGCGCCACCATCCGGCGCCGCAAGGCTTCGACCACCTTGGCGGCGGGCTGGATCGGCAC
>CAXTMT010000290.1:0-3135 GCA_964245355.1 uncultured Sphingomonadaceae bacterium
GCGGAGCAGCGGCTCGTGGCGCTGTGCACGGTGGTCGAGCACATGTTCGGGGAGTAGTCAGCTATCCTCCCCTGCAAGGGTTGGTGGCATGGCGCAGCCATGACGGAGGGGTGTCGCGCTATAGAGGGCGGGACACCCCTCCACCACGCGCTGCGCGCGCGGTCCCCCTCCCCTTTCAGGGGAGGATTAAGTAAGGCAAGCCATGCCCCACGAGATCACCGCTTATTCCAACCCGCTGATCAAGCGTGTCCGGCTGCTGCGCGAGAAGCGGCACCGGAAAGCAGAAGGGCTTTTTCTCGCCGAAGGGCTGCGCATCCTCGCCGAAGCCGAGGAAACCGGCGTCCTCCCGCTGTGGCTGTTCTTCGCCGACGATGGCGCCGCCCACCCGATCGCCGCGCGCCTGATCGCCAAGGTCGAGGCGGCGGGCGGCGAGGCGATCCGCACCAGCCGCGACATCCTCCACAAGCTTTCGGGCAAGGAAAATCCGCAGACGGTGATCGGTGTCTATGCTCAGCCGGATACCGGGCTGGAGCGCATCGATCGCTCTGCCTCAAGCATCTGGCTGGTGGCGCAGGCGATGCGCGATCCCGGCAACCTCGGCACGATGCTGCGCACCGGCGATGCCGTGGGCGCCGGGGGGCTGATCCTGATCGACGATTGCGTCGATCCTTTTTCGGTCGAGGCGGTGCGGGCGAGCATGGGGGCGATCTTCACCCAGCGGCTGGCGCAGGCGCGGTGGGAGAATTTCCTGCCCTGGCTGCGCGGCGGACCCGGCCTGCTGGTCGGCGCCGCGCTCGATGCCAGCGTCGATTATCGTGCGCCCGATTATGCAAACCCCACTTTCCTGCTGATCGGCAACGAGGCGCAGGGCCTGCCCGCCGAACATGCCGCCGCCTGCGACGTGCGGGTGCGCATTCCGATGCTCGGCAAGGCCGACAGCCTCAACGCCGCTGTGGCTTGTGCAGTGCTCGCGTATCAGGTGCTGGGGACGCGAGGCGCATAAAGCCCTCTCCCTTGAGGGAGAGGGGTTTCCGGTTTATCCCAGCTTCGCTTTCACCAGCGCATCCAGCTTGGCCTCGGGCCGCGCGCCATAGTGCGAGATCACCTCGGCCGCCGCGATGGCGCCCATGCGCAGGCAATCCTCGACGCTGCGACCCCGGACATGGCCGACAAGATAGCCCGCCGAGAACAGATCGCCCGCGCCGGTCGTATCGACGATCTTGTCGATCGGCTCGGCCGAAATGGTGGCGCGCTCGCCGCCGGTGATGGCGATGGCGCCATCGGGGCCACGCGTCGTCACCAGCAACGGCACACGCGCCGCGGCGAAGGCCACCGCCTCCTCGAAATCCTCGGTGCCGGCCAGCGCCAGCACTTCCTCCTCGTTGGCGAACAGGATGTCGATGTCGCCGTTCTCGATCAGCGCGAGGAAATCGGCGCGGTGCCCCAGGATGCAGAACACCGCCGAGACGCCGAGCGCGACCTTGCGCCCCGCCGCCTTCGCCATACGGATCGCCCGGCGCATCGCCTCGCGCGGCTCGGCCGGATCCCACAGATAGCCTTCGAGCAGCAGGATCTGCGCATCGGCGATCTGCGCATCGGCGATCGCGTCGGGTGCCAGATATTGCGCGGCGCCGAGATAGGTGTTCATCGTGCGCTGGCCATCGGTCTCGTCGACCAGGATCAGGCAGCGCGCGGTCGGCTCGGGAAGGTCGCGGGCGGCGACGTCGAAAGCGACGCCCTGCGCGCGGATATCGTGGGCGAAGACCTCGCCGAGCTGATCGTTCGCGACCTGGCCGATGAACGCGCACTTCGCGCCGAGCGCCGCCGCACCCGCCAGCGTGTTCGCCGCCGAACCGCCACTGATCTCGCGCCCCGCACCCATCGCGGCGTAGAGCGCGGTGGCCTGATCGGCGGTGAGCAGCTGCATCGCGCCCTTGGTCAGGCCGTTGGCGGCGAGAAAGGCATCGTCGGCCGGTGCGAGAACGTCGACGATGGCGTTGCCGATGGCGATGATGTCGTAGGTGGGTGCGGGCAATTTCGGTCTCCGGGATTGTTGCAGTGCGGGTAACGGGAGGCCGTGGTACGCGCAATCCTCCCCGGAACGGCGAAGCGTGGTGGAGGGGGGGCTGCTGCGAGGTCGGTGCCCAGCGGAAGGCCCCCTTGTAACTTGCCGCGTACCGGGGAGGATCAGGTCAGCCATTCCGCGCGGACATCGGCATCCGCTTCGACGTCCGCGCGCCCCGCCTCCACGCCGAACCGCGCCCAATCCAACTTACCCAGTGCCCACACCGCCGCCCCGCGCACGACCGGCGCCGGATCGTCGAGCAGCCCCACAACGACCTCGATCAGCCCCGCCTCACCACTATTCCCCGCCGCGATCAGCGCGTTGCGCACGATCCGGTCGCGCCCGATGCGCTTGATCGGCGAGCCGGCGAACACCTGGCGGAAACCCGCATCGTCCAGCGCCAATAGGTCGCCGAGCGCAGGCGCGGCCAGTTCGGCGCGCGCGGCGAAGGCGAGGTTCGCTTGCGCGCTTTCCGCGAACTTGTTCCATGGGCAGGCGGCGAGGCAATCGTCGCACCCATAGATGCGATTGCCGATCGCCTCTCGAAACTCCTGCGGAATCGGGCCTTTGTGCTCGATCGTCAGGTAGGAGATGCAGCGCCGGGCATCGAGCCGATAGGGCGCGGGGAAGGCGTCGGTCGGGCAGGCCGTCCGGCAGGCGGTGCAACTGCCGCAATGATCGTCCGACGGGGCATCGGGCGCCAGTTCCAGCGTCGTCAGGATGCAGCCCAACAACAGCCAATTGCCATGCTCGCGGCTGAGCAGATTGGTGTGCTTGCCCTGCCAGCCCAAGCCCGCCGCCATCGCGAGTGGCTTCTCCATCAGCGGCGCCGTATCGACGAACACCTTCAGATCGCCGCCGCCCTCCGCCACCAGCCAGCGGGCCAAGGCCTTCAGCCGGCGCTTGATGACGTCGTGGTAATCCTGGCCCTGCGCATAGACCGAGATGCGGCCGATGCCCTTCTCCTCCGCCAGCAGGCGCGGATCGCGCGGCGGGGCATAGCTCATCGCCAGCATGATCGCGGACTTGGCCTCGGGCCAGAGCGCGGTCGGCCCGGCGCGCTGCTCGGC
>CAXTMT010000291.1:0-3132 GCA_964245355.1 uncultured Sphingomonadaceae bacterium
GCGGGAGAGCGATCGGTTGCCGGGGCAGGGGTGGTGGACCGGGGCGACGGCGGCCGGCTACGCGGGCGGCTGGACGGGGCGCGAGGCGAGCGAGCATGTGCGCGGGCTTCAGCAGGTGGCGTTCGATCATTGGGCGAGCCGGTAAGATCCTCTCCATCGAAGATGGGGAGGGGGACCATGCGCAGCGTGGGGAGGATCTTTAGCGCTCGCGTCGCCGCACCGGTCCGGATATCCCGGACCTAATGGGATGGGCGTCCAAATTAGCGCTGGCGATCGTACTCGGCTTCGTCAGTACCGCAGCAGCCGAGCCCTTGCCCTATCGCTCGCTGACCGACGACTTCGCCGATTTCGCCAATTCGACCAGCGACAAGCCGATGGCCGACCGCGTACGGGCATTCCGGGAAGTGTTCGGGCGGAAATTTCCGGCCTTCTACCGGCCACGTGATGGCCATAACTCGGCCGATTACGATCTGATCGTCGCGCAGGCGTTGCGAAGCTTCCCGGCGCACGAGGCGGGATATGATGCGGTGGTCCGCGGATTTCCGACGACGTTCGCCACGGAACTCGCGCATTTCCGCGAGACCTTTACCGGCTTCACGCTCGACGGCCCGGTCTATCTGCTCCATTCGCTCGGCGAGATGGACGGCGGCACACGGATCATCGGCGGACGGCGGGTGCTGATCTTCGCAGCCGATGGCATCGCCACGCTCGACACGCCGGACAGCGTACCGATGCTGCTCGACCACGAATTCTTCCACATGGCGCATGCGCGCAGCTTCCCGGGCTGCTTTGCCGTCTGGTGTACGCTCTGGCGCGAGGGGATGGCGACCTATGCGGCGGGGGCGCTGCATCCGGGCGCCACCGACAGGCAGATCGCGCTCGAGGCGCCGGTGCCGCTGCGGCCGGCGGTGGATGCGCATTGGCGAGAGGCCGTGTGCCTGGTGCAGGCGAAACTGGACAAGGCGGGCAGCGGGCCGGATCGCCTGTTTTTTCTGGCCGATGGGGGGACGCGGAACCTGCCGCCGCGCTTCGGCTATTATCTGGGCTATCGGATCGTCCAACGAGTCGCGACAGGACGATCGCTGGCGGCGTTGATGGCCTTACCGATGCCGGCGGTGCATCCGATGCTGCGCGAACAGGTCGCAGCGATGGCGGCGGAGGCGGGCGGGTGTTCTGCGCCGACCTTCGCCGACTTCGTCACGCACGAATTGGCGCGCCCGCCCCTACCGGCGAGCGCGCCGCACCCTCAATAGAAAGCCGAAGGATCGGGCGTCGGCAGATCGCAGGCGCGCTGGTGACCTTCCTTGCACTTGCGGACCTGCCAGCGCCACACCGCCATCGCATCGGCGTAAGCGCGCTGCTGGCGGGCATAACGCGCATCGGTGCGATCGACGGCGCGATCATGCTGGGCGAGCGCGGTGAGATATGACGCGCGATCGGCATCATATTGCGCCTGGCCCTCGGCATTCATCGCCGATGCGGCATCGATTGTCGCGGCGACCTGATTATTGGCCGCTACCGTGCCAGGGTTCGGACCGCTTGGCGCGGGCTGGGCCGAGTTCGGATCATAAGCCTGCGCGAGCGCGGGCAGCGCAATACCCAGCGCCAGTACGCCGGCGAGCAATTTCTTGGCAGACATCACTGCACTCCTTGTTCGGTTGTGCGCGGGAAACGTCTGCGAAGGCGGCCCGTTCCGACGGCCCGGCACAGTCCTCCCCTGGCGGGGGAGGATTACGCGGGGACGGTGTTGAATTCGCCGCTGGCCTCATCGAGCAGGTGCAATTGCCCGTCGGCGATGGCGAAATAAGCGCCGCGCAGGCGGAGGGTGCCGGCCTCCAAGCGCGGGGTGACGAAGGGAAAGGTGCGCAGATTGGCGAGGCTGACCTTCACCGCCTCCAACTCCATCGCCCGCACCGCCTCCTTGGTCTCGCCGCCATATTCGGCCAGCACCTTGTCGCGCGCCTCGTCGAGCATCGAGACCCAGGCGTCGACGAAGCCGCCCTCGCCCGGCGCGGCGCCCGCGAACAGATGGCCGAGCGCCGCTTTGCAGCCACCACAGGCGCCGTGGCCCATCACCACCACGTCCTGCACCTTGAGCTGGGTGATCGCGAATTCCAGCGCGGCGGATACGCCGTGGCGTCCCGGCGTCGTCTCGAACGGCGGCACCAGATTGGCGATGTTGCGCACCACGAAGATCTCGCCCGGCGAAACGTCGAAGATCTGCGCGGGATCGACGCGACTGTCCGAGCAGGCGATCACCATCACCTTGGGGCTCTGCCCGTCGGCCAGTTCGGTCCAGCGGGTGCGCTGGCGGGCCCAGCCCTTCACGCGGAATCGGCTATAACCGGAGAGGAGATCGTCGAAGGTGGCGGTCAGCTTGGTCATGGCCGCTCTTTGCCAATGCGCGCGGGGGTGGCAAGGGGGCTTCGCACTCGCTATCTGGCAGGCATGAACGAAGCGCTGCCCATCCTACAGCCCCGGACCCGCAAGCCCGACTGGATCCGCGTCAAGGCGCCGACCTCGAAAGGCTTTGCCGACACGCGCGCCTTGATGCGCAAGCTCAATCTGGCGACGGTGTGCGAGGAAGCCGCCTGCCCGAACATCGGCGAATGCTGGACGAAGAAGCATGCGACGGTGATGATCCTGGGCGATACGTGCACACGGGCCTGCGCCTTCTGCAACGTGAAGACCGGGATGCCGCGCGCGGTCGATCCCCTGGAGCCCGCGCATGTCGCCGAGGCGGCGGCGGAACTCGGCCTCCAACATATCGTCATCACCTCGGTCGATCGCGACGATCTGCGCGACGGCGGGGCGAGCCAGTTCGTCAAGGTGATCGAGGCGCTGCGCAAGGCGACGCCCACGACCACGATCGAAATCCTCACCCCCGATTTTCGCAACAAGGCCGATGCCGCGATCGAGGCGATCGTCGCCGCGCGGCCGGACGTTTACAACCATAACCTCGAGACGGTGCCGCGGCTCTATTCCACGATCCGGCCGGGCGCGCGTTATTATGCGTCGCTGCGGCTGCTGGAGCAGGTGAAGCGGCTCGACCCGTCGATCTTCACCAAATCGGGGGTGATGGTGGGCTTGGGCGAAGAGCGGCTGGAGGTCCATCAGGGGATGGACGACATG
>CAXTMT010000292.1:0-3122 GCA_964245355.1 uncultured Sphingomonadaceae bacterium
GCGGAGATGAGTGCGCGGTTTCGGGCGGAGGGGGGCGAAATTTATCTGCCGGCGGTGTAAGGCAGTGCTTGACGTTCCGTGTGTCAGGCGATAGCTTACACCGGTGATCGTCTCGTTCCGCAGCAAGGCTCTTCGGCGCTTTGTCGAGCAGGGCGATGCGTCGAAGCTGAGCGTGCAGAATCCGGCGCGGCTGCGACGGATGGTGCAGGCGCTCGACGCGGCGTCGGCACCCGAGGAGATGGACCTGCCGGGGCTGCGCTTCCACCCGTTGAAGGGCCGCGACAAGGGGCGCTTCGCGGTCGATGCGTCGGACAACTGGCGGATCACGTTCGGCTGGCACGGCGTCGATGCGGTCGATGTCGATCTGGAGGATTATCACTGATGCCCAATCCGCTGCTCAAGGGCCTCGTGCCGATGCACCCCGGCGAACTTCTGCGCGAGGACATCCTCCCCGCCGTCGGCCGCCCGAAGACCGAGGTGGCGCGGCTGCTCGGCATCTCGCGCCAGACGCTCCACGACATCGTCGCCGAACGCCAGCCGGTCACGCCGGTGATGGCGCTGCGGCTGGCGAAGCTGCTCGGCAGCACGCCCGAGCACTGGCTCAACATGCAGCGCAATTACGATCTCGCGGTGGCCGAACGGAACATGGCGGCCCAACTGGCGGCGATCCCACGACTGGCGGCGTGATCACCGCAACGAAAAATTTGCAAGATGTCGATGGTGCTTTGGCGTTCAAGAAAGATGTCGAGGATAGGCTTCTTCTCGCCGCCAAGTTAGACAGTCGAAAATATGCCAGTGCGATATACTCGATTCCGCAGCCATGCCCTGTTCTCTGGTTAAACTTTAACCCCGGCGGAGCCCCGGAGTCGGCGATCATTCTTACGGACCGCGAGATAGCGCAGGGTAGGCACGAGTTTTTCGATGGGCATGGGAACACATCGAGGCAGACGGGTGCTTGCCTCGCTGCGATGTTTCCGGATGCGGGTGACCGGGTACGCTCCGTCCAAGGTTCCAACGTCATATGGCAGCGCAGTGTAACGTCAGACAATATCAACAAAAAATACGCGGCCGAGATTACTGCGCCGTTCCTTCGCGAGTATATTGACTTTGTGCATTCAGCATTGACTATATTCGGAGGAATCGGATCATACAACTTATTTTGTAAATCACAAAAGGCAAATATAATTAATAAGCGCAATATTTTAATTGGCCCCTACCGCGGTGCACAAGGTAAACTTTTTTATGAATTCGGATATTAATCTGCCTGAATATGGTGATATAGCGACTGTGTCTATACTGCACCCAAGCAAGGGGCGATGGAACGAAGTTCTTCCATCGTTGAGAAAGGCAGTCTCGAACATTATGCTGCCTGAACCGCTTATCGGATAACGATCTGTCTGGAGGCACTCTGGTGAGTACTCCGCCGCCTCCGCCACCCCAGATAATCCATCCACGCTCCCGTCCTTACCCTCGTTCAGCAGCCCCGGCACCGTCAGGTCGACGGCGAGCGGCGGCTCCCACTCACGCCGCCGCCTGCACCCGCGCCGCCACCTCCGGCTCCGCCACGATCACCCGCAGGTACGCCGCGACCGCCGCCGGCGGGCGGGTAATAGCCGCTTTCGTAACGGGCGTAGTCGTCGGCCGGGATGGCGTAGCGCGCGGCGAAAACTTCGACCGTCAGGCCCATCCTCTCGCGGAGCAGCCGCAGGTCGCGCGCCATGTGACCGTGCCGCAAAGCGGCGACGGTCACGTCGAAGTCCTCGGGATCGCCGGGATCGGCCGGGATCGCGACGATCATTTCCTCCTCGACGCGCTCAGCGCGCACCGCCTCGTCCAAACCCGCGTCGTTCACCGCCGTTGCTCCTGCGCACCGGGATCAACCGTATCGTTCCATCGCGCCAGAGATGGACCGCCGTCCACAGCTTCCCGTCGACCAGCCCGATCGCCTTGAAGCGAACCTCGCCGTCGATCGGTCGGGCCGATGATAGCACGATGTGTGACCCGTCGAACACCCGCGCGCCGAACAGCAGCGGCACGCCGTGCTTGGCGCGGTTGGCAGCGTCCTTGGCGGGGTCGAAGGTGAAGTCCACGCCACCCCCTCAATAGTGATATCGGCACGCCAGCACCTCGAGCGCCTGCCCCTCGCCCTCCCCGCGGACGCGGTACACCAGCCGGTGTTCGCTCGTGATCCGGCGCGACCACCAGCCGGCGAGGTTCTTCTTGAGCGATTCGGGTTTGCCGGTGCCGCGGACAGGATCGCGCATGCACTCGGCCAGCAGTGCGTTCAGGCGCGCCAGCACCTTCGCGTCGGTTGCCTGCCAATGAAGATAATCGTCCCAGCCGTCGCGGTCGAAGGCGATTTTCACGGCTCGATCAGCACGTGTTCCTCGCCTTCACCCGCATCCATCCGGGCGGCGCCATCGAGCAGGCGCTTGGCGTTCGCCGGCGACGACAGGAGGTAGAGCGTCTCCTCCATGCCTTCCCATTCGCTCGCCGAGACCATGACGACGCCCTCGCCGCGCTGGCGGGTGATTGCGACCGGCGCGCGGTCGGCGACAACCTTGTCCATCGTCGCCTTGAGGTTGGCGCGGGCTTCGGAAAAGCTGAGCGTATGCATGGCAGACATTGTACGGGATATCGTACCGTAAGCCAAGCGCAAACCGGCTCACCCCTTCGGCCACCCCGCGAACAACCCCCTCAACGCCGCGACGAACGCCAGCGGCTGGTCGACCATGACGTGGTGGTCGGCGTCGGGGATGGCGAAGGCCGGCGAGCCGGGTGGCAGCAGCGCGCGCATCGCCGCGACACGCTCGGGCGGCATCAGCGCCGACCGCTCGCCCCAGATCAGCGCGACGGGGCACCGTGCCTGGTCGAGCAGGCCGATCGCCTCGGGAACTTTGGATTTTTCAGTCATGGAAATTTTGGCTTTCTTGTGAATGAAAACGACGTCCTGCTCCAGCAAAGGCTGGTACTCGGCCGGACTCTCGATGACGGACCACGCTTCGCCGTCCGGTGCATCGAGCGCCTTCGCCGTGAGCGCGACCTTCATCTCGTTCGTGATGGTGCGTGCCGTGTCGACGGCGATTCGCACCGAGGCGGAGTCGCCAGAGAGCTTCAGGAAC
>CAXTMT010000293.1:0-3095 GCA_964245355.1 uncultured Sphingomonadaceae bacterium
CGTCTCGACCGAGGTGCCCGCGTCGATCGCCTTCTGCTCCGCCGCGCGCATGGCGGCGGCGGTGAGGATGGGTCGGTTCGTCACCCCAAGTCCACCCGTGCTCCGGCGCAGGCCGGAGCCCAGAGCCACAAGCCGTGTGCCCAATCATCCTGGGCTCCGGCCTGCGCCGGAGCACGCTGCGCTTGAATCTCAGATATCCGCGAAGACATGGGTTTCCGCCCTGGCGCCGGGGTGCGTCACCGCGCCGTTCACCGCCGGGCCGACGGTCTTGGCATAGCGCCACAAAGCCCCCGACTGATAATCGTTCTTGCGCGGCACCCACGCCGCGCGCCGTGCTTCCAGCACGTCGGCGTCGACCAGCAGATCGATCGTCCCCGCCTCGGCATCGATGCGGATCGCGTCGCCGTCCGCGATCAGCGCGATCGGGCCGCCGTCGGCCGCCTCGGGGCCGACATGGCCGATGCAGAAGCCTCTGGTGCCGCCGGAAAAGCGCCCGTCGGTGATCAGCGCCACCTTCTCGCCCAGCCCCTGCCCGTAGAGCGCGGCGGTGGTCGAGAGCATCTCGCGCATTCCGGGGCCGCCCTTGGGGCCTTCGTAGCGGATGACGATCACCGACCCTTCTGCGATGTCGCGGCGCTCGACGGCGGCGAAGCAATCCTCCTCGCAGTCGAACACCCGCGCCGGACCTTCGAACTGCAGACGGTGCATCCCGGCGACCTTCACGATCGCCCCATCGGGCGCCAGACTGCCCTTGAGGCCGACGACGCCGCCGGTCGGCGTGATCGGGGTCCTGGCGTCGTAGATCACCTTCTGATCGGGATTCCACGTCACCCGATCGATATTCTCGCCCAGCGTCTTGCCGGTCACCGTCAGACAATCGCCATGCAGCAGGCCCTCGGCAAGCAGGGTCTTCATCACCATATAGACGCCGCCGGCCTCGTGCATGTCCTTGGCGACGTAGCGGCCGCCGGGCTTCAGATCGGCGATATAGGGCGTCGATTTGAAGAAGCCGGCGACGTCGAACAGGTCGAGATCGATGCCGCATTCGTTGGCCATCGCGGGCAGATGGAGCGCGCCGTTGGTGGAGCCGCCGGTCGCCGCGACGACGCGGGCGGCATTCTCGAATGCCTTGGGGGTGCAGATGTCGCGCGGGCGGATGTTGGCGGCGAGCAATTCCATCACCTGCCGCCCGGCATCGACGGCGATCTCTTCGCGGCTGTTGTAAGGGGCTGGCACCATGTTGCTGTTCGGCAACGACAAACCGATCGCCTCGCCGACGCACGCCATCGTGTTCGCGGTATATTGCCCCCCGCACGCGCCATGCCCTGGGCACGCCGCCTTCTCGATCGCGGTGACTTCGGACAAAGGGCACAGCCCGGCGGCATATTTGCCGACGACCTCGAACACGTCGACCACGGTCAGGTCGCGGCCCTGATAGCGGCCCGGCAGGATCGATCCGCCATAGACGAAGATCGCGGGCACGTTCAGCCTCAGCATCGCCATCATCATGCCCGGCAGGCTCTTGTCGCAACCGGCGAAGGCGACGAGCGCATCGTAGCAATGGCCGCGCACCGAAAGCTCGACCGAGTCCGCGATCACCTCGCGGCTGGCGAGGCTGGACTTCATCCCCTGGTGGCCCATCGCGATGCCGTCGGTGACGGTGATCGTGTTGAAGCGGCGCGGCATGCCGCCGCCCGCCTCCACGCCGCGGCGGCAGGCATCGGCCTGGAAATCGAGCGTGGTGTTGCAGGGTGCGCTGTCGTTGCCCGCGCTCGCCACCGCCACGAACGGCCGCGCGATCTCCTCCTCGGTCAGCCCCATCGCATAATAATAGCTGCGGTGCGGCGCCTTCTCCGGCCCGACCGAGACGTGGCGGCTGGGCAGGCGGGATTTGTCGAAACGGCTCATAAAATCCTCATACATCAACGGTCGTCATCCCCGCGAAGGCGGGAATCCATAAGCACAGCGATCAGGAATATGGATTCCCGCCTTCGCGGGAATGACGAAAAGGGTCAAGGTCTGCGCAGCATTTTATTCGTCTGATCGATGATTGGAGCAATTATGTTACGCCATTGCTGTACACCGGTGGCATCGCCGATCAGGTCCTGCCGCACTTCCAGGCCGAGATAGGGGATGGCATTTCCCTCGCCATGGCGGTTCATCGTCGCGTTGAGCTGCTTGCCCGAATAAGGCTGGTTGTCGCCGGTGTGAATCCCCGCCGCCTCCAGCAGGGGAATGGCGATGCGCGCGGCGCGATCGTCCTGGTTGTAGAGTATGCCGATCTGCCAGGGGCGCGGCGAGCCGCCGTAGCGCAGTGCGGGGGTGAAGCTGTGGAGCGAGATCAGCAGGCTCGGGCGATGCGCGGCCAGCGTCTGTTCGATGTGGTGGTGGTAGGGTCGCCAATAACGCTCGGTCCGCGCCGCGCGCGCCTCCGGCGCGAGTGAAGCGTTGCCGGGCACCTGATGGCCGTCGCCGGCCGGCACGATCAGCCCTTCGGCATCCTCCTCGCGGTTGAGATCGATGACGAGGCGCGAGATATTTCCGAGGATGCCGGGGCAGCGGAGCGTCCTGCAAAGCGCGCGGCCGAGCGGATCGACGCCGATGTCGATCGCGATATGCTCGCCCATCAGCGCTTCGTCGACGCCGAGTTCGATACCCTCGGGCACCCGTGCCGAGGCATGGTCGGCGATCAGCAAGAGCCCGGTCGCGGGATCGCCGGCGATGTCGATCCAGGGGTTCACCCGCGCACCCGCGTCGCAAGGCGCCACCAGCCGGGCTCGGCGGCGGCGATCGCGGCATCGGCGGCGTCGCGCGCGGCGAGGCTCTCGAACAGGGCGAAGCAGGTCGCACCCGATCCCGATATGCGCGCCAGCACCACGCCCGCTTGGTCCGCCAGCAAGGCCACGACATCGGCGATCCGCGGCTGGATCGCCAGCGCGGGCGGATAGAGATCGTTGCGCGCCGTCTTCGCGACATCCAGCGGCGCACCCTGCGCCAAAGCACCGCGATCCACGCGATCCCAGCCGGCATAGACCGGCCCGGTCGGCACCGGCAGGCGCGGGTTGACGAGCAGCAGCGCCATCCCTGCCAACGCC
>CAXTMT010000294.1:0-3089 GCA_964245355.1 uncultured Sphingomonadaceae bacterium
GCGGCGGAGCGGCATATTCACACCGAAACCCGTGATTGGATCCTGGAGGGCGGCGCGATCGACGGCGACGGCACCGGCCTCGTCGTCACCACCGAGCAATGCCTGCTCAACCCCAACCGCAACCCCGGCCTGCTGAAGGCCGATATCGAGGCGCGGTTGAGGGCCGATCTCGGCTACGATCGGATATTGTGGCTGGGCCACGGCCTTGCCGAGGATCATACCGATGGCCATGTCGACAACCTCGCCCGCTTCGTCGCCCCGAACCGTCTTGCCATACCCGTGCCGACCGAAGACGATCCCAATGCCGATGTCTATGCCGACGCGGCCGAGCGCGCCCGCGCCCTCGGGGTAGAGGTGGTCGCCATTCCCTCCCCCGGCCTCGTCCAGCGCGATGGGGAGACGATCCCGGCGAGCTACATGAACTTCCTGATCGGCAACGCCGCCGTGGTCGTGCCGCTCTACGGCGCACCCAACGACGATGCGGCCGTAGCTGCCATCGCCGCGCTCTTCCCGGCCCGCGAGACGATCGGCTTCCGCGCCGACCATATTTTGACCGGCGGCGGCAGCTTCCACTGCATCAGCCAGCAGATTCCGATATGAGGGCCGCATGACCGAGATCACAGTCGCCGCCCTCCAGCTCGCGTTCGGCGAGGACGAAGCCGCCAACATCGCCGCCGTGTCCGACCTGGTGCGCGAGGCTGCGGCCAAGGGCGCGCAGGTGATCCTGCCGCCCGAACTGTTCGAAGGCCCCTATTTCTGCCGCGTCGAGGACGAGGGCCTGTTCGTCCGGGCACGCCCCACCGCCGAGCATCCCGCCGTCACCGAAATGCAGAAGCTCGCCGCCGAACTGCAGGTGACGATCCCGGCCAGCTTCTTCGAGGCGGACGGCCCGCACCATTACAACAGCCTCGCGATGATCGGCCCCGACGGCGCGGTGCAGGGCGTCTATCGCAAGAGCCACATCCCCGATGGCCCCGGCTATGAGGAGAAATTCTACTTCCGACCGGGCAACACCGGCTTCAAGGTGTGGGACGGTCCGCCGGATGCCCGCCACGCCAAGCTCGGCGTCGGCATCTGCTGGGATCAATGGTATCCCGAGACGGCGCGGGCGATGATGCTGATGGGGGCCGAGGTGCTCTTCTACCCCACCGCGATCGGCACCGAGCCGCACGACCCCTCGCTCGATACGTCACGGCTGTGGCGGCGGGCGATGGTGGGCCATGCGGTGTCCAACGTCGTGCCGGTGGTGGCATCGAACCGCATCGGCACGGAGCACGGTCAGCGCTTCTACGGCCACAGCTTCATCTGCGACGAGCGCGGCGACATGCTCGCCGAATTCGGCGCGGAGGAAACCGGGGTGCTGGTCGCCACCCTCGATATCGACCGGGTGAAACGCCACCGCGCCGCCTTCGGCTTCTTCCGCGATCGCCGGCCCGATCTGTACGGGCGGCTGACGCAGGACGTCTGATCGGCGTGGAGAGTGAGATGACCCGCACCGCCTGGATCGATGGCGCCTTCGTGCCGCTGGCCGCGGCGAAGGTGTCGATCGAGGATCGCGGCTTCCTCTTCGGCGACGGCATCTATGAGGTGACGGCGGTACTCGACGGCCGGCCGGTCGATTCGGCGGCGCACCTCGCCCGGCTGGAGCTATCGGCGGCGGCGCTCGACCTGACCTTGCCCGTCCCGCTCGCCGAGATCGAGGTGATCGGGCGCGAATTGATCGGCCGAGACGGCATCGATCAGGGCATCGTCTATCTCCAACTCACCCGCGGCGCGGGCGAGCGCGACTTCCTCGGCCGGCCGGATCGCCCGACGCTCGTCCTGTTCACCCAGGCCAAGACGCTCGACCCCAATCCGCTCGCCGAGCGGGGCATCAAGGTCGCGACGGTCGCCGACATCCGCTGGGCGCGGCGCGACATCAAGAGCGTGATGCTGCTCGCCCAGGTTCTCGCCAAGCGCGAGGCGGCGGCGAAGGGCGCCTACGAGGCCTGGCTGGTCGATGGCGAAGCCCATGTCACCGAAGGCGCCTCCTCCACCGCGCTGATCGTCACCGCCGAAGGGACGCTCGTCACCCGGCCGAATAGTCGCGACATCCTCCCCGGCTGCACCCGCGCTGCCGTGGCGTTGCTGGCCAAGGAGGACGGCATCCGCATCGAGGAGCGCGCCTTCACCGTCGCCGAAGCGCTGGCGGCGCGCGAGGCGATGATGACCAGCGCCTCCACCTTCGTGCTGCCGATCGTGGAGATCGACGGTCAGCCGGTCGGCGACGGCAGGCCCGGCCCGATCACCCGGCGCCTGCGCGAGCTCTACCTGAAGGCGGCGCGAGCCTGATCCTCCCCGCTACGGGGAAGATTTCAATCCCACCGCCTTCGCGAACACCGCCTCGAACATTTCCGGCGTCAGTACGCGGGTATTCTGGTTGTAGCGCGAGCAATGGTAGCTATCGATCAGCGTCAGGCCCGAGGGCACGACATGCACGGCGGCATGGCCGAACTTGGCTTTGGGCAGCTTGCCGCCGAGCGCCTTCACCGCCGACTGGTGCGCGATCTGGCCGAGCGCCACCACCACCCGCAGGTTCGGCAACGCCCCCAGCGCGCCTTCGAGGAACGGCCGGCAGGTGCGGATCTCCTCGGGGGTCGGCTTGTTCTGCGGCGGCAGGCAGCGCACCGCGTTGACGATGATCGCACCGTCGAGGGTCAGGCCGTCGTCGGGCCGCGCCGCGTAGGCGCCGTGGGCGAGGCCGAATTTGAGCAGGGTCTCGTAGAGCAGCACCCCCGCGAAGTCGCCGGTGAACGGCCGTCCGGTGCGGTTCGCCCCCTGCATCCCCGGCGCGAGCCCGAC
This sequence comes from uncultured Sphingomonadaceae bacterium, assembly GCA_964245355.1. Classification (GTDB taxonomy): domain Bacteria; phylum Pseudomonadota; class Alphaproteobacteria; order Sphingomonadales; family Sphingomonadaceae; genus Sphingomonas_I. Next base: position 2,842 of record CAXTMT010000294.1, read on the forward strand.
GATCGCCAGCCAGGCATCCGGATCGCCGAAGCTCGGTACGGGGGCATTGAACCAGGTCGGGTGCGCGACGCGCTGCTCCGCGCGGAAGGCGGCCAGGCGGGGACAGAGCGGGCAATCGTGCGGGGGTTCGGCGGGGTGCATCGTCATGGCGCTTCCCTAAACCTTGGTTGCCGGGCCGAAACCCACTTTCTCGTCACCCCGGGCTTGACCCGGGGTCCCGCTGCCTCTTGCGTGGGAAGAAGCTGGAC
>CAXTMT010000295.1:0-3054 GCA_964245355.1 uncultured Sphingomonadaceae bacterium
TACGAGCATGTGTTCCTTGCGCGCCAGGATCTGGCACAGGCGCAGGTGGACGCACTGGCGGAAGCCGCCACCAAGATCGTGACCGAAGGCCAGGGCAAGGTCGTCAAGACCGAGAGCTGGGGCCTGCGTTCGATCGCATACCGCATCGCGAAGAACCGCAAGGCGCATTATGTGATGCTCGAAATCGAGGCCCCCGGCGGTGTCGTCGCGGAGCTCGAGCGCCAGACCGCGATCAACGAAGACATCATCCGCTACATGACCGTCCGCGTCGACGCGCATGAGCAGGGTCCGTCGGCGATGATGCGCCGTGGCGAGCGCGATCGCGAGCGCCGCTCGCGCCGTGACGACGATCGTGGCGGCGACCGCGGTGGTGATCGTGGCGACCGCGGTGATCGTGGCGACCGTGGCGGCTTCAGCCGCGACGCGGCTTAAGGGAGACACTGACAATGGCACGTGCCTTTTTCCGCCGTCGCAAGAGCTGCCCCTTTTCCGCGAAGGATGCGCCCCGGATCGACTATAAGGATGTCCGCCTGCTGCAGGGCTTCGTGTCCGAGCGCGGCAAGATCGTGCCGAGCCGCATCACCGCGGTTTCGGCCAAGAAGCAGCGCGAACTCGCCCAGGCGATCAAGCGCGCCCGTCATCTGGGCCTGCTGCCCTACCTCGTTAAGTAAGGAGTCCGCATCATGGACGTCATCCTGCTCGAGCGGGTCGAAAAGCTGGGCCAGATCGGTGACGTCGTCACCGTGAAGAACGGCTTCGCCCGCAATTTCCTCCTGCCGCGCAAGAAAGCCCTGCGCGCCAACGAGGCCAACAAGAAGGTGTTCGAGGCCAACAAGGCGACCATCGTCGCCGAGAACGCCTCGCGTCGCGGCGAGGCCGAGACGGCTTCGAAGGACATCGACGGCAAGACCATCACCCTGATCCGGCAGGCATCGAACACCGGCCAGCTTTATGGGTCGGTTTCGGCGCGCGATCTGGCCGAATTGCTTGCCGCCGACGGCGCCAAGGTCAGCCGCAGCCAGGTCGTGCTCGACAAGCCGATCAAGGCGATCGGCCTGAGCGAAGTCCGCATCGTCCTCCACCCGGAGGTCGCGGTGTCGATCAAGGTCAACGTCGCCCGCTCCCCCGAAGAGGCCGAGCTGCAGAGCCAGGGCGTCGACGTGATGCGCCAGATGTTCGAGCGCGACGAGGCCGGCTTCGTCGAAGCTTATGATCCGAACGCCGAACCGGGCGAGATCGTCAGCGATCAGGCCCCGGCGGAAGAGGCCGAGGGCTGAGGCTTTCGGTTATGGTTTGGGATTGAGGCCGTCCGGAGCGATCCGGGCGGCCTTTTCTTTTTTGCTCCGTCGCCCCGGCGCAGGCCGGGGCCGGTGTGGGGCCTGGCGCAACGTTGCATTCTATCCGACAGCGGCCCCGGCCTGCGCCGGGGCGAAGGCTAAGAGGAAAGCACCTCCGCCACCCACGCCGGCACCAGCACACTCGCCGGCCCATAGCGCTGCTGGTCGAAGAACGGGCTGCCGTCGGACGGCTCCAGATTGAGCTCCAGCGTCCACGCTCCCGCCGCCCGCGCCAGCCGCACGAACCCGGCCGCCGGATAGACCACGCCCGAAGTGCCGATCGATACGAACAGATCGGCCGCCATCAGCGCCGCCTCGATCCGCTCCATCTCGTAGGGACTCTCGCCGAAGAAGACGATGTCGGGCCGCAGCCGATCCGTCGCGCCGCACGTCACGCAGGCCGTGCCGCCCAGCATCGCGCCTGCAAACTTTTCGCGCGCGCCGCATGCCCGGCACAGCGCCGACAGCAATTCACCGTGGATATGCAGCATCCGCTCGGCCCCGGCGCGTTCGTGCAGATCGTCGACGTTCTGCGTCACGATCAGCAGTCCACCGTCCCATTCGCGATCAAGCCGTGCGAGCGCGTCATGCGCCGGATTGGGCGCGACCGTCGCCAGTGCGGCACGGCGCTCGTCATAGAAGCGCAGCACCGTAGCGGGATCGCGCGCCAATGCCTCGGGGGTGCAGACGTCCTCGATGCGGTGACCTTCCCACAGCCCGTCCGGCCCGCGAAACGTCGCCAGCCCCGACTCCGCCGAAATGCCGGCGCCGGTCAGGATGACGATGTTCACGCGAGGCTCTTGCTGACCTGTTCGAACACATCCTTCGACAGGCCCGGCGTGGCGAGAATGCGCTCCAGTTCCTCGCGCATCAGCGCCGCGCGGACGGGCTCGTAGCGGCGCCAGCGGCCGAGGCTCGGCACGAGGCGGGCGGCCGATTGCGGGTTCATGGCGTCGACGCCGAGGATCATGTCGGCGACGAAGCGATAGCCGCGCCCCGACAGATCGTGGAAGGCGCGCTGGTTGACCGAGAAGGCGCTGACCAGGCTGCGCAGCCGGTTCGGGTTGGCGATGGTGAAATCGGGGTGGCGGGCCAGCCCCTCGACCGCGCCCAGCGTATCGGGCCGCGTCGAGAGCGCCTGCACGGTGAACCATTTGTCGATCACCAGAGGATCGTCGCGGTAGCGCGCGTGGAAATCGGCGAGCGCCGCCTCCCGCTCGGGCACGTCCTTGTTGGCCAGTACGCCGAGCGCACCCTGGCGATCGGTCATGTTATCGGCCTGATCGTACTGATCGAAAGCAAGCGCCGCCCAATCCTCCGCGTCGGCGGCGGCGAGATAGCCGAGCGCGATCGTCCGCAGCCGCCGCGCGCCCTTGGCCGCCGGCGTATATTCGAAACGATTGGCCTTGCTGGTGCGCGCGTAGGCATCACGCCACAGGTCGAGCAGCTCGGTCCCGAGCGCCACGCGCAGCGCCACGCGCGCGACCGCGACCGCCTCGGGATCGACCGCCGCCAATTGATCGCCGACGAAGGCTTCGGAGGGGAGGATCACGGCTTCAGCGACGAAGGCGGCGTCGAGCGCGGGATCGGTGAGCGTGCCCCGCACCGCCGCGATCACCGCGCTGTGATCCGCCGCCCCGTCGATCGCGCCGACGAGCGTATCGAGCATCAATTGCTGCATCGCCTCGTAGCGCGCGAAGGGATCGTCGTCGTGCGC
>CAXTMT010000296.1:0-3050 GCA_964245355.1 uncultured Sphingomonadaceae bacterium
GCATGGGATCGGGCCAAATCGCGCCGACCACCAGCACCGCGATCGCGCCCTTGGCAGCATCGAGGGCGAGCATCGCCGCCGCCAGCCCCTTGCGGCCGGTGCGCAGCACGTTGGTCGCGCCGATATTGCCCGAGCCTACCGTACGCAGATCCTGCGTACCGGCGAAGCGGGTGATCAGCAGCCCGAACGGAATCGACCCGAGCAGATAGCCGCCGAGCAAGGCGATGGCGGCGAGGATCGGCGGTGTCATCTCTCCCATCCGCCCGCCTTGGCAAGTTCGGGCAGGGCTTGGCAAGCCCGCCGCGCTTCCCACCGCGCGCGACATCCGCCATGAGAACCGGCGATGCGCTTCGCCCGTCCCGCCGCCCTGATGCTCACGCTGCTGCTCGCGGGTTGCGAGACCGCGCCCAAGCCGACCAAGCCCGTCGCGTTGCCCTCTCTGCCCGCGATCGTCCCGCCTGCCGCTGGGCCGGTCGCATGGGCCGATCTGCCGCTGACGGCGGGCAATTGGCACTATGATCCCCAAACCAGCGCCGCCCGCTTCGGCGCCGCCGTCGAGATCCGTTGCGACGGGGCGACGCGCACAGTTACGATCACCCGCACCGGCGCCACCGGCCCGCTGACGATCAAGACCAGCTACGGCGCCCGCACCCTCTCCGCGCCGCTCGCAGCGAGCGATCCTGTGCTCGATCAGATTGCCTTCAGCCGGGGGCGTTGGTCGATCGAGAGCGCTGGCACGGCGATGGTGGTGATGCCCGCCTGGGCCGAGCCCGCCCGCGTCGTCGAGGACTGCCGGGGTTGAGGGCAAGGCGAGAGAGTTTGACGGCAAAATAAACAAATACAAGTCTTGCCGAACGCTTCGAAATGACTCACATTCGCCTTGCTCTTAAACTTAGCGAAAGGAGGTGATCCGATGTCTCATGGTTCAGCTGGGAGGTCGGTTCAGTCCGTTCGGGAGACGCATTTCTAAGTCTGCCGGTTCGGCCCTGCCGAACGCGTGATCCAGGCGTAGCGCCGGCGCGCATCAGGCAGGGCTCGCATCGTGCAGACACGGAAATGCCGGGGATCTCCCGGGCCGATATCCGGCCGCTGACCCATGTCGGAAGAGCCGTCGGGGCAACCCGGCGGCTCTTCTTCGCTTTGGGGGAGATGGAGGGCCGTCCTTACCCTTCGTCATTCCCGCGAAAGCGGGAATCCATATGCGCAGCGTAGAGAAGGGGCTTTCTCGCTGGAGAGTATGGATTCCCGCCTTCGCGGGAATGACGGGCAGGCCTTACTGCCGCTCCAACAATTCGTCCCGCACCCGGATCGCCGCCACCGCCACCCGGATCTCGATCAGGAACAGCACCAGCCCCGCGATCAGCAGCAGCAAAGCTCCCGCGAACGTCAGCGCCAGCGTCCGCGCGAAGCCGAAGCCCGCAAGGCGCGCCAGGAACATCGCCGCCACGACGAGGCAGATCAGCACCGCGCTCATCGTGCAGAGGAAGATCGCATTGTTCACGATTCCCATCCGCCGATCGAGGATGCGCAATTCGCGCACCTGATGGACATGATCGGGGTGATCGCGCGGGGTAAAGCCGCGTTCGATCTCCCGCGCGCGATCGACGATCCGGCTCAGCCGGCCGGTCAGCATGTTGAGCAGCGTCCCGATCGCCGACAGCAGGAAGACCGGGCCGAGCGATAGCTGGATCAGCTTCGCCAGGCCCGGCAGGGTGGTGACGTGGAGGATATCGTCGAGGTCCATGCGCGTTCCATACAGCCAAGATCCTCCCCTGTAAGGGGAGATGCATGCCGAAGGCATGACGGAGGGGCGTCCCGCCATCGAGAGTGCGACACCCCTCCGTCATCGCTCCGCGATGCCACCTCCCCCGCTGGGGGAGGATCGCGAGATTACCCCAATCCCTTGGCGGGCGTGTTCACCCCCATCGAGGTCAGATACCGCTTCACGTTGCGCGCGGCCTGGCGGATGCGATGCTCGTTCTCGACGAGCGCGAGGCGCACATAGCCCTCGCCCTCCTCGCCGAAGCCGACGCCCGGCGCGACCGCGACCTGCGCATACTGGATCAGCTGCTTGGAAAATTCCATCGAGCCGAGGTGCGCCAGCGCGGGCGGGATCGGTGCCCAGCAGAACATCGAAGCTTCGGGCGACGGCAATTCCCAGCCGGCGCGGCCGAAGCTTTCGACCATCACGTCGCGCCGGCCCTTGTAGAGCTTGCGGTTGGCCGCGACGATATCCTGCGGGCCGTTGAGCGCCGCCACCGCCGCCGCCTGGATCGGCGTGAAGGCGCCATAATCGAGGTACGACTTCACCCGCGTCAGCGCCGCGATCAAAGTCGGGTTGCCGACCGCGAAGCCGATCCGCCAGCCGGCCATCGAATAAGTCTTCGACATGGAGGTGAATTCGATCGCCACGTCCTTGGCGCCGGGCACCTGCAGGATCGACGGCGTCGGCGTGTCGCCGAAATAGATTTCGGCATAGGCCAGATCGCTCAGCACCCAGAGCTTATGCGCCTTGGCGAAGGCGACGACCTGCTCATAGAATTCCAGGTCCGCGACATAAGCCGTTGGATTGGAAGGATAACCGATCACCAGCACCGAAGGCTTCGGCACGGTATAAGCGACGGCATGCTCGAGCCGGGTGAAGAAATCCGGCCCCGGCGCGGCGGGGATCGATCGGATCGCCGCGCCCGCGATGATGAAGCCGAAGGTGTGGATCGGATAGCTCGGATTGGGCGCGAGCACGACGTCGCCCGGCGCGGTGATCGCCTGCGCCAGATTGGCAAGGCCCTCCTTCGAGCCCAAAGTCACCACCACTTCCTTCGCCGGATCGAGCGCGACCCCGAAGCGGCGCGCGTAATAAGCCGCCTGCGCCTTCTTGAGGCCGGGAATGCCGGACGAGGCCGAATAGCCGTGCGCATCGGGCTTGCGCGCCACCTCGACGAGCTTCTCGATGACGTGCGGCGCCGGGGGGCCGTCGGGATTGCCCATGCCGAGATCGATGATGTCCTCGCCCGCCGCGCGCGCCGCCGCCTTCATCGCGTTCACTTCGG
>CAXTMT010000297.1:0-3039 GCA_964245355.1 uncultured Sphingomonadaceae bacterium
ACTGGGCCGGGTTCGAGACCAGGCGGGCCGAGGCGGCACGGCGCGGCAAGCTGCTCCATTCGCTCTTCCAGCGCCTGCCCGATGTCGCGCCCGATCAGCGTCATGCGGCGGCGACCGCCTGGCTGCTCGGCTCCGGTGGTCTGGAGTCGCGGGACGAGGCCGAGGCGATCGTCGTCGACGCCTGCCGGATCGTCGCCGATCCCGCCTTCGCGAGCCTGTTCGGCGCGGAGGCGCTGGCCGAGGCGCCGATCACGGCGACGCTGGCCAACGGCATCGTCGTCGCCGGCACCGTCGATCGCCTGCTGGTCGAGCCCGGGCGCGTTCTCGTCGTCGATTTCAAGACCGGGCGCGCCGTGCCGTCGTCGGCCGCCACGGCGCCGACCGGCCACCTCGAACAGATGTCTGCCTACGTCGAAGCGCTGCGCGTGATCTTCCCCGATCGTCCGGTCGAGGCGGCCTTGCTCTACACCGCCGCGCCGCTCCTGCTGCCGCTCGACGACACGATCCTCGCCGCGCACAAGCCGGGCTATCGCGCGATGCAGCAAAACCTCGCACTCGGTGGTTGAGCCGGGCGGGGCGCCTGCCTACATGATCGACACGTTACGGGAGCTTACCGACATGCCGACCAAGAAAGTTACCGACACCTCGTTCGAAAGCGACGTTCTGAAGGCCGATGGGCCGGTGCTGGTCGATTTCTGGGCGGAATGGTGCGGCCCCTGCAAGATGATCGGCCCCGCGCTGGAGGAACTCTCCGACGAGCTCGGCGGGAAGGTGACGATCACCAAGATCAACATCGATGAAAATCCCGACACGCCCGGCAAATACGGCGTACGCGGCATCCCGACGATGATCCTGTTCAAGGACGGCGCGGCCGCCGCAACCAAGGTCGGCGCGGCGCCCAAGGGCGCGCTGAAGAGCTGGATCGAGGGTGCGATCGATAGCGCGCCCAACCGTCAGGCCGTTTGAGCGGCGGCGACACCAACGTCGAGCCGCTTCGTCGCGAGGCGAAGCGGCTGGGCGAACACCTCCGTGCCTATTTCGGCAGGGAGGAACTCGCGGCCCTGCCGGCTGCGAAGCGCATCCCCATCGCCCAGGAAGGGCTGAAGGCGACGGCGCGGCTGATGATCATCGAGGAATGGCTGGCGCGTATCGGGCGCGGCGGGCGCCGGTTGCGAAACGGGCCGCCGTTCGATCCGAAGGCGGTGGCCGAGTTTCCGGACGAGGCGCGCGATCTGGTCGAGGCGAGCGTCGATCTGTACGGGCGCGCGTACCGGGTGGATCAGGGCGAGGAGATTCCGCAGCCGATGGAAAATCCGGTGCGCGGGCTGTTGCGGCGGCTGGAGCGATCGATCTAGCCATACCCGCCGTCACCCCGGACGTGCTCCAGGGTCCACCGCGTCATTAGGCTTTGCGCTTGCCGAAGGGCGGATGCCGGAACAAGGCCGACATGACGACATTGCCTATTTCAGCCCTGCAATTTGCCCGTACACCATCGCGCTACTAGCGTCCGTGGATGCACCGCTCCTCACTCCTCCTCCTTGCCCTCGCCACGCCGGCCCTCACCAAGGTGCCACGGGACGCGCCTTATTGCGCGGCGCCGGGCGTCAAGCCGATCTTCGTCGCGCCGATGGGTGAGCCGTTCCGGGGGGAGAGCGGCAAGCCTTACCCCTCCGTGCTGTGGTTTGCGCAGGCCGATCGCAACGGCGATGGCGCGATCGATCGGGCGGAATTCGTCGCCGATGCCGATCGCTTCTTCCGCACCCTCGATCGCGACCGTGACGGCCGGCTCGTCCCCGAGGAGGTGATCGCCTACGAGCAGGACGTCGCGCCCGAAATCTCGGTCTATGCCGGCGGCGTACGCGGGCATGAGGTGATGGCGCCCGACGCATTCCGGCCGCATGCCGGAGAGAGCGGCTATTACTTCCCTCTCGGCGCCGGCCGCTACGGCTGGCTCAACATCCCCGAGCCGGTCGCCGCGACCGATGCCGATGTCGATCGGATCATCACCGCCAAGGAATTCCGCGACGCCGCCGGCCGCCGCTTCGACGCGCTCGATCCCGACGGCAAGGGCAGGATCACCCTCGCGGCCCTCGGCATGACGCCCGAGCAGACCGCCATCGAGGGGGTCTGCCGCAAGCGGCCCAAGCGTACCCTGAAGGACGAAGAGAATGAGCGTCGCCAATATTATGACGAGCGCAACCGCCACTGGAGCGGAACCGGTGAGTGATGCGCTCGCCCGCATCCTCGTCGTCGATGACGATCCCGATCTGCGCCAGCTGATCTCCGACTTCCTCGGCCAATCCGGCTATCACGTCGAGAATGCCGCCGACGCCGCGGGCATGGACGGCTGGCTGGCGCGCGAGACCTTCGATCTTATCGTGCTCGATCTGATGATGCCGGGCGAGGATGGGCTGTCGATCGTCCGCCGCCTGCGCGGCGCGGGCGGGCCGGGGATCATCATGCTGTCCGCGATGGGCGACGATACCGATCGGATCATCGGGCTGGAGGTGGGCGCGGACGATTATCTGCCCAAGCCCTGCAACCCGCGCGAATTGCTCGCGCGCGTCCGTGCGGTGCTGCGGCGCCGTGCCGAGCTGCCGGCGGCGGGCGGTTCGGGCAAGATCCGGCGCTTCGGCGTCTGGTCGCTGAACATCGTCGAGCGCCGGCTCGATCGCGCCGACGCGGCCCCCGCGCAGTTGACCGACGCCGAATTCCGCACACTCTCCGCCTTCCTCGATCGCCCGCAGCGGGTGCTGACCCGCGATCAGCTGATCGAACATGCGCGCGGCCTGGGTTCGGACGTGTTCGATCGCGCGATCGACGTGACGATCAGTCGCCTGCGCAAGAAGTTGAGCCCTGAGGATCCGATCCGCACGGTGCGCAACGAGGGCTATATGTTCATGCTGCGGGTCGAGGGCTGAGATGTCTTTTGGTTCGGCTGACGCTGGAGGCGGCACCGGCCCCCCGCCCCCCCCCCCCCCCCCCAACCAGATAAATAATGTGGGGGGGGGGGGGGGGGGGGGGCGGGGGGCGCCCCCC
>CAXTMT010000298.1:0-3027 GCA_964245355.1 uncultured Sphingomonadaceae bacterium
GCCCCAGAAATGCGATCTTTGCCATCGTCCCCGAATAGATGCGCAGCAAGCGGGCGCAAGGGTTCAAAAGCGCGAAGGTTGCGCGTAGGGCGCTGGCATCATGGCTACACTCCCCGCACCCGCGCCCGAAACCGATGTCCCACAATCTCATGGCGTCACGCTCGAGGACGTGCGCGCGGCCGCCATTCGCGTACAGCCCGATATCGTCCGCACCCCGACTTTGCTCAGCCGCACCCTGTCGCAGATGACCGGCGCGACCGTGTATCTGAAGTTCGAGAACCTCCAGTTCACCGCCGCCTACAAGGAGCGCGGCGCGCTCAACAAACTGCTCCAGTTGAGCGAGGAGGCGCGCGCGCGGGGCGTGATCGCGGCCTCGGCCGGCAATCATGCGCAGGGCGTCGCTTACCATGCCGCGCGGCTCGGCATCCCGGTGACGATCGTCATGCCGCGCCACACGCCGGCGGTGAAGGTCAGCCAGACCGAGGGGCATGGCGCGACGATCATCCTGCACGGCGAACAGGTCGACGATGCGCTGGCCCACGCCCGCGAACTCGCCGCCGAGCGCGGCCTGACCATCGTCCACCCGTTCAACGATCCTCAGATCATCGCCGGGCAGGGCACCGTCGCGCTGGAGATGCTGGAGGCGGTGCCGGCGATCGATTGCTTCGTCGTGCCGATCGGCGGCGGCGGGCTGATCTCGGGTTGCGGCACGGTCGCCAAGGCGCAGGGTCGCCCGATCGAGGTGATCGGCGTCGAGGCCGAGCTTTATCCTTCGATGTACAATCGCATGAAGGGCACCAGCCTGCCGTGCCATGGGGATACTTTGGCCGAGGGCATCGCCGTCAAGGAGCCGGGCTCGATCACGGCGGAAATCATCGCCAAGGTGGTCGACGAAATCCTGCTCGTCTCCGAACGCTCGCTGGAACAGGCGGTGTCGCTGCTGCTGCAGATCGAGAAGACCGTGGTCGAGGGCGCCGGCGCCGCCGGCCTCGCCGCGATGCTGGCCTATCCGGAGCGTTTCGCCGGCAGGACGGTGGGCGTGGTGCTGTGCGGCGGCAATATCGACACGCGCCTGCTCGCCAACGTGCTGCTCCGCGATCTCGCCCGTTCGGGCCGTCTCGCGCGGCTGCGGATCAAGCTGCAGGATCGGCCCGGCGCGCTTTACAATGTGGCGCGCATCTTCGATGCCGAGCAGGTCAACATCATCGAAGTCTATCACCAGCGCGTGTTCTCGACGCTGCCGGCCAAGGGCCTGATCACCGACATCGAATGCGAGACCCGCGATCCCCAGCAACTCGCCCGCCTGATGGCGGCGCTGGAGCGCGAGGGCTATGATGCCTCGCCGGTAGAATTGGCGTAAAACAGGTCGTCTTACTCGTCACCCGGACCTGTTCCGGCATCCAGCCATTAGCCGCCAGCAGACCGTTTTTGCAGCAATTGGCTGGACCCCGGAACAAGTCCGGGGCGACGGCGAGGATGGTTCATCGGTAACAAAAGTTGTTTCACCCAAGCCGCTTTTCAGACGCCCGCTTGACAGGCATAGAGAGAAAAATGCGCGACTCCGTCGCGGGGGCAGGGATAGCTGAGGCCGGTGAGCGCGCAGTTCAAATTTCCGCGTTTCTTCGTGACGTCTCCGGCGCCGTGCCCCTATCTGCCGGGGCGTCTCGAGCGCAAGGTCTTTACCGAGCTTGCCGGCGCGCATGCCGCCGAACTGAACGAGGCGCTGGGCCGCATCGGTTTCCGCCGCAGCCAGAGCGTCGCTTACCGGCCGAGCTGCCTCGATTGTTCGGCCTGCGTTTCGGTCCGCGTCGTCGCCAGCCGGTTCAAGGCCAACGGCACCCAGCGCAAGCTGCTGCGGCGGCACCAGGATCTGGTCGTCACGGCGTGCAAGCCGTGGACGACCGAGGAGCAATTCGCCTTGCTCCGTCGCTATCTCGGCTCGCGCCATCCGGGCGGCGGCATGGCCGAGATGGACGAATTCGATTTCTCGGACATGGTCGAGCAGACCCCGGTCACCACCTATCTGGTCGAATATCGCGAACCGCGCGCCGATGGCCGGCCGGGGCGGCTGATCGGTTGCTGTCTGACCGATCAGCAGTCCGACGGATTGTCGATGGTTTACAGTTTCTACGATCCCGCGCTCGAAAGCCGGGCGGGGATGGGGACTTTGATCATCCTCGACCACATCGCCCGCGCCACCGCCGCCGGCCTGTCCTACGTCTATCTCGGCTATTGGGTGAAAGGCTCGGCGCGGATGCAGTACAAGACCCGCTTCCGCCCGATCGAGCGACTGACCGCCTCGGGCTGGATGCCGCTGGTGGAGGCCGATACCGAGGTGGGACAGCCGCCGATGCCGGGCGGGCTGAAGTTCCCGCGGCTGTAGGGATCACTCCTCCCCTGTAAGGGGAGGTGGCGCGCATGGCGCGACGGAGGGGTGTCCCCGTCGGCGAGCGTTCGCTACCTAACTTTTGGTTATACCCCTCCGACATGCCTTCGGCATGCCACCTCGCCTTGCAGGGGAGGAGCAATTCGAGGTCACGCCCCCTGCGGCGCCGGCTCGCCCCAACTGCCGCCCGGGCGCCGGCTCTTCGGGATCGACGAGCCGCCGATCGCCAGCGCCCGCGGGGCGCTGAGCTTGGGATCGACGCGGCCGATATCCTCGCCGGCGATCGCCTTCTTCGATTCCTCGCCGTTCAGCGTCTCATATTCGAGCAGGGCGGTCGCCAGGCGGTGCAACTGATCGAGGTTCTCGGAGAGCACTTCGCGCGCCGTCCTCTCGCCTTCCTCGACGATGCGACGGACTTCGCTGTCGATCAGGCGGGCGGTATCCTCGCTCATATGCTGGCTGCGCGAGACCGAGTGGCCGAGGAACACCTCGTCCTGATTGTCGCGGTAGCGCAACCAGCCGAGCTTCTCGGACATGCCATATTCCATCACCATCGAGCGGGCCATGTCGGTCGCCTGCTGGATGTCGTTGGAGGCGCCGGTGTTGAGCTCGTCGTTGCCGTAGATCAACTGCTATGATAT
>CAXTMT010000299.1:0-1268 GCA_964245355.1 uncultured Sphingomonadaceae bacterium
GACGTGCTAAGAGCGACGACCCTTGCAGCACGTCCTTCGACTTCGCTCAGGACGGACGGGATATAGTAAGCTCCCTTAGTCACAGCCCCCCCACCGCATCGCGGAAGGCCTGCCCCCGCGCCTCATAATCCTTGAACTGATCGAAGCTCGCGCAGGCCGGCGACAGCATCACCACCTCCCCCGGCCTCGCCGCCGCCGCCGCAGCGCGCACGGCCTGAGCGAGCGTGACGCTCTCCGTCACCGGCTTGCCCGCAGCGCGCAGGATATCAGCGAACATCGGCCCCGCCTCCCCGATCGTGTAGCCCGCCACTACATGATCGAAGTGCGGCGCGCAGTCGTCGAGATCGTCCGTCTTGGGCAGCCCGCCCAGAATCCAGTGGATAAGTGGGTAGGCCGCGAGCGCCGGCGCGGTGGCGGTGGCGTTGGTCGCCTTGCTGTCGTTGATGAACAGGACGCCGCCGCGCTCGGCGACGCGCTCCATGCGGTGGGGGAGGCCGGGGTAGGTGCGCAGGCCCTGATCAATAACGTCGTGATCCAACCCCAGCTTGAGCGCCGCCATCCGCGCGGCCCACGCGTTTTGGGCGTTGTGCGGCCCCTGCAGCGAAGGCCAGCTCCGCTGTTCCTCGACGAAGTCGGTTTCGTAGCTGCCATGAAACCACCACGTCCATTCCGAACCGACGGTTAGCGCCTTCACCGCCGAGTCAACCTGCGGCTCCTTGCTCGCAATGATTGCATCGGTGGCTTCGCTCTGCATCTCAAGCAGCCGGATTTTCGATTTCAGATAGGCCTCGAACCCCTCATAGCGATCGAGGTGATCCGGGGTGATGTTGGTCAGCACCGCGACGTCGCAATCTAGGGTGAAGGTGAGGTCGATCTGGTAGCTCGACAGTTCGAGCACATAGACCCCGCCTTCGGACAACGGATCGCGCGACAGGATCGGCAGGCCGATGTTGCCGCCCATCAGGCTCGGCACACCGGCGGTTTCGAGGATGTGGTGGATCAGCGCGGTGGTGGTCGATTTGCCGTTGGTGCCGGTGATGCCGACCACCTTGTGCGGCGGCAGCGACACGCGGGCCTGCGCGAACAGCTCGATATCGCCGATGACGGGCACACCGACGCTACGCGCGTGGGCGGCGATCGGGTGGCGGTTGAGCGGGACGCCGGGGGAGACGACGACGCCGTCGAAACCGGTGAGATCGATGGCGAGGGGGTCGGCAAATGACAGGCTGGGGTAGCCCTCTCCCTTGAGGGAGAGGGTTGGGTGAGGG
>CAXTMT010000299.1:1278-3011 GCA_964245355.1 uncultured Sphingomonadaceae bacterium
GCCCGTGGGGGGGGGGGGCGGCAATGGCCCGGGGGGGGCCGCCCGCTCCCTGGCGGGTGTGGGGGGGGTGCGGGTGGCCCGCACTCGATAGTGGAGACGCGTCGGCTGCGCCGTCGCTCCCCATGACCCCAACCCTCTCCCCGGCGGGGAGAGGGAGCAATGCAGTTCTCTTAGCCGCATCCGAATCCCAAGCCACCACGCTGGCGCCACTCGCCAAAAGCGCCTCGACCGTCGCGACCCCACTGCGCGCCAGGCCCAGCACGGCGTACCGCTTCCCCGCAAAGACAGGACTCGTGATCACCGCAACTTCAGCGTCGCCAGGCCCGCCAGCGCCAGCACGACGCTGATGATCCAGAAGCGGATCACCACCGTCGGCTCGCTCCAGCCCAATTGCTCGAAATGGTGGTGGATCGGCGCCATGCGGAAGATGCGCCTGCCGGTGCGCTTGTAGAAGAAGACCTGGAGGATCACGCTCACCGTCTCCAGCACGAACAGGCCGCCGACGATCAGCAGCACGATCTCGTGGTGCGCCGTCACCGCGATCGCGCCGAGCGCGCCGCCCAAGGCCAGGCTGCCAGTGTCGCCCATGAATACCGCCGCCGGGGGCGCGTTGAACCACAGGAAGGCGAGGCCGCCGCCGATGATCGCCGCGCACAGGATTGTCAGCTCGCCCGCGCCCAGGACGTGCGGGATGCCGAGATAGGCCGCGAACTTGGCATTGCCGACGAGGTAGGAGATCACGAAGAAGGCCAGCGCCGCGATTACCACCGGCATCGTCGCGAGGCCATCCAAGCCGTCTGTCAGATTCACCGCATTGCCGAAGCCGACGATGATGAAGGCCGCGAAGACGATGTAGAACGGCCCGAGATCGATCACCGGCCCCTTGTAGAAGGGCAGATAGAGATCGGTCGCATGCCCCCGCGTGATGATGAAGGCGGCGATGCCGGCGACAGCAAACTCCAGCACCAGCCGCACCTTGCCCGAAAGCCCGGCGTGGTGGCGCTTCTTCACCTTGTCGTAATCGTCGAGGAAACCGATCAGCCCGAAGCCGAGCGTCACCAGCATACACGCCCACACATAACGGTTGGTGAGGTCGCTCCAGACCAGCACACCGGTCGAGACGGTGGCGAGGATCATCAGGCCGCCCATCGTCGGCGTCCCGATCTTCGAAAGATGGGTCTGCGGGCCATCGGCGCGGATCGGCTGGCCCTTGCCCTGCTTGATCCGCAGCCAGCCGATGAAGCGCGGGCCGATCAGCAGGCCGATCGCCAGCGCGGTGATCGCCGCGGCACCTGCCCGCACCGTGCTGTAGCGCACCAGGTTCAGCAGATGGGGGAAGCCGAAATGATCGGCCAGCAGATACAGCATCAGGCGTCTCCGGCCAGCGCGTCGACGAGACGGGCCAGCCCAACCGAGTTCGATCCCTTGACGAGAATAATATCGCCGGATGCGATCAGCGGGCGGACGCGCTCGATCGCCGTCGCGGCGTCGGCCACATGCGCGAAGGCGATCCGGCCCTCAAGCGCCTCGGCGAGCGGCGCCATCTCCGATCCGACGAGCAGGGCGAAATCGACGTTCGCCGCCGCGATCGGATCGGCAAGGTCCGCATGTTCGCGCGCCTCGGTGGGGCCGAGTTCCTTCATCGCGCCCAGCACGGCGATGCGGTGGCGGGCTTTCTCGGCGCCGAGCACCGCAAGGGTCGCGCGCATCGAGGCGGGGTTGGCGTTATAGGC
>CAXTMT010000300.1:0-2987 GCA_964245355.1 uncultured Sphingomonadaceae bacterium
CGCTCGCCCCCTCCCCCAACCCTCTCCCCTTCAGGGGCGAGGGCTTTATCAAACCCATCCTCGTCGCCACCGGCTTCACCCGCGAAGTCCAGACCATCGCCGGCCCGCAGATCCGCGCCGTCGCCGGCGGCGGCGCGGCGCATCTGCTGGAGGAGCGGCTCGAAGCCCTCGCCCCCACCTCGGCCGCGATCGCCAGCTACGGCCTCACCGGCGCGCTCGCGGATGAAGTGAAGATCGGCGACTGGATCGTCGGTACGCACCTGTGCGGGGCGATCGACATGCCCTGCGACGCCGCCTGGGGCGAAGCGCTCGCCGCGCGCCTGCCGAATGCCCGGCGGGGCGGTTTCTTCGCCGATGGGCGGATGATCGATACCGTCGCCGAGAAGCGCAATCTGGGCCGAAGCCACGGCGCCCTCGCCGTCGATATGGAAAGCCACGTCGCCGCCAGGGTCGCCCAGCGCCACGGGCTGCCCTTCGTCATCGTCCGCATCGTCTCGGACGAGGCGCGCCACCTGTTGCCCCACGCGATCACCGTCTCGATGCGCCCCGATGGCGCGCTAGATACGAAGGCGATGCTGAAGAGCCTCGCCGGCAACCCCGGCCAGATCGGCGACGTCGCGATGACGATGGCGAATTTCCTGCGCGGTTTTCGCGGGCTGAAGGCGGGGGCGAAGCGGATGGGCGAGCGGATGAGCTTTCGAAACTAAAGCCTCTCCCCTTCAGAGGAGGGGCTAAGCTCCCCATCGACAGCCCCTCCCCCGCGCCGCTAACAGACCGCATCACATAATAGAGGGATACGCCCCCAAATGACCCGCTTTCTGATAAGTGCCATGCTCGCCACCGCCGCGTTCGTCACGCCCGTCCTCGCCGCCAATCCGTTCGCCGCGCCGAGCGCGCTCCCCTATCAGGCGCCGCCGTTCGACCGGATCAAGGACGCCGATTATCAGCCCGGCTTCGAAGCCGGCATGGCCGCGCAGATCGCCGAGGTGAACGCGATCGCCGAAAACCCCGCCGCGCCGACCTTCGACAACACGATCACCGCGCTGGAGAAATCGGGCGCTTACCTCAACCGGGTGAGCAGCGCCTTCTTCGGCGTCGTCCAGGCCAACACCAACGACACGCTCGACAAGGTGCAGACCGAGGAAACCCCCAAGCTCACCGCGCACAACGATACGATCAACCTCAATCCCAGGCTGTTCGCCCGCGTGAAGGCGCTGTGGGACAAGCGCGCGTCGCTGAAGCTCGATGCCGAACAGAGGATGGTGCTGAAAATCTATTACGACACGATGGTCCATTCGGGTGCGCTGCTCGGCGAGGCCGACAAGACCAAGCTGCAGGATTTGAACAAGCAAATCGCGACGCTCGAGACCGCCTTCCAGCAGAAACTGCTGGCGGGCGCCAAGGCGGGCGGGCTCGTTGTCGGCGATGCGAAAAAGCTCGACGGGATGAGCGTGGCCGAGATCGCCGCCGCAGGCGAAGCCGCCAAGGCGCGCAAGCTCGACGGCAAGTTAGTCCTGCCGCTTCAGAACACGACGCAGCAGCCCGCGCTAGGTTCGCTGCGCGACCGTAACACGCGCATTGCTCTGTTCGACCAGAGCTGGAACCGCACCGAACGCGGCGATGCCAACGACACGCGCGACACGATCGCCACAATCGCAATGCTGCGCGCGCAAAAGGCCAAGCTGCTCGGCTATCCGACTTATGCCGATTACGTCCTCTACGATCAGATGGCCAAGACCAGCGGGGCCGCAAACCATTTCGTCCAGCAGTTCACGCCGGCCTTGCGCGCCGCCGAGGATCGTGAGGCGGGCGAGATTCAGAAGCTGATGGATGAGCAGGGCGGCCCGGAGGTTTCTATTGAAGGCCCGATCCCGGGCGAAGTTCACAAGGGGAGATTGCCGGCCTTTCAACTTATCCCCGCCGATTGGAATTTCTACGCCGATCAGGTCCGCAAGGCGAAATACGCGCTCGATGAGGGCCAGCTGAAGCCCTATTTCGAGATCGACAAGGTGCTGACCGACGGCCTGTTCTACGCGGCCGGGCAGCTCTACGGCATCACCTTCAAGCCGCGCACCGATATCCCGACCTATCAGAGCGACGTGAAGGTCTATGAGGTGTTCGAGGAGAACGGCACCTCGATCGGCCTGATGTATTTCGATTATTGGAAGCGCGACAACAAGACCGGCGGCGCGTGGATGTCGAACTTCGTCGGCCAGTCGAAGCTGCTCGGCACCAAGCCGGTGATCTACAATGTCGCCAATTTCACCAAGCCTGCGCCGGGCAAGCCCGCGCTGATCAGCTTCGAAGACGTGACGACGATGTTCCACGAATTCGGCCACGCGCTGCACGGCCTGTTCGCCAGCCAGACCTATCCGACCGTCTCCGGCACCAACACCGCGCGCGACTGGGTGGAATTCCCCAGCCAGTTCAACGAACATTGGGCGCTCGATCCCAAGGTGCTGGCGCATTATGCGGTCGATTACCGCACCGGGGCGCCGATGCCGCAGGCGCTGGTCGACAAGCTCAAGACCAGCCAGACCTTCAACCAGGGGTATCGCCTCGGCGAGCTGATCGCGGCGATGCAGCTCGATCTCGCCTGGCATGCGCTGCCCGCCGACGCACCCAGGCAGGATGTCGACGCGTTCGAGGCGAAGGCGCTGGCGGCGACCGGCCTCAACGTGGCGAACGTGCCGCCGCGCTATCGCTCCAGCTATTTCCTTCACATCTGGGGCAACGGCTATGCGGCGGGCTATTACGCCTATAGCTGGACCGAGATGCTCGACGACGACGCTTACGCCTGGTTCAAGGCGCACGGCGGCCTGACCCGCGCCAACGGCCAGCATTTCCGCGATACGATTTTGTCGCGCGGGCATACCGAGGATTATGCGGCGATGTACCGCAATTTTGCCGGCAAGGATCCGACGGTGGACGCGATGGTGAAGCAGCGCGGGCTGGTGCCGGGGGGATTGTGATCTTCTCCCCCTCCC
>CAXTMT010000301.1:0-2983 GCA_964245355.1 uncultured Sphingomonadaceae bacterium
GATGCGCTGCGGGCGATGCGGGTGGCGGGGCTGGTGCCGCCGGTGCATTTCGTCGAAACCTCTCCGGTGCTGCGCGGCTTGCAGGCGGAGCGGGTGCCGAATGCGATCTGGCATGAGGACATCGCCACCCTGCCGCGCGACACCGCATTGCTGATCGTCGCCAACGAATTCTTCGACGCGCTGCCGATCCACCAATATGTGCGAAGCGAGGATGGCTGGCGCGAGCGGATGGTGGGCGATGGATTTCAGTGGGCAGTCGGTGCGCAGGTCGATCTCGGGATCGAAGCGCCGGTCGGCACCATCGTCGAGCGCTGCCCGGCGGCGACCGCGATCATGGCCGATCTCGCCAAACGCCTCACAGCGCAGGGTGGGCTGATGCTGGCGATCGATTATGGCCATGACGCCACCCGCCCCGGCGACACGCTGCAGGCGGTGCGCGGCCACGCCTTCGCCGATCCGCTCGCCGAACCGGGCGGGAGCGACCTGACCGCGCACGTCGATTTCGGCGCGCTGGCGCGGGCGGCGGCGGGCGCGAAAATCTATGGCCCGGTCGATCAGGGCCAGTGGCTGCTCTCGCTCGGCCTGTCGGATCGCGCCGCCGCGCTCGGCCGCAAGGCGCCGGAGCGTGCCGACGAGATCGCGGCCGCTTATCGTCGCCTCTCCCATCCGGAAGGGATGGGTCGTCTGTTCAAGGTGCTGGGTGTCGGATCGCCGGCCTGGCCATCGCCCGCGGGGTTCGCATGATTATCTATCGAGACGCACGGCCGGAAGACGGCACCGCGCTGGCTCAGATGGCGAGCGCCAGCTTCGTCGACACCTTCGGACACCTCTACCGCAAGGAAGACCTCGATGCCTTCCTAAACGCGTATTTCGGCCCGACCGGCCTACCCGCGCAGATCGGCGACCCAACCTATCGCATCCGCATCGCGCTGGATGGCGGGGCGATCGTGGGCTTCGCAAAGTTCACCGCCAGCGCCACCCTGCCCCCTCCGGCAAGCCCGGCCGACGCCGAACTCAAGCAATTGTACCTGATCCCCGCCTTCAAGGGCGCGGGCGTCGGCGCGGCGCTGATGGAATGGACCCTCGATCAGGCGCGCGACGTCGGCGCCAGGCGGATCGTGCTCAGCGTCTGGGTCGACAACCACCGCGCCAGGCGCTTCTACGCGCGCCACGGCTTCGTCGAGATCGGCGCCGCGCCGTTCGCGGTGGGCGACCAGATCGACGACGACCGCATCTGGTGCCTCGATCTGTGAGCCTCGACGTCATCATCGCGCCGACGCTGGCGGGCGTGCCGCACGGCTTCCTCGGTCGACGGGGCGGTGTTTCGGCCGGGATCTTCGCCGGGCTGAACGTCGGCCTGGGATCGCGCGACTTGCCCGAAGCCGTCGCCGAAAACCGCCGCCGTGCGACCGAAGCGGTGCTGCCCGACGCCAGCCTCGTGACGCTCCACCAGATCCATTCAGCCGAGGCGGTGGCGGTCACCGCCCCCTTCCCCGATGCCGACCGCCCACGCGCCGACGCGCTCGTCACCGATCGGCCGAGGCTGCTGCTCGGCATCCTGACCGCGGATTGTGTGCCGGTGCTGTTCGCCGACCGGGAAGCCGGCGTGATCGGCGCGGCGCACGCCGGCTGGAAAGGGGCGATCGGCGGGATCACCGATGCGACGCTCGCGGCGATGGAAAAGCTCGGCGCCGATCGCGGAAGGATCACGGCGGCGATCGGCCCCTGCATCGCGCGCGCCTCCTACGAAGTGGACGATGCCTTCGCCGCCCGCTTCGAGGCCGCCGATCCCGACAACGAACGCTTCTTCACCGCCGGGCGGGCGGGACATCAGCAGTTCGATATCGAAGCCTATGTGACGGCGCGGCTGGCGGCGGCGGGTGTGCGGCGGATTGAAGCACTCGGGCTGGATACCTGCGCCAACGAGGACCGCTTCTTCAGCTATCGCCGCGCGACGCATCGCGGGGAGCCGGATTACGGGCGGCAGATCAGTTTGATCGGGCTCCCTCCACAGGACTGATGTTGGTTGCCCGAGGACTCGCTGCCTCGCATAGCGAATGCGACGGCGCAGCCCCGAGTTGCACTATAGCCGTCCGAAGGAGGTGATTTTCATTGATATGACTGCTGCAATCCTGATCGTCGCCATTGTCACGGCGTCGATCGCCTTCGCGACCTTGATTCTCAAGATCGTAGAGGTTTCTAGGAAGTGACGACGGGGGGTCGGGCTGTCACCCGGCCCCTGAACGCATAAGGGGCGCACCGCTGTCACGGTGCGCCCCTCGAAGTCGGTGTTCACTGAACGACTGCTGCAAAGCTTACATACGGCGTAACCCGCTGTGTTTCAATATGCGTCCTCAGAAAGGCTGTGGACTACGTCTGAGGACGGTAACCTCAATCAAACCCCCATGCCTTCCCTCGGATTGCGCGCCGCATCCCCGTCCCACGTCGCGACGAACGCCTTCAGCGCCGCATCGTCCGCCGGCAGATCCACCACCAACGTCACCAACTGATCCCCGCGCGACCCATCCTTGCGATGGAAGCCGCGCCCCTTCAGCCGCAGCACCTTGCCCGAGGTCGAGCCCGCCGGGATCCCCATCATCACCGCGCCTTCCACGGTCGGCAGCTTGATCCGCGCGCCCTTTACCGCCTCGTCGAGCCGGATCGGCACGTCGACCCGAACGTCATCGCCGTCGCGGGTGAAGAAGCGGTGGCGCTTCACTTGCAGCGTCACCAGCGCGTCGCCCTTGCCGCCGGGGGCTTCCTCGCCCTGCCCGCCGAGCTTCATCGGGGTTCCCGCCACCGCATCGGCGGTGATCTTGAGATCGATCGTCTTGCCGGTGGCCAGCGTGATCCGTTGCGGCTTCAGCGCCGCCGCGTCGTCGAAATCCACCGCGAGCCGGTAGGCGACGTCCGCGCCTTTCTGCGGCGCCCGCGCCCCGCCGAAGCCGCTGAACCCGCCGCCGCCCTGCGGTCGCCGTCCGCC
>CAXTMT010000302.1:0-2640 GCA_964245355.1 uncultured Sphingomonadaceae bacterium
ACCGCGCCGCGGCAATGGCCCATGTGCATCGGCCCGGTCGGGTTGGCCGAGACATATTCGACGTTCACGCGCTTGCCCGCGCCCGCATCGGAGCGGCCGTAGTCCGGGCCGTCGGCGAGGATGGTGCCGAGTTCGTCGGTCCAGGTCGCGTCGGTCAGCCGGATGTTGAGGAAGCCCGGCCCGGCGATCTCGACCGAGGTTACGTGGGGGAGCGCCGCCAGCTTCGGCTGGAGCGCCGTGGCCAGCGCGCGGGGGTTCGTCCCCGCCGGCTTGGCGAGCACCATCGCCGCATTGGTCGCCAGATCGCCGTGCGTGACATCGCGCGGCGGCTCGACCGTGATCGCGCGTCGCTCCAGCCCCGCCGGCAGCGCACCCTCGGAAACAAGTGCATCGAGCGCGTGGGCAAGATCGGCGGCGAAACGTGCGTAGAGCGTGGGCAAGGTGGGATCCGGTGCGTCAGGAGAAGCGCGCCAGATGGCCGCTTAGCGGGCGGGGATCAAGGTTGCTCGGTAATCCTTCCCTGCAAGGGAGGATCGTTCAATTCGAACCAAATTGCCCCTGGCGCGCGCGAAGCCCGCGCAGGCGTACCAGGATGATCACGAGGAAAACCCCGGTGCCGACCGTCGAGAGCACCGCCACCGCCAGCCGCCACGTCTGCGGCAGCCAGCCGAGCGGGCCGAGGATGTAGAAAGCGTCGTCGGCATCGAAGCCCCAGCGGCTGCCGAGTACGCGGCCCTCGTCCGAACTGCTGTCGAAGCGTTCCGAGACGAGCGCGTTGAGCAGCTGGATCGCGCAGGCCGCCGCACCGCCGACGATCGCGAGCAGCCGATGGTCACCGTGGACGCTCAGCCCGATGGCGATGAAGAACAGGGACCCCAGCCACATATCGACCAGATAATCGAAGCGGTGACCGAAGGCGGAGCGCATGTTGCCCATCCGCGCGAGTTCGCCGTCGAGCCGATCGAGCAGGCAGGAGAAGAGCCACGCCACCCCGCCCCAGAAGCGCACACGATCGTCGCCCAGCGCGATGCAGGCGAGCGAGACGAGTCCGAGGGTCAGATGGACGAAGGTGACATAGTTCGGCCGCGCGCCGATGCGGATCAGCGGGCGCACCAGCGGGCGGACGATGCGGTGGCTCCAGGTATCAGCCATGCGCGTCGCTCACGCCGCTTCCCCGACCGCGGGCACCGGCCTGCGGTTACGGATCAGGGCGGCCTGCCAGAGCAGCAGGGTCGGTACGCCGATCGCGAGATCGCGCCCGCGCTTCAGGAAGGACAGCGCCAGCGCCGCGCCGGGATCGAGCCCGACGATCTTCGCCAGCAGCACATAGCCCACTTCCTGGATACCGAGGCCGCCGGGGACGAGGAACGCGCCGCTGCGCACCACCGAGATCAACGCCTCCAGCGCCAGCACCTTATCGAACGACAGGCCGTGCCCGAGCAATCCGAGCGCCAGCCAGACCGAGACGACCGACAATAGCCACGCGAGCGCATTCCACAGGAAGGAGGGCAGGATCGCCAGCCGACGGCTCTCGAACGCCGCCAGTTCGGCGCGCACCTCGGCGATCATCGCGCCGGCGGCGGGCAGCATCTTGCCCGCCATCTTCTCGGCCAGCGCCAGCACCGGGCCGCGCAGCAGCAGGAACAGCACACACAGCAGCCCCAGCACGACGGTGCCGATCCAGATGCCGAGCTGGAGCTTGGGATCGGTGTTGGCGGGGGTGAGCAATTCGATCGAGATCGCTACGCCGGCGAGCACCAGCAGCACCTGGCTCGCCATCTCGGTCGTCAGGTCGAGCACGGTGGCGGCATAGGCGCGCGGCTGGGCGATGCCGGCATCGCACAGCACCTTCACGCCAAAGATCAGCCCGCCGATCTGCGAAAAGGGCAGCAGGTCGTTCGCCGCCTCGCGCACCATCCGCGCCCAGGTGAAGGTGAGGATGCGACCCCGACCCGCCCGGCCCGATGCCGCCCACGCACAGCCGAGCGCGATCAGCACGGTTGCGTAGGCGAGCAGGAACAGGATCGACCCGCCGATGCCGATGCCGCTCAGCACGTCGAACGTGTGCCGCAGCCCGACGGTATCGAGCGTCCACGCGGCGATGCCGAGGCCGATGGCGATCGCCGCGATCGCGGCCCAGGCAGACCGGCTCACGCCGCGCGCTCCGTCTCGGTCGGACCGAGCAACGCGGGTTCGAAGATCAGGGCACAGATCAGGGTCCACACCAGCGAGAGCATCAGCACCTTGCCCATGCTCGCCGTGCCGGTGTGGTGCGAGAGCCAGAGGCTGCCGAACGCCGTGCCCGTCGCCATCGCCGAGAAGAAGATCGCGCGGGCGAGGCTCGATTGCAGCAGATTGGTGACGCCCGCCCGCCACGCCATCACGAAATAGATGTGGAAGGCGACACCGATACCGAACAGCAGGGGGAAGGCGATGATGTTGGCGAAGTTGATCGACTGGCCGATCAGCACACAGGTGCCGAGCGTCAGGAAGATCGACAGCACCACCGGAGCCAGGGTCAGCACCACCTCCCGCAGGGATCGCAGCGCCAGGAACAGCAAGAGTGTGACGATCACGAGTGCCAGCACGCCCGCCTCGACAAAGGCGCCGGCGATGGTGCGCGCGGCGCCCTGAATCGAG
>CAXTMT010000302.1:2650-2968 GCA_964245355.1 uncultured Sphingomonadaceae bacterium
TGGGTGGCATCCCAGCAATTGTAGCGGTTGGGCGTGCGGTCGAGCACGCGCACCAGGCCGGTGACGATGTCATCGACGTAGGTGAAGTCGCGGCGCATGTCGCCGCGGTTGTACACCGCGATCGGTTGGCCGGCGAGGATCGCTTTGGTGAAACGGGTGAGGCCGGCGCCTTCCGCGAAGGCCGGCTCGGGCACGACCTGCACCTTGGCCTGATCATTCTTGCCGATCCAGTCGCTGCGCAGTTCGGGCGGCAGGTTACGGAGAGTCACCGGCTCGGCGCCGAGCAGATCGCGCATCTGGCCGAGCATCGTGATGATT
>CAXTMT010000303.1:0-2967 GCA_964245355.1 uncultured Sphingomonadaceae bacterium
CATGGTCCCCCTCCCCTTGCAGGGGAGGATTTCGTTCGGTTCACTCTCACCTATCGTCGGGAAAACGATCGAAAATCCTGAATGTCGATACACCCTAGAACAACTGAAACCAATCGGTCTTGCGCAAGGTCTGCGGCAGGATCGGTTCTTCCACTTCGATGATCTCGGGCGCCCGCTCCACCAATAGCCGGGCGATGCGGATCAACGAGCGTGTGGTCTCGCGGGAGTGCCAACTCTTCTCGGTCGGCGGCGTGTCCGGGGCCACAGCCCGTAGCGAAACCAGTCCGTCGCGATCATGAAGTTCGGTCAGGATCGGCACCAATTGCGCGACGAAGCTGTGTGTGCTGTCGCGCGTGGTGCCGATCTGCTTGGCGACGATGATGTTGCCCCCGATCTCCAGCACACCCTCGCTGCTCGCGCGATCGATCAGGAGCGCGGCGATACGCGGTGTCGGGCCGACCGGCAGGATGAGTTCCTCGCCTTCACCGATCTCGACAAAATCGTCGGCGAGCAGGGTGCTGGAAAGGTGGGTTATGCGCGCGCCGGGCGCTGTAGCGAGCGGGACGGCGTCGAAGCGCGTATAGACCTTGCGGACCCGCCGGGTCGCGGGCGCCGCCTCGCGAAAGGCGTTCATGAAGCCCAGCAGATGATCGACGGTCTCGCGCACGAAGCCTTCGGTCAGATGATCGGGATCGGCGTAGAGCACATCGCGATGGGCAGGATCGCGCGCGATGCCGCGCGCGGCCGCATCGTAAAGATCGAAGCAGGCGGCGCCGTTCCGCGCCGCGACCGAACGGTAAAGCTGTTGGAGCGCCGGCGCCCAGATCGGCTCTACAGGCCCCGGCAGCACCGCGCTGTGCGGGATCGAAAGCAGGATCGGTACGCAGCCCGCTGCCTGCGCGGCGACGATGCCCTGCTCCAGCCAGCGCGCGATCGCATAATAATCGACGGCGTCGGCCCACAGGAAATTCTGGTCGACGATCGCGGTGTCGAAGATCGTGAAGTCATGCCCCTCGAAGAAGTCGATCCGCCCGAACAGCGGCACGATCACCGAGGGCGATGCGCCAAGCCGCGCGACGTTGCCGATCTCAATATCGGCCCGATCAGCCAGTTGATTGACGAAGCCGTGGGCCAGAATCGCATTCGATTGCCCGATGACCGCGATACGATGCGCCATCCTCTTCCCGTGCGCGAGGCGGGACGCCGGATCAAGCGCAATCCCGCTGCTTGCGAAGGTTACAAGCCTGTGGCACCCGCCCCGTAACGTCCGTTCATGCCTCGTGAGTTTGCTTTGATCCTGCTGGAAAATACCGTCGTCCGCTGCGAGATCGATGTCGTCGAGACAGGGCGGCCGGTGGTGATCACCTTCGGCCACTGGTTTCCCGCGGGCGCCGAGCGTTACGCCTTCGCCCGGCGGACGATCGCTGCCGAGGGGCTCAACGCCATCCACCTGATCGCCCGCGCCAACGATTGGTACACGCGCGATCCGGCGGCTTACGAAGCGGCGTTCGCAGCGGTGCGTTCGCTGCCGCTCTACGCCAACGCGCCGCATCGCTTCGCTTTCGGATCGAGCATGGGCGCCTATGCCGCGATCCGTTTCCGCGATCGCTTCGCTCTGGACGCGGTGATCGCGAGTTGCCCGCAATATGCGATCGATCCGGAAAAGGCGCCGTTCGAGACGCGCTGGCGCGAGGATCTTCCGACCTGCGATTTCGCCGAGGATGTGCTGGAGCCGATCGGGATCGGCGAGCCCGTTTATCTGCTCTACGATCCCTCGCACCGTGCCGATCGCGCGCACATAGAGGCGATCGATCCCGATCATCATGCCCGGCGCATCGCTTTGCCCTTCTTCGGCCATCCGCCGACCGAGACGCTGGCCAAGATCGATGCGCTCGATCCGCTGCTGCACACGATCTTCGAGGGGGGGGACGTCCGCCCGGCCGCCCATGCGGCGATGGACCGGCGGCGGCAGGCGCCCGAATTCTGGCACCGGCTGGGTTCCTATTGGGCGGCCAAGGAACCCGTGGGCGCCTTTCGCGAGAAAGCGCTGTGGGCGATCGGCGAAGGACTGGAACGCGATCCGCGCAACGCCGCGCTGCTCAACGCGCGCTGGCACATCCAGCAATCCTAACCGCGCCCCTCGGCCAGTTGCGCGAAGGGTGCGCCGACCGGCAGGTCATTGTCCGTCAGAAAGCGCCGCGCGCGCGCTGCGAGGCGAAGGCGGTTCGCGTCGAAGGCATCGCCGTCGAATTCCTTGATCTGATCGGCCACCCATTCCGCATCGATGCCCTCCAATACGCTGTGGGCGGGCACGAACGGCACCGCCATCGTCTCGCACAGCTCGCGTGTGCGGCTGTCGTGCGCGATGCAAAGCGCCGGGATGCCCACGCTGAGCGCGGCGATCACACCGTGGATGCGCATTCCGACCACGCAATCGTAACGGCGGGTGAAGCCGAGCCAACTCGTCGCGTCGAAAAAGGTGTGCATGTGGCATTCGGCCCAGTCGAGAAATTCCAGGGCATCGAGATCGGGAGCGATGGCGGTGCGGCAGGCTTCGAGTTCGCCCGGGTCGAGCAAATGACCTTCACCCTGCGCCAGCGTCACCGCGCTCAGCGGCTCCTGCACGAAATAGCTGCCGCAACTGTCCTGCGCGAGCGCGGCGAGCGATGCTTCGAGCGGGCCGAAGCCGCGGTCCATCCAGCCGGGGTGGCCGCCGGCGACGGCGATGTAGCGCGTCCCGCCGGCCGCGCGCTCGGCGATGCGGCGGCCGAGCCGGGGATCGGGGTTGAGGAACAGCGACGGGCAGCCAAGGATCACGGTGCGATCGGCGAGGCCGAGCTCCTCCATGACCCGCTGGCTGAAGCGCCCGCGCAGCGCGATGTTGGGGGCGCGGGAGGGGGAGCGTTCGGCGATCAGGCCGACCCAGGCCCTGGTGCCCTCGCCGACGGGCGGGAGGCTGGCCATGTC
>CAXTMT010000304.1:0-266 GCA_964245355.1 uncultured Sphingomonadaceae bacterium
TTGGTTTGTCGACGCGTTTGGGGGTGATGTCGTTCGAGGTGGCGCCGCCGATGTTGATCTGCAGATCGGGCAGCGCCGCCTGGAGCACCGTCTGCAATTTCCTGCGCTTGGCGAAGTCGGGGTCCCATTTCTCCTTGGCGTCGAGCGGCGCTTCCTGGCCGAGGCCGGAGAAGGTGATCTGGCTGCCGCGATCCTCGATCTGCTCGCCCCAGACATGCTCGTCCTTGAAGCCGGATTCGGCATAGGCGTCGTGGACGGCGGCGATA
>CAXTMT010000304.1:276-2962 GCA_964245355.1 uncultured Sphingomonadaceae bacterium
TCCAACCGCTCACCCCAGGTCTTCTCGTCCGCGATACCGGCTTCGTGGAGCGCCTTGTCGAAAGCGGCGAAGATCTTGTCATGCTCGGTCTTGTCGAACAGTTCGGCGTAGACGGCGCGCCACTGGCCGTCCGTGTGCCGGTAGAGCTTCGTCCCCGTCGTCGGCATGATGAAGAAGCGATCGAGCGCGGCATCGGCGGGCAGGCGCGAGATCACCTGCTTCTCGAATTGCGGCCAGTCGCCGCCCGAGATCACGCAGACCTTCGCCACCCGGCTCAAATCGCTCAGCAGCAGGCGCATCTCGTCGCCCAGCGGCTGCTTGCTCAGCGCCAGCGTACCGTCGAGATCGAAGGCGATCAGTGTCTTCATTTCGCTACCTCGGGCAGGATGAAACGGTCGATCGCATCGGCGACGCCGTCTTCGTCGTTGGATTTGGCGACGTGGGTCGCCTTGGCTTTCACCTTGTCGGGCGCCTGCCCCATCGCCACCGAGAGGCCGGCGCGCGCGAACATCGGCAGATCGTTGGCCTGATCGCCGAGCGCCACCGTCTCACCGGGTTCCACGCCGTAGGCGCGGGCGAGCGCGGCGATGCCGTCGCCCTTGTTGGCGGCGGGCGCGGTGATGTCGAGATAATAGGTCTGCGAGCGCGCGACGGTGGCGGCATCGCCGAGCATCTCGCGCACCTCGTCCTCGATCCGGTCGAGCAGGTCGCCGTCGTCGGTGACGGCGACGATCTTGTCGCAGCGCGCCAGCCGATCGCTGAAATCCTTGGCGAAGATCGGCGCGACGCCCGCCGACTTCACTTCGCGCGGGGTGTGCACGGCGTCCTTCTCGCTCGCCAGCCAATCGCCATCGGCGTACAGCCAGCGGATCACCGGCTCCTTTTCGAGCTTGGCGAGCAGGCGGCGGCCAAGATCGGCGTCCAGCCAATGCTGCGCGTCGATGCGATCGTTGAGCGTGAACAATGTGCCGCCGTTGAACGCGCCGAACGGGCCGGGAAGCCCAAGCTTCTCGACGATCCACTGGATGCCGGTGATCGGCCGCGCGCTGATCACGGTCACCGCGATGCCGGCATCGACCAGCCGCCTGATCGCCGCGACATTGCCGTCCGACAGGCTCTTGTCCATCCGCACGAGGGTGCCGTCGATATCGGAGACGACGAGCTTGATCATCCGAGCGTGTGCCAGGCGCGGCCATCGCGGGCCATCAGTTCATCGGCGCCCGCCGGTCCTGCCGTGCCGGGCTTGTAGGGCTCGGGCGAACCCTTCTTGCCCCACGCATCGAGCAGAGGCTGGATCGCGCGCCAGCCGCCTTCGATCTGGTCGGCGCGCTGGAACAGGGTCTGGTCGCCGATCAGCACGTCATAGAGCAATGTTTCGTAGCCGGTGCGGTGGCCGAGATCGAAGCGCGCGGCATAATCGAACGCCATCGTGACCGGCGCGACCGACACCAGCGGCCCCGGTATCTTCGCGGCGAGATCGAAACTGATCCCTTCGTTGGGCTGGATCTGGAGGACCAGCCGGTTGCACGGCAATTCCTTCACCGCGGTGCCGCGGAACACGCTCGCCGGGGCCGGCTTGAAGTGAACCACGATCTCGGTGTCGCGTGTCGACAGCGCCTTGCCGGTACGCAGGTAGAACGGCACACCCGACCAGCGCCAGCTATCCACCCATATCTTGAGCGCCGCATAGGTTTCGGTACGGCTCTTGGGCGCGACTTCGGCGGTCTTGCGATAGGCGGGCACCTTCTCGTCGCCGAGCTTGCCCGCCTCATATTGCCCGCGCACCGCATCCTTGGGATCGGCGGGGCGGATCGCGGCGATCACCTTCGCCTTCTCGTTGCGGATCGCTTCGGCATCGAAGGCGACCGGCGGCTCCATCGCCGTCATCGCCAGCAACTGGAACAGATGGTTCGGCACCATGTCGCGCAGCGCCCCGGTCGCGTCGTAGAATTTGCCGCGGCTGCCGACCGCCACCTGCTCGGCAGCGGTGATCTCGACATGATCGACGTAGCGGTTGTTCCACGTCGCCTCGAGCAGGGCGTTGCCGAAGCGCGCGACCATGATGTTCTGAACGGTTTCCTTGCCGAGGAAATGATCGATCCGATAGATCTGGCTCTCGGCGATCTGCGCCTGGAGCGTAATGTTGAGCGCCTGCGCCGAGGCGAGATCGGTGCCGAACGGCTTCTCGATCACCAGCCGGCGGAAACCGCTTTCCTCGGCCAACAGCCCGGCGGCGCCGAGCTTCTGCGCGACGGTGGCGAAGAAATTGGGTGCGGTGGCGAGGTAGAAAGCGGCATTGCCCTTCACCTTGGTGGCGAGATCCGCATAGGTCTCGTCACGGGTGAAATCGCCCTTCAGATAGCCGATCTTGCCGCGGACCTTCTTCCACACCGCATCGTCGTCGATGAAATCGTCGAGCTCGGCGCGCAGGCCCTCGTCGTCGACATCGTGGTAGCTGACGCCGATGATCCGGGTGCGCGGATCGAGCAATTTCCAGCGGAACAGATTGACCAACGCCGGCATCAGCAACCGCTTGGTAAGATCGCCCATCGCCCCGAAGACGACGAGCGTGGCCGGCGGCGCGACGGGGGCCTTCGATTGCTCGATCCTGGCGGGGGCCAGGGGGGATTTCTTCGCCATCATGCGACTTTCTTAACCCCTCCCCCTTGTGGGGAGGGGTTAAGAA
>CAXTMT010000305.1:0-2948 GCA_964245355.1 uncultured Sphingomonadaceae bacterium
CGCCGAACTCGCCCGCGCCGATGGTCTCATCGCCCGCCCCGCCCACGCCCCGCCGGCAAATGAAGGCGAATATTGCGATGTTCACGATTTGGCTTGACATCCGATTTGTTGTTTCTTAGATGTTCCGCGTTCGTTCGCTACGGCGATTCTGACGGGATTTTATTATGCTGACGCGCAAGCAACATGAACTGCTCTGTTTCATCAACGATCGTTTGAGCGAGACCGGTGTTTCGCCGTCGTTCGAGGAGATGAAGGATGCTCTCGATCTCAAGTCGAAGTCGGGCGTTCACCGCCTGATCTCGGCGCTGGAGGAGCGCAATTTCATCCGCCGCCTACCCAATCGTGCCCGCGCGCTGGAAATCGTGCGTCTGCCCGATGCGGTGAAGGCCAAGCCGGCCGGAAACACCAAGGCCGCCGGTGTCGCCGAAAAGCCTGCGACCAAGCTGGTGCCGACCGCCGCCAACGACGTGCTGGAAATTCCGCTCCACGGCCGCATCGCCGCGGGCCTGCCGATCGAGGCGCTCGAAGGGCAGAACACGCTTTCGGTGCCCGCCGCCTTGCTCGGGTCGGGCGAACATTATGCGCTCGAAGTATCCGGCGATTCGATGGTCGAAGCCGGCATTCTCGACGGTGATTATGCGCTCGTCCGCAAAACCGACCATGCCCGCGATGGCGAGATCGTCGTCGCGCTGGTCGACGAGAATGAGGCGACGCTGAAATATTTCCGCCACGAAGGGCATATGGTGCGGCTCGATCCGGCCAACCGCGCCTACGATCCGCAGCGCTACAAGCCGAACCAGATCCGCATCCAGGGCAAGCTCGCCGGCCTGCTGCGCCGCTACAATTGAGGGCGGGGCTGTGCCGGGACGGATCGACTTCATCGAACTGCCCTGCACCGATACCGGCGCGCTGCAGGATTTCTACGCCAGCGCCTTCGACATGGCATTCACCGCGTTCGGCCCGACCTACGCCTGCACCCTGACCGGCGACGTCGATCTGGGCTTCCAGGCCGATCCCGAGGAAGTCACCGCCGCGCCACTCCCGGTGATCCAGGTGAGCGATCTGGATATGGCGCTGGCCGGCGTCACCGCCGCCGGCGGCACCCTCACCCGCGCGATCTTCGCCTTCCCCGGCGGCCGACGCTTCCATTTCCGTGATCCGGCAGGGAATGAACTGGCGGCGCATAAGCCGGATTGATCTGCGCGCTGGGCGGCACCGCGCAAGGCGGCGGGACCCCCGGCACGTCCATCCGGCGTGTCCGATTGGTGAACGCCCGCCGCCGGTGCCTGCGCGCGATGGACAAGCAACGGTGTCGGCGGCAAATGATGCGGCCTGGTTGCGCGTAAAGGTGAGGACGAAGGTTCGAGCGATGGCATTTTCCATACACCGGCGCGGAATGCTCGCTTCGGTTCTGGCCTCCCTCTCGATGCCGGTGCTCGGCGCCAAACTGGCTGCGCCGAAACGGCCGATCGGTGCCGGCGGGGTGACGATCATCCTGCGCGACCTCTCGCCGCGTTTCCTCGATTTCTATACAGCAGCGCAAGGCGCTTCGCCGGACGAGCGGTTTCGGATCTGGAAGGACCGCTACGATTACGCCGCGACCCCGCCGACGCCGGAAGGCGATGCGGTAGCCCGCAGGCTGCTCGACGCGGCGTGGCCGCGCTACCCCGCAGCGCTGCGCACGATCCGTGCCGGCGCCGAGGGGATGGAGCCCGATCCGCTGCCCGTCCTCACGCGCCTCGTCGACCTGCTCGAGGCGCCCCGACCGATCGCGATCGGGCTGACCACCTATGTCGGGGGATTCGAGGAGAATGCGTTCACCGCCGACATGGGCGAGGGACCCGTCGTCTCGATCCCGCTCGAGATCGAGCAAGCGACGCGCGCCATGCTGCTGCCGCACGAGATGACGCATGCCGTCCACGGCCTCGTCGCCAAACTTTCACCGGGCTACGAGCGTACGCTTGGCCGGGTGATCTTCGAAGAGGGGCTGGCAATGCGCGCCGTCCAACGGCTCCATCCGGGGCTGCCCGACCATCGCTATGTCGGCGGCCAACCCTGGTATGAGGCCGCGATGGCGCAGCGCGGGCGCATCCTCGCGGCGTTGCTGCCGGCGCTCGACGCGCACGACGGTGCGACGGTCTTCAAATATACGATGGGCACCGGATCAACCGGCCGCGAGCGTGAAGCGTATATCGCCGGCTGGCTCGCGGTAGGCGCGCTGCTGGCCCGCGGCGCGACCTTCGCCGGCCTCGCACGGATACCCGAAGCCGAGCTGCCGCAAACGGTGCGGCAGATCCTGGTCGAACTTATGGCGGCGTCGGCCACGCATTGAAAAAACGAGGCGTACGTCCGCCTCAATCCTCGCGCGAGATCTTCTCGTTGCGTTCGTGGCGTTCCTGGGCCTCGACGGTCATCGTCGCCACCGGGCGCGCTTCGAGGCGGGCGAGCGAGATGGGTTCGCCGGTCACTTCGCAATAGCCGTACTCGCCCTCGTCGATGCGGCGGATGGCGGCGTCGATCTTGGCGATGAGCTTGCGCTGGCGATCGCGCGTGCGCAGCTCGATCGACCAATCGGTCTCGGTCGAGGCGCGATCGGTGACGTCGGGCTCGCGCAGCGAATCGACCTGGAGCTGATCGAGCGTGCTGCGTGATTCGCGCAGGATCGATTCTTTCCAGTCGAGCAGCTTGGATCGGAAATAGGCCTGCTGGCGGGGGCTCATGAACTCTTCGTCGGCGCTTGGCCGATAATCCGCCCCGAAATCGATCGGCGGACGTCCGCTGCTTCGTTTGTCCACGCTCGCTACGCTTGCCATGCCCGTCCGCGCCCTCACTCGAGGTGCGAAGACCGCCCAATGACCGCCTTCGGCACCCAGCCCCGTGCGGGCCTATAGCGAGCCGCCCAGCGCCGAACAAGCGGCCGCAAAGCGCGTGCTGAAATAGCTGTGGAC
>CAXTMT010000306.1:0-2946 GCA_964245355.1 uncultured Sphingomonadaceae bacterium
GCAGCTCCGACGCGGCGAAGCCGATGAACAGGCGGCCCTGCTGGCCGTCGGCGGCGCCGGGGTTGCGCAGCGCGCCTTCGAGGAACGAGCCGAACACGTTGCCCACGCCGAGCGCGGCGAGGCCGATGCCGATCGCCGCGAGGCCGGCACCGATGTACATTGCACCAAGGTCAGTCATTGGAAGCTCCCAAGAAATTCAGTCGGTTGAAGAAGGACTTAGTGCAGGTGCACCGCGTCGTGGAGGTAAAGCGAAGTGAGCAGCGCAAACACATAGGCCTGGATCGCGCAGACCAGCAGCTCGAGCGCCGAGACGCCGACGATCATCACGAAGCTGGCGATCCAGACCACGAAGCCGATCGCGCTGCCGCCATGGATACCGGCGCTGAGCCCCTGCACCGCGAAGCTGCCGAACACTTCGAGCAGGATGTGCCCCGCCGTCATCGCGACGAACAGCCGGAGGCCGAGGCTGAACGGGCGCACCATGAACGACACGAACTCGACCGGGATGATCACCGGCATCAGCCACGCCGGCGCACCGTGCGGCACGAACAGGCTGAAGAACTTGAAGCCGTGCTTCACGAAGCCGACCACCAGCACGATCGCGAACGAGAAGAACGCGAGGATTGCGGTTACGGTGATGTGACTGGTCACCGCGAACGTATGCAGATGCGGCAGGATCGCGAGCGGCATCACGCCGATGAAATTGGCGAACAGGATGAAGAAAAACAGCGAGAACAAATACGGCGCAAAATGCTTGCCCGACTTACCGATATTGGTCGTCACCATGTTGTCGATAAAGCCGACCGCCCCTTCGACCGCGACCTGCCAGCGACCGGGGATCAGCTGGCGCTTGAGGCCGCCGGCGACGAACAGGGCGAGCAGCGCGCCGGTCACGACCATGAACAGCGCCGAGTTGGTGAACGACACGTCATAGCCGAACAGGTCGATGTGCCGACCGAGCACGGGCTCGACCTGGAACTGCTCCATCGGATCGATACGACCGGCGCTCATTCGGGCTTTTCCTGCGAAATACGATAGATGTTGCGGAAGGCGACGACGATGCTGAGTACCAGCAGCACCAGCATCAGCCACGGCGCGGTGCCGAGCCAGCGGTCGAGCAGCCAGCCGATCAGCCCGCCGCCGAGCGGCGCGCCGATCAGCTCGGCGAGGACGCGCGAGCCCTGCTTATAGCCCTTGTCGACGGGCCGCCCCGCCGAAGACGCGCCGACCCCCGCCCGCGCGCTCGCGATGCGGGCATCGAGGCTGTCGATCTGGGGCTCGTCGGCCAACGCGGCAACATCCTGATAAAGAAACGCCGCCAACCCTTGCGGGGGGCGACGAATGGACGCGCGAAGAAGACCCCGCAGCGCGCGGTCGCCTTAGAAAAGGGGCGGAGGCGAGTCAACCGGGCAGGGCCGCCATCCGGTTGCCATCACACGCAGCGGCCATCGCGCTCCGGCGCCGCCGCGGTGCGCGTCTTCCACACCCCCTCGGGCGAGCGATACTTCTCGCCGGGCCGGGTCTGCGCGATCAGCGTGCAGCCGCTGGTGAAGCCGAACTGCTGCACCGTCGCCCCCGCCGCCGCCGCCTGGTTGGTATAGGCGGCCTTGCGCTTGATGTTGAGGTCGTTGACCAGCGCGTGCAGCGTCGGGTTGCCCGCACCGACGATGCCGAGATAGCCGTCGGGCTGCTCGCCGACCTCACCCTCGGCGCGCGCCGCGGCATAGGCCGGATCGCGCTGCGCCGACACCGCGCCGGCGGTGGCGAGGAGCGCGAGGGTGGCGGTGAACTGGAGCATACGCATCAGAAAATTCCCGGATTCTGCTGGATCAGCGACTTGGCCTGTCCATCGAGCTTGAGCACCACGTCCTGGGTGATCGTGATGTTGAGGTTGATCTCGATCGGCTTGTTGGGCGCCGACACGTTGACGCATCCCGCCGTCGCCAGCCCTGCCGCCAGCCCCACCATGAGCTTGGCGCCGATCGTGATCATCCTCGTCATCCGTCCGAGCGTCGTGGTCCTCTCGCCGTTCGTCAAGGTCGTTTCGCTTCTGGCACAGGCGCGCTTGCGCCAGGCTGAACGGGAGGTGCCTGAACGGAAGGTGCCTGAACGGGCGGCACGGGAACGGGTGGCGCCAACAGCGCGGGCAGGTTGCGGCGGATGAGATCGCTCGGGTCCGACAGCGAGCCGGTGGTCTGGAGCAGCTCGCGGAACGGCGCCTTGATCTTGATGTTGAAGACGAACGGCAGGCGCTGGAGCCGGCGGACGAGGAAATTACTCTTGGCGCCCGCGCCCTGGCTGATGCCAGCGAAGCGCACCTCGGTCACCATCTCGCCCTCCAACGGGCCGTTCATCAGGATCGACAAGCTGCGATAGCGCAGCGATTTCAGCGCCTGGAAGGCAAGGTTGCCCCAGGTGCCGAGGTCCTTCTCGCTCAAATCGCCGACATAGGCGATACCGCCGCCGCTCTCGCGCACGGTCAGATGGCCGCCCTCGATCCGCCCGCCCTGCGCGTCGAAGACCATCGGCAGCAGGCCGTCGAACGTCCCGGTCGCCGCCAGATTTTTGAAGTCGAATTGCTGCAGGAACCGGTCGGCGGCGATGCCATCGACGCGGAAGGTCAAATGACGCTCGGCGGGAGCGGAAAAATCGAGCAGGGTCGGATCTAGCGTCAGCGCCCCGCCCGCGAACGGCCAGCGCGCGCTCTCGACCGCGACCTTGACCCCCGGCTCGGTATGGAAGCGGATGACGCCGTTTTCGACGATGACGCCGGGGTTGATCGAGGCGACGGTCACTTGCTGGCCCGGCGCGCTGACTAGGCGGAGCAGGTCGGCAAAGGCGATGCTGCCGGCGATGCCGGTGGCGGGGCCGAACGCCGCGGCAAGGTCGGTGCCGGCGGTGGCGAAGGCGCTCTATGATCTGTGGATCGACAAGGGGGTGGTCCTG
>CAXTMT010000307.1:0-2917 GCA_964245355.1 uncultured Sphingomonadaceae bacterium
CGTCACCCGCTCGTCGGCGGTGGTGACGCCCAGCGTGCCGATCGAGGCGGCATGATGCCCCTCCATCCGCCACAACTGGCGGGCCAGTTCCACCGTGGAGGTCTTCCCGTTCGTGCCCGTGACCGCGACCACCGTATCGGGAAAGGGCGCGAAGAATTTCGCCGCCGCGCGCGCGAAGGCCCGGCGCGGTTCGGGCTCGGCGATATGCACCGCACCCGTAACCTGCGCCTCGGGCCGCGCGACCACCGCCACGGCGCCGTCGGCCACCGCCCGCGCGATGAAATCCTCGCCATTGGCCTTCAGGCCGGGAAAGGCGCCGAACACCGTGCCCGGCGCGACCTTGCGGCTGTCGATCGCGAAGCCGGTTACGCGGGCATCCTGGTCCGGGCCGATCGCGTCGCCGAACAGCTCACTCAACCACATTCTTGCCCGGCTCCTTCTTCTCGAGAATGAGCGGCATGAGATCGGAAACGTCGATGTCTTTCCCGAGGTCCGGGATCACGCCCAGGATCGGGGCGACGCGGGCGGCGATGCGCTTGGCGAGCGGCGCGGTCATCCAGCCCGCGGTCTTGAAGCCGTAGGTGCCCTTGCTGGCCTTGGCATCGTCGAGCACGACGAGGATGACGTAGCGCGGATTGTCCATCGGGAAGGCGCCGGCGAAGGTCGTGATGTTGCTGTTCTTGGCATAATGGCCGCCGACGATCTTCTCGGCGGTGCCGGTCTTGCCGCCCATGCGCAGGCCCGGCGCATTGGCGTTGGTGCCGGTGCCCTGCAGCACGACGAGGCGCATCAGCTGGCGGATCTTGGCGCTGGTCGCCTCCGAGATAATACGGCGGCTTTCGAGCGGCTTCGATGGATCGTGCGGCACCAAAGTCGCGGGATGCCACACGCCGCCATTGGCGAGCGCGCTGAACGCCTCGGCCAGATGCAGCGGCGTCACCGCGATGCCGTGGCCGAAGGCGGTGGTCATCACCGTCGTGCGCGCCCAATATTTCGGCACCTGCGGCATCCCGCGCTCGCGCAGCTCGATATGGGTGCGATCGTAGAAGCCGAGCTTCTGGAACATCGCCTTGACGCGCTCCGTACCCAGTTCGTCGGCGATGTGCGAGGTGCCGATGTTCGACGAGAAGGTCATGATCTCGGGGATCGAGAGCGCGCGGTGCTTGGGCTCGTCGTCGTGGATGGTATGGCCGCCGATCGTGATCGGCGAACTGACGTCGATCATCCGGCTCCAATTGGTGATCGTGCCGCTTTCGATCGCATTGGCGAAGGTGATCATCTTGAAGGTCGAACCGAGCTCGTAGGTCGAGAGCGTCGCCTTGTTCTGCATGTCGCCCTGGAATTTGAGCGGCGTGTTGGGGTTGATGCTGGGCAGCGAGGCGAGCGCCAGCACCTCCCCGTTGGTCGCGTCCATGATCACGCCCGCGCCGCCGACGGCGGAGACCTCGCCCATGCGGCGGGCGATCTCACCCTCCAGCGCCGCCTGGACGCGGCTGTCGAGGGTGAGCTTGACCTGCTTGCCGGCCTTCAGATCGTCGTCGAAGAAACGCTCGACGCCGATGCCGGTGATCTCCTGCTTGTGGGTCTTCGGATTCTCGACCTGCTGCGAATAGCCGAGCACATGGCCCGCCAGCATCGCCTGCGGATAGAGCCGCTGCGGCTGGCGCATCTCCATGATGCCGGGATCGCCGATCGCGTGGATCTGCTGGACGAGTTCGGGCACCGATTGCTGCGAGAGCCAGACGAACTTCTTGCGCTTGGAAAACAGGATCGCGCGATATTGCGCTTCGGTCTTCTCGGGCAGCAGTTCGGCGAGGCGGTGGGCGATGGCGCCCTTGTCGCCGAGGATGTTCTGCGGATTGACCGCGATCGCCCAGCTCTGGACGGTGGTGGCGAGCGGCACACCGTTGCGGTCGACGATCTGCCCGCGCGGATCGAGCGCGATTGCGGCATGGCGCTCGTACCCCGAACCGAAGACGCACAGCAGCACAAGCCGCGCCCCGATCGCCGCCGTCACCAGCATGAACAGCAGCATCATGATCATCAGCCGCGAATGCGCCTGCTGCATCGGCTGGACGGGTGCGCTCGCCGCCGGATCGCGGAAAATCGGCCGCTCGAGCTGGGGGAGGTGGGCGCCCAGCGGGGCCAGCGTCGCCATCAGAGCGCCTTGTGCGGCTTGGCGTGATGCTCGGCGGCGAGCAGCTTGCCGAAATCGTCGGGCAGCAAGCTGTCTTCGGCCTTGGCCTTCTTCGGCTTGGCCTTGGGCACGTCGGCATCGGCGAGCGCGAGCGCGGGCTTGTCCGCCTTGGCGACGACCACCTTGGGGGTGTCCGCCTTAGGCCTGTCGGCCTTTGCCACCTTCGCAGCCGGCTTGGCCTTCTCGACCTTGGCCGGCACCGGATCGATCAGCGCGGGCGCCTCGACCGGGCGGGTCGGCGCTTCCTTGACGTAGCTCGCCTTGATCAGCCCCGGCGTCCCCGGATCGAGCGGCAGGGCCTTGGGACGAACGAGCGTCGCGGTGCGCAAAGTCGGCGTGTGAACCTCGGGCGATGCTTCGGGCGCGACGAGGGCAGCGTCCGCGGGCTTCGCCGGCACCTGCAGCGACGCCGCCCGGATCGCGGCCTGACCGGTCACCTGCGGATCGAGCGGCACGCGCTGGCCGCCGGCGAGGCGCGCCAGCTGGAAGCCCGACTGGACATATTGCACCGGCCGCGCCGCCTGCAGCGCCAGCACGCCGTTCCAATGCTCGACCTGCCCGGCGCGGCTGCGCGCGGTGATCTCGGTATCGAGCCGGGCGATATCCGCCTTGGTGTCGGCGATCTGGCTATCGACCCTGGTCAGCGCGCTGCGCTCGGCCGCGACCGACTGCGAGGCCATGTAGCAGACGAGGGCGGCGCCGGCGCACCCGGCCACCCAC
>CAXTMT010000308.1:0-2916 GCA_964245355.1 uncultured Sphingomonadaceae bacterium
GCGCGGTGGCGGGGCAAGCCTATCAGGTCTCGGTTCTCGCCGCGCAGCATCGCGGGCTGGTCAGGGAGAGGCGGCACACCGCTCGACGGCGGTGCAGAGCAACCGCCGCAGCGCGGCGGCCTGAACAAAGGGGCGTACGGTATGCACTCCGCGCTTGAAGCGGAGTTGTTCATCCGGTAGCAATCTGTCGAAAGGGCCGGGCGTCGATGACGAGAGTTCCGATTGCAATTGCAGGATTACTTCTGAGCGCGTGCGAGGGAGCCCGTTCCGACACGAACGGTTATGCGCTGGGTCATATCGGCAGTGTGCGGTTCCGTGTACCGGACGATGCATTGATGTCGGGGATGAGTTCGGACGTGAATGCGTGGCTCAAGCCAGATCGACCGCCCGAGCCCAACACGTACGAGCGGCCGATCGCGACGTTCGATCTTCGCCTTTGGCTCCCAGACGTCAGCTATGCGGGACATGAAGGTGAGGTGATGGATCCCGGTCATCGCCTTGGCGTGACTGTGTCGAACTTCGATTACGAGGCAAATCCAAACGGCCCTCGGGACGGATTACGTAATATTATCACATCCCGTGGAGACATAGACTATCCCTTTCCTAGATTTGCCGATGCCTACGGACTCAAGCATTGGCGATCTCACAACTTTCCTAATACGACATGGAGCAACGATATATTCTTCTCGGATCGTTATGGCTCTCTGATATTATGTGGAGGAGATGCGCTGAAGACGGGCGTTCAAGACTTTGGCTTGTGCCTGCATTCGTTTAATATGCCACAGTATCGCGTTCGAGTGGAAATGTCGTACGATCGTGATTGGCTTCCTGAGTGGCGAACCAGTCAGGAGAAGGTTGCGAGGCTTATCGCTACGTTCGTGCTTCGTGACAGGAGGCCCTGATTTATGCCGGCACGTCCCGCTCTCGCGATACCGCGTTCTATCATTCAGGCCATAGAGAATTCTCTGACGTCCATCATAAATGCTCCTTCCAAAGCCGCGATAGTCAATGTCTACGAGCAGTTGAGAAGGCTCGGTCTATCCTATCCGTCGCTTGCGGAGGGCGTGGTACTTGGGAGTACGCCCGAGGGTAGAACGGCAATCAATTACCTACGCGAGACCGCGGGCCGCAACATATCTGACAGCGATCTCCTCAAAGCAAATGCTGTCCTGCTAAGAGGTTATGTTAATACTCTTGATGAAATTTCATTGCAAAATAACGGTATTCTTGGGCGAGATGTCAATTTCGGAGAAGCTTATGCCTTTCATGCAGTAGAACTTCCGAAAGCAGGCTTAGGTTTAAATATCAATAATTGGACGCTTTCTGGCGTCCATGACCTGTTCAGCACAGCCGATCAAAACTACATTTGGGGGCTGACGCTCTCCGGGCACACCTTCGAAGCTGGAGGAATTATAACGTCTTCGCTATCGGCGATGGCTGGCTCGAGCATATTTCCCGGATCATATGCTTTGCCGACACAAAGCCAAACGGCTGCGCTGAACTATTTGGGAAAGCTGGAGCTCGCCGGTGTCGTCACGAGCGGTTCCATCCTCGAAGATGCGGTTCGCAACGTCGCTTCTTGGGCGCATATCCGGTTTCTGGTGCAGCCCGATGGCCTCGACGGATATACCGTTACGGAGACCGTCGCCAGCGGTCAGCTAAGTGCGCTCGATGTCGTCGCTTACGCCTCGGAGCGAGCGGAAGCGCTCTACCCGATCGCATCAACAAAGACGGTGGATCAGGGCGGAACGGCCCCCGATCAGGCGACAGCCGATGCAAATACCGCCGCGCACCTCGCGGCGTTTGCGGACGCTTTCCAGAAACTTACACGCCCCGACCAGCAGGTATCGGTGCCGCTTTCGGTGCAAACGCAGACGAGCCCAACCGCTGGATCACTTGCCTACGAGCAGGTCGCTGCGGCGTTCGGTTCAACCCTTGGCCGTTATCTCGGTGGCTCGAACCTGGTGATCGGCACGGCGGCGGGGTCGATCCTGTCGGCGGCCGCGCTCAGCATCGGCCAACAATTCTTTCATGTTAACTATTTCCCGAACGGCACTGCGATCGGTGACGAACTTCTGGATGTACCGAATGGCGTTTCGACGACCGGTACGGGTTCGGTCTGGAAGGATTTCACCAACAACCTTGCCTCGTTTGGTGCAACAGCGGCGATCGGCTCGGTCTCGAGCTATCTAGTCGGCGAATTTGCGCAGGCGCTTGGCCTCCACGGCGTGGTAGGGCAATTCTTTCAAACTGAAACGAGCAGCGTCCTCGGCTACCTCGCAACCGATGCGCTCGCCAATTCCGGCTGGGTCGGCAACTTCCTCGATGGAGCGGCCGCGACCAACATTGGGGGCGTTCTCGAAAGCAGCATCGGCGGCTTTATCGGCACCCAGTTGGCTTCGCTTATCGTGCATCCGCATACCGTCGCAGAGTCCACACTCGCCTCGCTGGGAAGCGCGATCGGCGGCGTCTTGCTCGGTACGAAGCTCGTTTTTGCAGGCAATGCCCTGGCGGGACCCATTGGCGCCGCCATCGGCGCCTTCGTCGGCTTCATCCTCGGCGACCTGATCGGCTCCCTCTTCGGCCACCACAAGCCGCGTATTCCCACCGCCTCGGCGGAGACGGTGCTGCAGATTCCTTATGCGCAATACGGCTTGGGCAACGAGACCGCGGCGAACGGCGGCGATCTGGCGTTCGCGGATCAGATGGCCAAGGCGGCGCGCGATACGCTCAACGGGATCATCCAGCAGATCACCGGCAAGCCGATCGGCGCGAGCTTCGTGGCTAACGGCTATTCGCCGACCCAGAGCTACGGTATCAGCGGCAACCAGATCTATGTGAAGCTCAATGGCGCGCAGCAGAACGTCGACAGCGCCGATCAGGCGGTCGACAAGGGGGTGCTGTGGGCGCTGCCGC
>CAXTMT010000309.1:0-2864 GCA_964245355.1 uncultured Sphingomonadaceae bacterium
CCCTGGCGCCGCCCGCGAGCAGTTCCTGCGCGACATAGCGGCCGAGAAACCCGCCCCCGCCGATCAGCGTTACCAGCCTGTCCTTCATGTCGTCGCCTCGCTGCACGCGCCCGCCGGGGACTCGCCTTACGGGCCGGCCTTGCCTCATGCCCGCCCATGTTGACAAGGCCGCACCCCCTCCCCTAAGGCGCGCGCCCTACCCGACGTAAGAAGTCTCCGGGGCCCGGATGGCGGAATTGGTAGACGCACCAGCTTCAGGTGCTGGCGCTCGCAAGGGCGTGGAGGTTCGAGTCCTCTTCCGGGCACCACTTCCGGTCAAAGACGGGCACCGTCCCTTCGAGACGCGGGACACCGTTGGCGACACCGTTTTCCAACGTAGCCTTCGGGCCGTAGATTAGAATCTGGTCCGTTGAGACGGTGACGTCCGACACCAGCATCCGAAGATAGGCCGTCCGCAGGGTTGGATCGTCATCCCGGAGCTTGGCCGATAGCAGGGCGCCAAAGCGATCGACCGTCTCGCGCACATCACCGCCGCCATGGCCGAGGGTGTGTCCGAGGAAGCCGCCGCCCGCATCGCCGACATGAAGAAGCCGGATATGGCGCAAGCCGCCGAGCAACTTCTTGTCGGGACGGGATGGTTGCCGACTGCCCTGCGCACCGCGCAGTCCGAGACGGAGACGGTGGAGGTCGCAGCCGGGGCGACGTTTGACGCTGGCCAGCCGTCAGACGTGGAGGCCGCTGCCGGAGCGGAGGTTGAGGACGAAGCGTCCTACGCCGTCGCTGCCGAATGACGGAGTGGCCGGGGCCGCGCGAGCGGTCCCGGTCTTTTTGGCGAGCCAGAAATCGGCAGCGCACCTTATGGGCGCGCGGCCGATGGTCATGGATAGAATAGGCGCGCTCGCCGGGCTGTGGCCCGGCTCGCGATTTGAGTTTGACAGAGGGTCCGATGCCAACGTCCGAACGCTCTGTCGTCACGGGATGCAATCCGATCGTTCCGACACGTCCCTCTGGACGGCGGGGTGTCGAAGACCAGCCAGCGCAGCCAGCGATATGCACAGCGCCATGAGGCCCAACCAGCCCGGTCGCAGTGAGACGCGAAAAACAGCATCAGGCGTGACGCGGCGCAGCCAGATCCCCTGCTGCTGGCAATCCATCCAACGAGTCTCTCGCCATTGACGGCGCGAGAGCGGCACCTTGATCGCTCGGCGATCATACAATGTGCCGATGCCGCCGGTCACACGCGCGGCGATCTGCTCTTCCCGTGGTGCAGGCGGGCTGTCGATGGTGCTGTCGCGTCATGATCCGCATCGACCACGACCACACGGCCTCTCGATTGGCTTGATCTCCTTGATCGTGCGGTTCATCCGCTCGACCTGGCCGTTGGTCCACGGGTGCTTCACCTTGGTGAGCCGGTGCTCGATCCCGTTCTCGAAGCACGGTTCTGGATCAACGCGTCTTGCGCGGCGTAGCACAATAAGGGGCGGCGGGCGTCGCGCCGCCCCACGCATCGATCCCCGTGATCCGGCAATCGACGAAATCGATTACGTTGCGCATCGCCAACCGCACGCCGCGCGCGCGCGATTGCCCCAATCTGCGCGGCGATCCGGCTGATCGGTTCGCCGCCCTGTTTACACCCGGCGGCGATCTCGAATAGATAAGGGCGGCGTAGCTATCGAACGGCAGGACGCGCG
Source organism: uncultured Sphingomonadaceae bacterium (assembly GCA_964245355.1). Classification (GTDB taxonomy): domain Bacteria; phylum Pseudomonadota; class Alphaproteobacteria; order Sphingomonadales; family Sphingomonadaceae; genus Sphingomonas_I. The sequence continues at coordinate 1,692 of CAXTMT010000309.1, forward strand.
GTCAGATCGATATTAGCATCGTTGCACCGCCGCCAGCAGCTCGTCGCGGCGGCGTGCCTTGTCAGCAACTCCGAGTGGGATTCTTGTCGACAGGCTGGACGAGCCCAGGCATTTACACACTGGAACTCCGCACATTTTCTGAGTTCAGAAATATGCGAGCGACGCTCTCCTTCGTCACTTGGATCGCATGTTCAGAACTGATTGAGACATGCGCCAACATTATGGCAGCTCCGCCATCAGCGTTTCTGGCGCGCAAGTTATCCACTAGGCCGCTATGTTCAGCGAGCATGTCATCGCGCCAGTCCTGGCCATCATCAAGATTCACTTTTCTAAAGTAGCCGATCAGACTATTTATTCGGTCGAGGGTCTCAACGATACGGGTATTGCCCGATAGTAATGCAATGTCGCGATGGAACTGTTCGTCAGCGCTGGCTATCTCGTCAATCGACATTTCGGGTTTTTCTACTTTACCAAACCATGCTGCCGCCATCGTCTCAATCTCGTCGGGAACAGCCCGCTCACATGCCAGCCTGAAAGCACCGACCTCGACGATCGCACGCAGTTCATATAAGTCCTGGATATCGCGTACCGATATGGCTCGAACATAATAGCCCCGGTTGGGCATTTGCTCGATATAACCTTCGCTGCCGAGGCGGGCGAGCGCTTGCCGGACAGGGGTCCGGCTCAATCCCAACTTCCGGGCTACCTCGATCTCGTTAACCCGCTCTCCCGGCTTAAGCGTGTAAGTTTCGACAAGGGCCTTAAGCGCCTTGTAGGCGCGAAGAGCAGAGTCGCTCGCCCGCCGCGGCTTGATTGCAGCCGGAACCGGCTTGACCTGTTTGGGAGAAACGACATTTCGCAAAACTTTTTCCTTGCGTGCATATCTGTATACAGTAGCGACTTCGCCGTGCGGCAGGTTACCACGGCTGGCGTGGCTGGAAAAGTTGATATCGCACCGGAGACGTTGCATGGCCGGAAGGAGACGGGTTCTCATCATTGGCGCCGGCGATGTCGGCTTTAGAATCGCAGACTTCCTTAGCTGATCCAGCGTCGCCAACGACATCGTGGTTGCGGGTTTGATGTTCGGCAACGAGAGCGGTCGCGCTGCGATTTCAGAATCTAGCGCGGGTTGTGACCATAGGGAGGCATCGTGATCGCCCGTGGAAGTCCGCC
>CAXTMT010000310.1:0-2864 GCA_964245355.1 uncultured Sphingomonadaceae bacterium
GCACTCGGCCGCTGCGCGCTGCGGTGTCCGGCCGCGTCCAGCGCCGCCCTCAATCCACCGATGATCAGCCCCCGCACCAGCCCCGGCTCGCGAAACCGCACCTCGGTCTTCGCCGGGTGAACGTTCACATCGACCTCGCTGGTCGGGATGTCGACAAAGAGGGCAACCACCGGATGCCGGTCGCGCGCGAGCATGTCCTGGTAAGCGGCGCGGACGCTGCCGATCAGCAGCCGGTCCTTCACCGGGCGGCCGTTGACGAACAGGAATTGGTGATCGGCGACGCCGCGGTTGAAGGTCGGCAGTCCGGCGACGCCACCCAGCCGCACGTCGCCACGCGCATGATCGATCGCGATCGAATTGCGCACCAGTTCGCGATCGGTGAGCGCCGCAACCCGCTCGGCGCCGGTCTCGCCCGCCTGCACGGCGAGGGTGCGGCGGCCGTCATGCTCGACGGTGAAGCCGATTTCGGGCCGCGCCATCGCGAGGCGCTTCACGATGTCGAGGCAGCCGCCATATTCGGCACGGGGGCTGCGCAGGAATTTCTGGCGGGCCGGCACCCGCGCGAACAGGCCCTCGACCTTGACCCGCGTCCCAGGGGGTAGGGCGGCCGGTCCCTCGGCCACGACATCGCCGTTGTCGACGGTGCGCGTCCAGCCTTCACTGCCCCGCACCCGGCTCTCGATCGTCAGCCGCGCGACGCTGGCGATCGAGGGGAGCGCCTCGCCGCGGAAACCGAGCGTCTCGACCGCCTCGATCCGGTCGTCCGGCAGCTTGGAGGTGGCATGGCGCTCGAGAGCAAGCGCCATTTCGGGCGGGGTCATGCCCTTGCCGTCGTCGATCACCTCGAGCCCGGTGATGCCGCCTTCCCACAGGCGTATCGCGATCTGCGTGGCGCCGGCATCGATCGCATTCTCGACCAATTCCTTGAGCGCGCTCGCCGGCCGCTCGACGACCTCGCCGGCGGCGATGCGGTTGACCAGATGTTCGGGCAGGCGGCGTATTGACATGTCCCGCCGCTCTAGCCCAAGCGACGGGCTTCCGCGACCCGGCGCGCGACGTTCGCACCGGCGCGATCACACATCCCAAGGGACGGACCTTCAATCGTGTTTCGCTGGCTCAAATTCATGTCGCACGACATGGCGATCGACCTCGGCACCGCCAACACCCTCGTCTATGTGCGCGGGCGCGGCATCGTGCTCGACGAACCCTCGGTGGTGGCGATGGAGACGATCAACGGCGTCAAGAAAGTCCGCGCCGTGGGCGACGATGCCAAGATGATGATGGGCAAGACCCCCGATTCGATGGTCGCGATCCGGCCGCTTCGCGACGGCGTGATCGCCGACATCGATGTCGCCGAGGACATGATCAAATATTTCATCGCCAAGGTGCACGGCGGCAAGCCGCGCTGGTGGCGGTCGCCGACGATCGTGATCTGCGTGCCCTCGGGCTCGACCAAGGTCGAGCGCCGCGCAATTCGCGATGCCGCGTCGAACGCCGGAGCCACGGAGGTCTTCCTGATCGAGGAGCCGATGGCCGCCGCGATCGGCGCCGACATGCCGGTGACCGAGGCGATCGGATCGATGGTCGTCGATATCGGCGGCGGGACGACCGAGGTGGCCGTGCTCTCGCTGCGCGGGCTTGCCTACACCACCAGCGTTCGCGTCGGCGGCGACAAGATGGACGAGGCGATCGTCTCCTACATCCGCCGCAACCACAATCTGCTCATCGGCGAAGCGACCGCCGAACGGATCAAGCAGCAGCACGGCGTCGCCAAGCTGCCCGCCGATGGTGTCGGCCAGCGCATCCACATCAAGGGCCGCGATCTGGTCAACGGTGTTCCCAAGGAGATCGAGATCACCCAGGCGATGATCGCCGAGGCTTTGTCCGAACCGGTTTCGCAGATCGTCGAGGCGGCGCGGATGGCGCTGGAGAATACCCAGCCCGAACTCGCCGCCGACATCGTCGATCAGGGCATCGTGCTCACCGGCGGCGGCGCGCTGCTGGCCGGGATCGACGAGGTGCTGCGCGAAGCGACCGGCCTGCCCGTCACCATCGCCGAAAATCCGCTGACCTGCGTGGCGCTGGGCACGGGCCGCGCGCTCGAGGACCCGATGTTCCGCGGCGTACTGCACACGGCTTGAAGCGATCCTCCCCTGCAAGGGGAGGGGGACCGCCGGCATAGCCGGTGGTGGAGGGGTGTCCCGCTCCCGATAGGGCGCACTCCTCCGTCATGCCTTGGCATCCACCTCCCCTTGCAGGGGAGGATTTCTCTGTACGCAGTTCCCGATTAAGGCCGACTCATGCCACCGCCCCGCCATCGTGACCGTGGATTCTCGCGCCGTATCTCCAACGGGCTGTTCTTCGGCTATGTCGGCGCCGCGATCGGGATCGTGGTCGCGCTAGGGCTGGTGCTCGTCGCGCGCTTCGATCCGCTCGCCTTTCAGGGCATCCGGGGGCTCGCACTCGATCTGACCGCGCCTTTCTCGGGGGTGACGCGCGGCGTGGCGCTGGGCGCCAACGATGTCGCCGGGCATGCCGGGGGCTATTGGCAGGCGGGGTCGCAGAACAGCGAATTGCGCGCCGAACTCGCGGGCGGGCGGCGCGATCTCGGGCAGTCGCGGATCGTCATGGCCGAGAATGCGCGGGTGAAAAGCCTGCTCCACCTCGTCGATCAGGGTGCGCATCCGATCGTCAGCGCGCGGATCGTGGGTTCCAGCCTCACCGGCCAGCGCCGCTATGCGACCTTGGCGGCGGGGCGCAACGAAGGGGTGCGCGCCGGACAGCCGGTGCGGTCTGCGGAAGGGCTGGTCGGGCGCGTCGCCGAGACGGGGTTCGGCTGGTCGCGCGTGGAATTGCTCTCGGAT
>CAXTMT010000311.1:0-2856 GCA_964245355.1 uncultured Sphingomonadaceae bacterium
CCAGCGTTCATTCTGAGCCATGATCAAACTCTCAAGTTTATGTACGACAAGATCGAGGTGGAATGCCCTGATCAAGCCGCTCATTTCAAGGAGCTGCTCTGCACAAATCTATTACGTATGGATACGTGAAGGACTTGTGAGTAGCAGCCTAGTTTAACCGAGCACTCGACGCCTTGAAGCCGCCGAGACCCGGGGCCGCCGCCCACATGTCCCTTCATCTTGACCAACAATGTCAAAGAGCGCAAAAGACCGACGCCCTGGCTTACCCTCTTTTTGGAGGGCGACCACTGCGCCGAGATTTTGGTGACCACCGTTCGGAGCCAGACGGCCCGTCGCTGCGGTGGAGCTCATCTAGGTGAGCGGTTCCGGGCCGTCAAATCATTTTTGCAGTTTTCTTTCAAACCTGTGGAAAATTCGCGGAAAACTGCGGGTTTACGCCTTGTGAAGGGCGTCTGCGTTATGCCCCGGCGGCGATGGACACAGCCGCCCCGCCTTCGAATCATGCCCCGGAGTCGCTCGCGAACCGCGTCCGCCGCGCGGTGATCTGGCGATCGGGCAGCCAGTTGGTGGCTCAACTGGTGCAATGGGCGGCAACCTTCCTCGTCATCCGCATTCTCTCGCCCCGCGATTATGGCCTGTTCGCGATGACCCAGGTCGTGTTGGTGCTGCTCAACATGGCCAATGGCTATGGCCTGGCGAGCGGCCTGATCCAGCAGCGCGAGGTCAGCCGCCGCGAGACCGGCCAAATGTTCGCGATGCTCATCCTGCTGAACGGCACCCTCGCCGCCGCGCAGGTCCTGCTCGCGCCGCTCGCCGCGGCCTATTATCGCCAGCCGGTGGTTGCCGATCTGATGCGGGTGCAGGCGCTGCTGTATCTGACCACGCCGTTCATCGCGCTTCCCTATGCGATGCTGTCGCGCGGATTCGACTTCAAGCGCCAGGCAAGCGCCAACATCGTCGCCTCGGTGGCGGGCGCCGGCACCGCGCTGGCGGGCGCGCTGGCCGGTTGGGGAGTGTGGACGCTGGTCGCGGCGCCGCTGGTGCTGTTCACCGTCCGTGCGGCGATGATGATGCGCGCCATCGGCTGGGTTGCGCCGGTGTTCGACCTGCGCGGTGCCGGCAAATTGGCGCGGTTCGGCGCGGTGATGGCGACGGGCCAGCTATTCTGGTTCGCGCAGAGCCAGGCCGATGTCTTCATCGCCGGTCGGGTGTTCAGCGCGCATGCGCTCGGCCTCTATTCGACCGCGCTGCTGCTGACTCAGATCTTCGTGGCCAAGGTCATGCCGCCGCTCAACGAGATTGCTTTTTCCGCCTATGCGCGCCTGGACAAGAGCGGCAATGGCGCGATCGGCCCGGCTTTCGCGCGCGCGCTGGGAGTGGTCATGCTTGTCGCCCTGCCATGCTATCTGGGCCTCGCCGCCACCGCGGAGCCGGTGGTGGCGACGGTGCTGGGCGGCAAGTGGATCGAGATGGCGCCGCTGGTGCGGCTGCTGGCGCTGGCGATGCCGTTCATGACGATCCAGGTGCTGCTGGCGCCGGCATGCGATGCCCGGGGCCGACCCGAGATCGGCGTGCGCAACGGCGCGACCGGCGCGGCGATCATGGTCGCCGCCTTCGCCATTGGCGTCCGTCATGGCCCGACCGGGCTCGCCTGGGCGTGGCTCGCGGGGTATCCGCTCTACCTCGCCGTCAGTCTGTGGCGGTCGCTGCCGGTGATCAGCGTGCGGCTGGGAGCGGTGGCCGACGCGGTCGCCACGCCGCTGCTCGCCGCGATCGCGATGGCGCTGAGCGTGACGATCGCCGACGGCGTCCTCCCCGCAGTGCCGGCACCAGCCCGGCTGGCGATCCTGGTCGCGACGGGCGCCGCGGTCTATGCCGGCTGGCTGGCGGCCTTCGCGCGCAGTCGTGTCGGCGACATCCTCGCCCTGGTCCGCGGATGCTAGCCCGCCGGCACCACGATTTCGGTCGGCTCGGCGCGCTTGAGGTCGTGATGGGCGATGATCGGAATGGCGATTGCCCATATCGCGAGCACGATCTGGATCAGCATCGTCAGCGCGGTGCCGACCAGCCGCCCGGGCATCCAGCCGTCCATGCCGAACGGATGGACGATCCGCCCGCCGACGAACAGCAGCGCCAGCAGCGCCAGCCAGCTGCTGCTCCCCGCACACAGCTCGATCAGCGCGACAAGGATGACGACAAATGGCGCGTTCTCGACGAAATTGGCCTGCGCGCGCATCCGCCGGATCAGCGGTTCAGACCCGCCGTCGCCGACCGACACCTTCTCATGCGCGCGCATCCGACCGATGCGGATGCCGAGCCACACGTTGATCGACGCGCAGGCGGCGGCAAGGACCAGCGCGATCGGCAGGATGGTGGACGGCATCGGCAGCAGCTCCCTCGCTTCACGTCACTGTGGCAGCGTGCCGGTACGCTTGCAACGCCGGGTGAAACCGCTATAGGCCCGCGCTTCGCGATGCGCCCGGCCTGCCTGGTGCCCCGGCGGTGAGAACCGCCCGGCGGTGGCCCGGCGCGATCGAGTCGTCGTTCATTGAGATCATGGAATAAGGTGCCGCATGGCCGTCCCCAAAAGAAAGACTTCGCCGTCCAAGCGCGGCATGCGGCGCAGCCACGATTCGCTGAGCATCGCCGCGTTCCAGGAATGCCCCAATTGCGGCGAGCTAAAACGCCCGCACAATCTGTGCTCGGCGTGCGGCCATTATAACGGCCGTGAGGTCGTCTCGGTCGAGGCGTAAGAGCGCTTCCGGCAGGCCCGCGACACCATGTCGGACCCTAACTGGATCGCCGTCGATGCGATGGGCGGCGACGAGGGTCTGGCGGTGATGCTGGCCGGCGTCG
>CAXTMT010000312.1:0-2828 GCA_964245355.1 uncultured Sphingomonadaceae bacterium
CGCAACAGCCGCATGCCGATGACCATCGAGGGCGAACTGGTCGCGAAATCGACCGGCGCCGATTCCGAGTTCGCGCGCGACGACCGCGTCTTCCACCAGAAATTCGGCTACGGCCAGGTGGTGAAGGTCGACGGCAACAAACTCACCATCGCGTTCGAAAAGGCCGGCGAAAAGAAGGTGGTCGATAGTTTCGTCGAGCGGGCGTAGCTGGCTGAGTTAACACCGGTAGACCAAGACTAATTTCCTGTCACCTGATTCCGACAGGAAACAAGAATACTCACGAACAGCCGAGATATTGTCCGTCGACTGCGGAAGATGAATGTGTCGAAATCCGAAGCAGGGGCTCCCATCATGTCTTCAGGCACCCAGGCTTTTCGCATGTCATTACCGTGATGCACCCTCAAAAGGATTTAGGAAAAGGGCTCGTGCATAAGATATGCAAGGATGCGGGCTGGAAGCTCGATTGAGATCGGTCATGACGCACTACATCGCAATCATCGAAGATGCCGGCCCCGACCTTGCCGTCGGTGTCTGGTTTCCGGATCTGCCGGGATGTTTTTCCGCTGGCGATAACCTCGACGATGCAATGAGGAACGCGCCCGAAGCCGTCGCGCTTTGCGTGGAGACGACGGACCATCTGCCGCCTCCTCGTTCGCTTCCGGAATTGAAGGCCGATCCGGTTGTGGCTGAAGATATGAAGAACTATATGTTCGCCGTGATCGAAGTGCCTGCCATGGCGCACGCGGCCGAGCAGCTTCCTTCTTCGTCTTTTCTCCGTTGACGGCGCCGCGCGTGATTCAGATCGGTCTCGGCGCTGCTTTCTCCCGAATGGCCATCGACCGCTTCAAGTAGCGCTCGGCATCGGCGAAGCGGCCCTGATCCTTGTAGAAACCCGCCAGATTTTCCAGAACACCCGCGACGTCCGGGTGGTCCGGACCGAGCGTCCTTTCGAACATGGCCGCCGACTGCTTGAACAGATATTCGGCATCGGCCTTGCGCCCTTGACGCGAGTAGAGCTCGGCGAGGTTGTTCTGCGCCTGTGCGATGTCGGGATGGTCCGGCCCGAACGCTTTCGACGTCACCACGATCGATCTTTTGAGCAGGCGCGCGGCATCGGCATAACGATGCCGCTGAATGTAGGCATCGGCCAAGTTGTTCATCAGCACCGTGGCTTCGGGATCGTTAGGGCCGTTCGCCTTCTCGAGGATGGCCAGGCCTCTTTCGAACATCGGCACGGCCTGGTCGTAAAGACCCTGCATGCTGTAGACGGCGGCGAGGTTGCTCAGCGCCAGCACGATAGACGGATCGCCGGGACCGTGCGTTTTCTCGTTGATGGCGATGGATCGCTTGAGAAACAACGCCGCTTCAGCGTAACGCCCTTCCGCGCGATAGAGGTCGCCGAGATTGTTCAGCACCATTGCCACTTCGGCATGATCAGCACCGACCGTCTTCTCCCTGATGGCCAGTGCGCGCTTGTACAAGGGCTCGGCGATGGCATATTGACCCAACTGATAGTGAATCGTGCCGAGGTCGTTGAGCGGCATGGCGACGTTCGCATCGTCGGGGCCGTACTCTTTCTCGCGGAGAGCCAGAGACTTTTGGGCCAATGGAAGGGACTCTGCGTACTTCCCGGCCCGATAAAGTTCTTTCATCTGCAGACTGAGCGTGCCCGCCTCATCCTCTCCCGCGTGGGAGGGCATGGCGAGCGACAGATGCAGGGCGATCGCGGTCGCCGCAACGCGGATCGATGCCTTCAGGGCCTTCATGGCGCGTTCTTTCGTTTGTTTCTTCGGGATTACACGCCATTTGTGCTTTCAGAGGCAAGACAGGTTCATCCAGACGGGGTAAACGGCGTGTCAGCGCCGTCTCCTGCCGCGATCTGAATGTGCATCAGCGCATCGGTTCAACTGAAGCCACTCTCCATGCCCCCCATCATCTCCGTTTCAGGCCTGTCGAAGACCTACGGCACCAGCCGCAAGGCGCTCAACGCCATCGATCTCGACATCGCGCACGGCGAAATCTTCGCGCTGCTGGGCCCCAACGGCGCCGGCAAGACCACGCTGATCAGCATCGTCTGCGGCATCGCCAATCCGACCTCGGGCCGCGTCACGGTCGGCGGCCATGACATCATCCGCGACTACCGCGCGGCGCGTTCGCTGATCGGTTTGGTGCCGCAGGAACTGCACACCGACGCGTTCGAAACCGTGTGGGCGACCGTCAGCTTCAGCCGCGGGCTGTTCGGCAAGCCCAAGAACGACGCGCATATCGAGAAGGTGCTGCGAGACCTGTCGCTGTGGGACCGCAAGGACAGCAAGATCGTTACGCTGTCGGGCGGCATGAAGCGCCGCGTCATGATCGCCAAGGCGCTGGCGCACGAGCCGCAAATTTTGTTTCTCGACGAGCCGACCGCGGGCGTCGACGTCGAATTGCGCAAGGGGATGTGGGACGTGGTGCGCGCGCTGCGCGATGCCGGCGTCACCATCATCCTCACGACGCATTACATCGACGAGGCCGAACAGATGGCCGACCGCGTCGGCGTCATCAACAATGGCGAGATCATCCTGGTCGAGGACAAGGCCGCATTGATGCGCAAGCTCGGCAAGAAGCGCCTGACGCTGCATCTGGCGCAACCGCTCGACGCGATTCCGCAGGCTTTGGCGCAATATGATCTGTCGCTTTCGGAAGACGGCCGCGACCTGGTCTACGTCTTCGACGCCCAGGGCGCGGACACGGGCGTGCTCGAACTGCTGCGGCGCCTCGCCGACCACGCCGTCGACTTCACCGACCTGCAGACCCGTGAAAGTTCGCTCGAAGACATCTTCGTGAGC
>CAXTMT010000313.1:0-2817 GCA_964245355.1 uncultured Sphingomonadaceae bacterium
CGGCGAACGCGCCGCCGACGATGAAGAGGATGTTGGTCGTGTCGACCTGCAGGAATTCCTGCTGCGGATGCTTGCGTCCGCCCTGCGGCGGCACGGAGGCGGTGGTGCCCTCCATCAGCTTCAGCAGCGCCTGCTGGACACCTTCCCCCGACACGTCGCGGGTGATCGAGGGGTTGTCGGCCTTGCGGCTGATCTTGTCGATCTCGTCGATGTAGACGATCCCGCGTTGTGCCCGCTCGACATTATAGTCGCTCGCCTGGAGGAGCTTGAGGATGATGTTCTCGACATCCTCGCCCACGTAGCCCGCCTCGGTCAGCGTGGTCGCATCGGCCATGGTGAAGGGCACGTCGAACGTCTTGGCCAGCGTCTGCGCGAGCAGGGTCTTGCCGCAGCCGGTGGGGCCGACGAGCAGGATGTTCGATTTGGCGAGCTCGACATCGGCACCCTTGGCGCCGTGCGCGAGCCGCTTGTAATGGTTGTGGACCGCGACCGAGAGGACGCGCTTGGCCTGGTTCTGGCCGATCACATAATCGTTGAGGACCGAGCAGATCTCCTGCGGGCTGGGCACGCCGCCATCCTTGCGGCTGACGAGCGTCGCCTTGGTCTCTTCGCGGATGATGTCGTTGCACAGCTCCACGCACTCGTCGCAGATGAACACCGTCGGCCCGGCGATGAGCTTGCGCACCTCGTGCTGCGATTTGCCGCAGAACGAGCAATACAGAGTGGATTTGGAGTCGCCGCCGCTAAGCTTGGTCATAATATCCTTATTCCTCGGCCGCCCGAGTCGATTCGTATCGTAGCCTTCCGCCTTACGTGGCGGCAAATCTTATATGGCAACGCCGTGGCAGTGGGCGCCTCCACGAGGGGATATGCGTTCGACAGCGCCGTGAAACAAGCATCGATGCCGGCGATGGCGCCCGATCGCCGAAAGCGGCCTTGTACGGCGCGATAAAGCATGGAACCTAGATCTCGACAAATCGGGGTGTCGATGAAGAACGGCGTGCGGGCGCGGCAGGGATGGATTCCGGCCTTTTGGCTGGCATTGCTTGTGCTTTCCGCGCTGCCGCTCCTGATCCCGGCCATTCCGCCGCTGGTCGACCTGCCGGGCCATATGGGCGCCTATCAGCTCGCGCTTCATCCCGCCGACAGGCCGTCGCTGGCGCGTTTCTACGATCATCACTGGTATCTGATCGGCAATCTCGGGGTCGATCTGCTGATGGTTCCGGCGGGGAGCCTGTTCGGCGTCGAAGCGGGGACGAAGCTGGTCGTCACGCTGATCCCGGTGACGACGGTGCTCGGCTTCCTGCTCGTCGCGCGCATCGCCCACGGCCGCCTGCCGCCGACGGCGCTGATCGCGCTGCCGTTCGCCTATAATTATCCGTTTCACTACGGCTTCGTGAACTATTGCCTCGGCATGGCGCTGACCGGCCTGGCCTTCGCGCTCTGGATGCGGCTGGCCGACCGTGAACACTTTCTCTTGCGTGGCATCATGTTCGCGCTGATCGCCCCGACCATCTGGATCGCGCACGCCGTGGCCTGGGCTTTGTTGTGCGTCGTCTGCGGAACGGAGGAGCTTTGGCGGCAGCGCCAACGGACGCAGCGGTGGCCGATCGCGATCGGGCGTACGATCGTCCAGTGCCTGCCGCTGTGCGTCGCGCTGCTGCTGATGCCCTTTTCGCCGCATCAGGGTCCTTCGGCGGCCGGCGGCTTTCTCCAGCCGGTCAGCCTCGCGAAATGGATCCTGGCGCTCAATCGCGATCGATGGATGTCGTTCGACATCGCCTCGACGATCATCGTGCTGGCAATATTGGCGCTGGCGGCGACACGCCGTTTCGGGCTTCGCTTTGCGCCTCGCCTCGGATGGCCGGCGGCAGCGCTTCTGCTGCTTTATCTGCTCGCCCCGCAAACGATCAACGGATCGGATTTCGTCAGCGCCAGGATCATCCCTTTCGCGGTGGCCTTCGCGTTGCTGGCGATCCGGGCCGAGCCGATCGACGCGCCGCATCGGCGCTGGATGATGCTCGTCGCGGTCGCCTTCTTCCTTGCGCGAACGGCGGGCACGACGCTCAGCCTGTGGCTTTACGATCGCAGTTACCGGGAGGCGCTGACAGCGCTCGATCGGGTGCCCAACGGCAGCAGGATCGCGGCGTTCTCGCCGCAGGGCTGCGCGCCGAGCTTTCGTTACTGGGCCAACCCGCGCCTCGAGCACCTCGCCAGCATCGCGATCCTGCGGCGCGGTGCCTTCACCAACGATCAGTGGACGATCAAGGGGCTGCAACTCGTCAGGACACGCTTCACGCAGGCCGGCCCGCTGCTCGGCGATCCGTCCGAGGTGGTGACGCTCGAACCCTGTACCCGCCCCGGCGTACGCTATTTGCCCGATGCGCTGGCGGCGGTGCCGCGCGGGGCGTTCGATTATGTCTGGCTGCTCGGCGTACCGCCGGAAAACCGTCCACCGGCTGATTGGCTGCGGCCGGTCTACACTTCGGGGGAGACGGCGCTGTTCAAGATCGCGCGGGGAGCGGACCGACCATCCTGACTTTGCCGGTCGCCTATCTGACCTAGCGCCGGATCGAGATACCGGGACAGGCGATCGGCAGGGTCTGGATCGCCGATCTCCGCGCCCGGTCGCCTGCGCGACGTGGCGGAGAAGCGGCGATCTAGGCGATCAGGCCGCCTTCGCCTCGTCGCTGGGCGCGGGGCGCTTGTCGAAGACCTCGTCGATCAGGCCGAAGGCCTTGGCTTCGTCGGCCTCGAGGAATTTGTCGCGGTCCATCGCCCGCTCGATCTCCTCGATCGGCTTGCCGGTATATTTGG
>CAXTMT010000314.1:0-2805 GCA_964245355.1 uncultured Sphingomonadaceae bacterium
CAACGAGAGCGACGACGACGAATTGCTGCTGGGTGAGCCGGAAGCGGTCGAGGCACCGGCGCCCGTGGCCGAACTGCCCGCGCCCGCCAACGAAGCGGCGTCCGAGGAAGCGCGCCCCGTCGCCAGCGGCCCGCGTCGCTGGGCGCAGGGTGGGGCTACGGCCGAGCCCGCGAAGACCGCACCGCGCGAGGGCGGCACCCTGTTCGAACGCATGTCGAGCATCGCGCGCGGCGGCACCGCGAAGACCGCGCAAGAGGATGAGGAAGAACCGAACCAGGGCTCGCTCTCGATGCCGCGGTTTTTGAACCGGCAGAATAACTAGGTTTGCCGACCTGGTAAGCGATCGCCCCTGGAGGCCCCGCCTCCGGGGATTCGTGTTTATGGGTACTGAAATTTCGGCGTCATCCCCGCGCAGGCCGGGATCCGTTCGCACTCCACTGACGGAATATCGAAGGGATGCTGACCTGCGTCAGCGTGACGACAAGAGGGGACGGCTGGCCCCGGAGCCCGGATACACCCCACCCATCGTCGAGGTGGTGGACACGCCGGTCGCGTACAGCACCCGGCCCGCTTCGTCGGTCACCACGCGGCCATAGGTCGAGACGTCGTCGGGGACGATCTCGACCGCGTAGAAGGGCGCCTTGCCGCCCGTGCCGATCATTTGGTGGCGATGTCGATCGCTTCGGCGCGAAACGTGGTGCGGACATGCTGGCGGGCCAGCGTGAGCGTCGCGAAACTGTCTTCCAGCATCTCGACCGAAACGAGCGGATAGCCCTGGGAGTTGAAGCGCGTGGTGCGCACCGTGATCCGAAAGGCGCCACCCTCATCCCTGGCGATCAGATAGGGGCGGACGGCAACTCGCGACATTCGTGTCTTCCTCAACATCGGGACGTGGCTCGACGACAGTGCAGCCCGCGAACGGTCCGCCCGGATCGACAATGCCCATTCCTTGCTGGGTCACGACGAGAATGTCGCTGTGTGCAAAGGGAGCCAGCGCTGCCGATCGCAAGCCGGATCGCCTGTGCATCCGGTCGCTTCGCTTTAGACGGCGTGGCGAAATTTGCAAGGTTCGGGCCAGCCGCCCGCACGGAGCATCCACACTTGCTAACGGAGTGCACCCTCACCCAACCCTCTCCCTCAAGGGAGAGGGTTTTTCTTGCGTTACCCCGTCGTCCGTGCGTGGGGTGAAAGCGCGACCTAAGGAAGCGCGATCGTCGGCGAGATCACCAGCCGATCGAGGATCTCCGCCACCCGCTCGGGGGCGAAATCGGCATGTTGCTGCAGCCACCACGCCAGGATTTCGACCGTGGCGGTGGTGCCGTAGATCACGCGCAGGTCGGCGGGCAGCCAGCCGTCGGGTTCCTCCGCCTTGATCGGCAGCAGCTTGGCGGCGCGCAGGAAGGCCTCGCGGGTGATCCCCGCCGCACCGCCGGTCAGGAGTGCCGTCCAAAGCGGGCGATGCTCGGCGACATATTTGCAGAGCGTCAGGCAGGAGGCCCGGCTGTCGGTCTCGTACAGCGCCGGCACCGAAAGGCCGAGCAACCGGCGGATCTGCGCCGATCCCAATTCGTCGAGCAGCGCATCCTTGCCCGGATAGTGACGGAAGAAGGTCGCGTAGCCGACCCCGGCGGTGGCCGTGATGTCGCGGATCGTGATCTGGTCGAACGCCTTTCGCTCCAGCAGTTCCAGCAACGCCCGCAGTAACGCGGCGCGCGAGCGCATCATGCGGGCGTCGGGCGCCCTTGACGGGGCCGGCGGGGCGGAACCATGATCCATCATGTCTCGTAACGGGAATGCCGCCGCCAGCATAGGCAGCTCGGCGAAGCGTTCGGAAGCAAAATCATGCCAGGATCGCACGGCGGACAACCTCGCGCCGGCTCGCCCGCACCCCCTTGCCGCGCGCGGCGCGGACGGCGAAGAGGGACGAAAGGAGGACGATATGGCGTTCGAGCCGGAGGCAGTGGTCGATTATTCCGCCTACAAGGCGCTCAAGCTGTCGCTGGTCGATCGGATCATGACGGTCACGCTCTCCAACCCCGGCCGTCGCAACGCGATCACCCCGGCGATGAGCGTCGAGCTCGCGCACGTCTGGGACGATCTGTGGGCCGATCCGCAGGTCTCGGTGATCATCCTGACCGGCGAGGGCGACAGCTTCTGCTCGGGCGCCGATTTGGGCGCGCTCAAGGACAAGACCGACGATTACGACGGGCCGCTGCCGACCAACATCACCAGCCGCGTCGCGCGCCGCCACGTGATGGGGATCATCGATTGCGAGAAACCGGTGATCGCCAAGGTGCGCGGCCCCGCCTTCGGGCTCGGCGCCAATCTCGCACTCGCCAGCGACATGGTGTTCTGCGCGCCGAACGCGAAGATCTGCGACAGCCATGTGAAAGCCGGGCTGGTCGCGGGCGACGGCGGCGCCCTGCTGTGGCCGCTGGCGATCGGTTTCCACCGCGCCAAGGAATATCTGCTGACCGGCGATCCGGTGCCCGCCGACGTCGCCGAGCGGATCGGCCTGATCAACCGGGTGGTGGCGGACGACGCGCTCGACGCGCACGTCCAGGCGCTGGCCGAGAAATTGCGCGATCTGCCGCCGCACGCGGTCAATTACACCAAGACCGGGCTCAACGTGGCGCTGAAGCAGATGACGCAAGGCGGCTTCGAGGCGTCGCTGGCCTACGAACTCTATTCGATGGGTACGCAGGATCATCAGGAAGCGCTCGCGGCGTTCGGCGAGAAGCGGAAGGGCAAGTTCCGGGGGCGGTAGACTTTTACCGGCCCCCACCCGTCCTGCCGGATTTGGTC
>CAXTMT010000315.1:0-2804 GCA_964245355.1 uncultured Sphingomonadaceae bacterium
GGGGGTTACAGCCATACGCCCCGGGGGGAGCGGGTGCCCACCGGGCTGCACCCGGTAACAAGTCCGGGGTGACGGCTTGTGAGGCCGAAGGTGGCCGGTGATAGGAGAGTAGCATGAAGATCGGTTTCATCGGCCTCGGCAACATGGGCGGCGGCATGGCCGCGAACCTCGCCGGGAAGGGGTTCGCGGTTCAGGCGTTCGATCTTTCCGCCGAAGCGCTGGCGCGGGCAGGGGAGGCGGGCTGCACCCTCGCGGCGAGCGCCGCCGAGGCGGTGGCGGGTGTCGATGCGGTGGTGACGATGCTGCCGGCGGGCAGGCATGTCGAACAGGTCTATACCGAGAACGTGTTCGGTGCGGTGCCGGCGGGCGCGCTGTTGCTCGATTGCTCGACGATCGACGTCGCCACCGCCAAGCGCGTTGCCGAAGCCGCCACGGCCAAGGGTTTCGCGATGGTCGACGCGCCGGTTTCGGGGGGCATCGCGGCGGCGAATGGCGGTACGCTGACCTTCATGGTCGGCGGCAACGACGATGCTTTCGCGCGCGCCACGCCGGTGTTGCAGGCGATGGGCAAGGCGGTGATCCACGCCGGGGTCAACGGCGCCGGCCAGACCGCCAAGATCTGCAACAACATGCTGCTCGGCGCGACGATGATCGCGACGTGCGAAGCGTTCACGCTGGCGCAGAAGCTCGGCCTCGATTCCCAGACCTTCTACGATATCAGCTCGGTCGCGACCGGACAGAGCTGGTCGATGACGAGCTATTGCCCCGTCCCCGGCGTCGGCCCGACCTCGCCCGCCGACAACGGCTATCAGGGCGGTTTCGCCGCGACGCTGATGCTGAAGGATCTGAAGCTGGCGATGGAAGCGGCGGCAAGCGCCGGCGCCGATACGCCGATGGGTAAGCGCGCGGAGGAGCTTTACGGCGCCTTCGTCGACAGCGGCCACGGCGGGCTCGACTTTTCGGGCATCAAGCTGGCGATCGAGGGCAAGTAGAGCTCTAAAACCCCTCTCCCATTTTGGGAGAGGGGTTAAGGGAGGGGCAATATCCTCAGCGATCCATCCGTCCGCCGCCGACATGGCTGCGGGAGCGGCTGTACGAGAAGTAGATGATCAGCCCGACGATGCCCCATCCGGGCAGCACCAGCTTAGCGGACAGCGACAGCGACAGGTAAAGCGCGATGCAGCCGATGATCGTCAGCGGCCCGATTATCCATATCCCCGGCGTCACGAAGGGGCGATGGCGGCCGGGATCGGTCCGGCGTAGCACCATCACCGATACCGCCACCATCAGGAAGGCGAACAGTGTGCCCGAGTTGGAATAATCGGCGAGCTTGCCGACGGGCAGGAAGGCCGCCGCCAGCGCGGCGCCGACCCCCGTCACCAGCGTGACGACATGCGGTGTGCGGAAGCGCGGATGCACCGAAGCCAATTTCTCGGGCAGCAGGCCATCACGAGCCATCGTGAAGAAAACGCGGGTCTGGCCGAACATCATGATCAGAACGACCGACGGCAGCGCGATCACCGCGGCGAGGCCGAGCAGCCTGCCGATCGCCGGCCAGTGGATCACGTCGAGGACGTGGACCAGCGCTTCCTTGGAGCAGACCAAAGGTTCGATCGCGCCCGAGGCGACGACGCTGGCGCAGCGGCCGGCCATCTCGGCCGAGCCCGGCGAGAGCGGAATGCCATTGGCGCCGAGTTGCGGCTGCGCCCCGATCGCCCCGATCGCTCCCGAGGCGACCAGCAGATAGAAGAGGGTGCAGATCAGCAGGCTGGCGATCAGGCCGATCGGCACGTTGCGCTGCGGGTTCTTGGTTTCCTCGGCTGCGGTCGAGACCGCGTCGAAGCCGACGTAGGCGAAGAAGATCGAGGCGGCGGCGCCGAACACGCCCGCGCCCTCCGAACTCAGCGGATTGCCCCAGCCGGCCGGAACGAAGGGGTGAAAATTCTCGGCCTTCATCACCGGAATGGTGAGGATGACGAAGGCGGTGAGCGCGATGATCTTGATCGCGACGAGGACGGCGTTGACGCGCGCGCTCTCGGTGGTGCCGATGATCAGCAGCCAGGTGATGACCGCGGTGATCAGAACCGCCGGCACGTTGATCCAGCCGCCGGTGTTGAGCGCAGTCATCACGTCGGGTGTAGCTTCAGCGCCGAACGCGAGCTGCGCCTTCGCCATCAGCGCATCGGCGTTGCTGATTGAGGTCGGGAAATTGACCCCCAATCCGCGCAGCAATCCCACCGCATGGTTCGACCAGCCGACCGCAACCGCGCTGGCGCCCACCGCATATTCGAGGATCAGCGCCCAGCCGACCATCCACGCGAGCAGTTCGCCCACCACCGCATAGGTATAGGTATAGGCCGAACCCGAAACCGGCACCATCGAGGCCAGCTCGGCATAGCACAGCGCCGCCACCGCGCAGACGAAGCCCGCGACGCAGAAGGAGAGCAGCATGCCGGGGCCGGCCTTCTGCGCGGCCTCGCTGGTCAGCACGAAGATACCGGTGCCGATCACGCCGCCGATGCCGAGCATCGTCAGCTGGAAGGCGCCGAGCGTTCGATGCAGGCTCTTCTTCTCGGCCGTCGCGAGAATCGCGTCGAGCGGTTTTACCCGGTCAAAAAGCATGTACAAATCCCCTTTGCGCCGGGCCGGGGCCGCAGGCGTGATCGGCGGAGCCTAACGGCTTGGTGCCGCAGCGCAATAGGCGGCTGGTCGCCGTCCCTTATACCCGTCCGTCCTGAGCGAAGTCGAAGGACGTGCCAAGCAGAACCAGCGCTTGCGGCACGTCCTTCGACTACGCTCAGGAC
>CAXTMT010000316.1:0-2801 GCA_964245355.1 uncultured Sphingomonadaceae bacterium
GATCAGGCGCGCGCCAATGCGCAGAGTACCGCCGCACAGGCGCTGGCCGCGCGCCGCCAGATCGGCACCGCGCAGGCAGCCGTGCTGGCCGCGCGCAAGGATGTCGAAGCCTCCCGCGCCCAGCGATCCGCCGCGCTCGCCCGCGTCGCCCAGGCCAGCGTGACACTCGGCTATCTGCGCATTCTGGCGCCGCTCGACGGGCAGGTCGTCAACCGCAGCGTCGACCAGGGCAGTTATGTCGCGACCGGGCAGCAATTGATGGCGATCGTCCCCGATCGGATGTGGGTGACGGCCAACTTCAAGGAAACCCAGCTCACGCTGATGCGCCGCGGCCAGCATGTCGACATCCGCCTCGATGCCTATCCGGGCGTGGTGCTTTCGGGACACATCGATTCGGTGCAGCGCGGCGCCGGCCAGGCTTTCCAGTTGCTGCCGCCGCAGAACGCGACCGGCAATTATGTGAAGGTCGTCCAGCGCGTACCGGTACGGATCGAATTCGACGGGGCCGAGTGGCGCAAATATGCGATCGGGCCGGGCATGTCGGTGGTGCCGCGGGTGACGGTGCGGAATTGATGCACGCGCGCGCCATCAGCCATCCCGACTCGCCTCTCTTACCCGCTCATGCTGAGTAGCGACCGAGTAGACGCCGCAGGCGGCGTGTCGAGGGCGCGTATCGAAGCACGTGGCCGGGCGTGTCCTTCGATATGGGCTCTCGATACGCGGCTGTCCCGCTACTCGGTCGCTACTCAGGATGAGCGGGTGTTGGAGATCTTGGCTCGTGGCTAAGGCTGCCGCCGACAGCAGCGGCTGGACCGACGAGCGTTCGGCCGCCGGCAAGCGCAATCCCTGGCTGATCGTCAGCGTCATCAGCATGGCGACGTTCATGGAAGTGCTCGATACGTCGATCGCCAACGTCTCGCTCACCCACATCGCCGGCGGGCTTTCGTCGAGCCAGGACGAGGCGGCGTGGGTGCTGACGTCCTATCTGGTGGCCAATGCGGTGATCATCCCGATCTCGGGCTGGTTGTCGGACGTGATCGGGCGGAAGCGTTACTACATGCTCTCCGTCCTGCTGTTCACGATCTCGTCGCTGTGCTGCGGATTGGCGCCGAGCCTGCCGCTGCTGATCGCGGCGCGGGTGTTCCAGGGGATCGGCGGCGGCGGTCTCGCGCCGTCCGAACAATCGATCCTCGCCGATACTTTCCCGCCCGCAAAGCGCGGACAGGCGTTCGCGGCATACGGTGTCGTCGTCGTCTGCGGTCCGGTGCTGGGGCCGACGCTCGGCGGCTGGATCACCGACAATATCAGCTGGCACTGGATCTTCCTGATCAACGTGCCGGTCGGCATCCTCTCGCTGTTCCTCGTCAACAGCTTCGTCTGCGAGCCCAAATTGCTCGTCGAGGAGCGCAAGCAGCGGCTGAAGAAGGGCGTCAGCGTCGATTATATCGGTTTCGCGCTGATCGTCCTCGGCCTCGGCTTCCTCGAATTGACGCTCGATCGGGGCGAGCGCGACGATTGGTTCAGCTCGCCCTTCATCGTCGCCACCGCGATCATCTCGGGCGTGTCGATCGTGCTGCTCGTCATCTGGGAATCGCTGCACAAGGATCCGGTGCTCGACGTGAAGCTGCTCGCGCGGCGCAATTTCGGGATCAGCACGATGTTCATGCTGGCGACGGGCCTCGTGCTGTTCAGCACCACCGCGATCCTGCCGCAGATGCTGCAGCAGGTGTTCAATTACGATGCGACCGATGCCGGGCTGGCGATGACCTTCGGCGGGCTGGCGACATTGGTGGCGATGCCGATCGTCGGGCAGATCGCCGGGCGGGTCGATGCGCGGCTGCTGATGATCCCGGCGCTGCTGCTCCAGGCGTTCGCGCTATATTATATGTCGCACTGGACGGCCGACATCACCTTCGCCGAAGCCTCGCGCGGGCGGCTGATCTCGGCGATCGGGCTGCCGTTTCTGTTCATCCCGATCAGCACGGTCGCGTATGTCGGGCTGAAAGCGACGCAGACCAACCAGGCCTCGGCCCTGCTCAACATCGCGCGCAATCTGGGCGGCAGCATCGGCATCGCCACCGCACAGGCGATGATCATCGAGCGCGGGCAGGTCCATCAGTCGCGGATCACCGAGACGCTGAACCCGCTCAACCCGAATTATGTGCAGGGGCTGGATCAGATCCAGTCGATGCTGGGCGGTGCGGCGCAATCGGCCGGCGCGGAGATCGGGGTGCTGGCCGCGCAAGTGGCAACGCAGGCGCAGATGCTGGCCTTCATCGATGTGTTCCGCGCCTTCATGTGGGTGACGCTGGCGATCGCACCCTTCGGGCTGCTGCTTCAAGGCACCAAAGGCAAAGCAGGAGCAGGGCATTGAAGCGACTGGCGGCCCTCCTCGGCCTTGGCGCGCTGGCCGGTTGCACGGTGGGGCCGAACTATCGGCCGCCCGACTCCTCGTTGCCTTCGTCGTTCGCGGAGATGCCCGCCGGGCTGGCGGCGCAACCCGTGGTCGATCTTGCCGGCTGGTGGCACGTCTTCGGTGATCCTGAACTCGACCGGCTGATCGAGACCGCGCTGAAGGACAGCCCCGATGTCGGCATCGCCACCGCGCGCATCGCCCAGGCGCGCGCGCAGGTGCGCTCGGCCCGCGCCGGCTATTTCCCGCAGGTCAACGCGACCGGTGGAGTCAATTATCAGCGCTTCAGCGAGAACGCCGGTTTCTCCTCGCTGCTCGGCGGGCTCGGCGGCGGCGGGGCCGGCGCCGGCGGATCGACTTCGGGCGGTGGCGTCGCGTTGCCCGGCGG
>CAXTMT010000317.1:0-2757 GCA_964245355.1 uncultured Sphingomonadaceae bacterium
AATTGCCGCGCTGCGTTGGGTTCGAAGCAACATTGCGGCGTTCGGCGGCGACCCTGCGAACGTCACCATCTTCGGGGAGTCTGCCGGGGCGCACGCAGTTGGAATGCTGATGGCTTCGCCTCAGACCAAGGGGCTTTTCGCCAAAGCGATTGCCCAGAGTGGCGCGTTCTGGGATGGCGAGCACGGCTCTCTCGAAACGCATAGCGAAGCACTGGTCCGCGGCGAGATTTTTCAAAAAAAGATGAACGCCGCCTCGCTCGCCGATCTGCGCAAAATGCCCGCAGATGCTCTCAACGCTGCGGCAAGCTGGGACTTCAGGCTCGACCCAGGGATAACGGCCTTTTCGCCAAGTGTAGACGGCTTCGTTCTTCAGGACTCGCCGGCAGCGGTTTTCGCGCACGGCGGCGCGACCAAGGTGCCGTTGCTCGCGGGCTGGAACGCAAAGGAAGAAGCGCCATTATTCTTGCCGCGGTCGCTCCCGCATGGAACGCCACAGGCGTTTCGCACCGCCGCCGCCGGGCTGTTCGGCCTCGGACGGATGGATGAGTTCGAAACACTGTACCCGTCGTCCGATCCGACGTCGTCGTCGTCGGCTTTGATCGGCGATCAGATTATCTCCGAGCAGACCTGGGAATTGCTGGCACTGCAACAGAAGGCCCGGCGCGGCGGCGTCTATGCCTATCAGTTCTCGTTTACGTCGCCTTATTCGCCGATCGCAAATCACGGCGCCGAGGTGAAATATGTTTTCGGCAACCTGTTGCCGTCTATCGGGCCCGGGGCTGAGGCGGTCGGTCCGCGCGATATCGATACCGCAAACCTGATGATGAGATACTGGACCAACTTTGCGAGACGCGGTGACCCAAACGGGTTCGGCCTGCCGGTCTGGCCGCTGTATGGCGGACCCGGATCGAGGGTGCTTGCGATCACCCCCACGGGGCTGGCGGCAGCCATCGAAACGGGAACAGACCGCTTCAAATTTATCAAATCATTTCGCGAGGGAGGCCGATTTCCGAAACGCTGGCGCAATGCGACGCCGTGACTCTCCAAATGCGGAGTTCGTAGTGTTGAGCCGTGCTCCACACCTGCAACCTTTTAGGGGCGGACGCACGAAAGCACAGTCGTCTTTCAACGCGATAAGCTTTGTACGCCGAGAGCAAGGTGATAATTAGTGGATGTGCGACTGAGGCCAGACTTTCGGCAGTTGGAAACATTTCTGAGAGTCGTCGAGTCGCGAAGCTTTGCCGGTGCGGCTAGACTGATGGGCCAAACGCAGCCGGCAATCAGCCAAACAATTGCCCGCTTGGAAGAAACCTACGGCGGTGACCTGTTTGAGCGCCGCCGCGGGGCGTTGTTGGAGCTAACGCCTATCGGACAATCGATTCTTCCATCCGTACGGATGATCCTCGACACGATCGACCAGCAGATGATCCGGGCTGTCGCAACGGCGCAGAGCAGATCCGGCAATCTAACTCTCGGCTTCTCCCCAGGACTCCTTTTGGGTCCGCTGCGTGCGGGTATTGCCGATTTCATAACCACAAGCCCGGAAGTACATCTGCGTCTCGTCGAGGCCGGTCCGCAAGAGCTGCGCCGACAGCTCAACGATCGTGCGATAGACCTCATGATCGTAGCGCCCACGCCAAAGCTGGAGAGCAAGGCGCTCATCCAAGAGCGGATGTGGGACGAACGGCTAGTTGTGGCACTACCAGCGGATCATGCGTTGTGCAGGCAGGCTGCGGTCCGCTGGGTCGATGTGGCGGAACTTACCATCATCTTGCAAAACTGCCATTTTGAACTGGTCGCTTATCGCACGCTGCTCGATCGTGTCGACCGTCAAGTCCGGCTTGAGCAGCACGACGTATCCTACATAAGTTTGCTCGAGATGATAGGGTTAGGTATGGGCTCGACGATTGTGTTCGCGTCCGGAACGATCCCGCACCGGGGCGTCGCGTACCGCCCTATAGACGAACCCGATGCCGACATCGCCGTCGAAGCGGTGTGGCCACAGGACGACCGTAATCCGCTGCGCCACCGGCTTTTGAGTCAAATTCGCGAGCATAAGGACGACGGTGGCGAACACGCTTCTGACATCACCTCGTCGTTCACGGCTCCAGCACCAGATCGCGGCTGACGAGCACACACACGCGGGCGCCGGGGCGGATAGTAATGGTCGGCTGCACATCGAGCTGATGCTCGACCAGTTTGTCGCCCGCCCGCTCGACGGATTGTCCGGCGCTGTCGCGGATGGCGAATGCGATGTCGTCGTTGTTACCGCCACTTGTGGCAACACTAGTCCCAACGCCTAACAACGTCGACAGCAAGCCTGCTTCGATCAGCTTGCCGGTATGACGGTTCACCCGATCGGCAAACCCGGATTGCCCCGCGGCATCGGTAGCGATCAGCCGGTCCGGATCAAGCGAGCGGCCATCCGGCAGGATCAGCCGTGTCTAGACGACCAGCGCGCGCGACTGACCGTAGCCCACATGGGCATCGTAGCCGACCACGCCTGGCCCAAGGGGCTCCGGCTGCGTAGGGCAGCCGCGCTCGCCACCTCCACCGGCACGAACGCTGGCGCCGGCTTTTGCGGTGCCTCGACCGGTGCACCGTCGCGAAGCACCATGCGCCGCTACCGATACACCATCGAAGAACAGACCCCGTAACGCCGCGAAACGTCCGAAACGCTCGCCCCCGGCATCATCGCCTCTGAGACGATCCGCGCCTTGTCGTCATCGCTAAACCGCCGACGCGGCTCCGCCCCGC
>CAXTMT010000318.1:0-731 GCA_964245355.1 uncultured Sphingomonadaceae bacterium
GGCAACGCCAAGCTCGGCGACAGCGACATCGCGCTCGCCCCGATCCGCGAGGCGCGCGCGGTCCCCCGCCACAGCGCCACGATCGGCGGGCGCACCATCCCCTACACCGCCACCGCCGGCACGCTCACCGTGCGCGACGACGACGGCAAGCCCACCGGCAGCATGTTCTACGTCGCCTACACCGCCGGCGGCGCCAATTCCATGGAGGGCCACGGCAGCCGCCGCCCGGTGACGTTCATCTACAACGGCGGCCCCGGCTCCTCGACGATGTGGCTGCACATGGGCTCGATCGGCCCGGTAAGGGTCCGCACCGACAGCCCGGCCTCGACCGCCAACGCACCCTTCAATCTGGTCAACAATGCCGACAGCCTGCTCGACAAGTCCGATCTCGTCTTCATCGATGCGATGGGCGCCGGCTTTTCGCGCCCCTTGGGCGATACCAAGCTCCAGGCTTTCTGGAACACCGATGCCGATATCGATGTCTTCGCCCGCGCGATCGAACGCTATCTCACCGCCAACGATCGCTGGAACAGCCCCAAATTCCTGTTCGGCGAAAGCTACGGCACCACCCGCTCGGCCGGCCTCTCCTATCGCCTCAGCCAGGACGGCGCCCAGCTCAACGGCGTGATCCTCCTTTCCTCGATCCTCAACTACGGCCGCCGCGCACCGGGGCTGGATCAGGACACGCTCAACTATATCCCGACCTATGCGGCCATCGCCGCCTATCATCA
>CAXTMT010000318.1:741-2737 GCA_964245355.1 uncultured Sphingomonadaceae bacterium
TGGCCGCCGACCCCGGCGACATCGGCGCCTTCCTCGCGCAGGTCCGCGCCTGGACGCGGGGGCCTTATGCGCAGGCGCTCGCCGCCGGCCACGATCTGCCCGACGATCAGCGCACCGCCGTCGCCGCGCAGCTTTCGGCCTACACCGGCATCGCGCAGCGCTTCATCCTCGACAATGATCTGCGCATCGATCCCGGTGCCTTCCGCAAGGAATTGCTGCGCGACCAGCGCCGCACCCTCGGCCGTTACGACGCGCGCTTCACCGGCATCGACGCGGGCTCGGGCGGCGACACGCCCGAGTTCGACCCCTCCGACACCGGCATCACCGGCGCCTTCGTCTCCAGCTTCCACCATTATCTGTCGAGCGAACTGCACTACGACAGCGACATGACCTATCGCCCGACTTACTATTCGGGCGCCCTGCGCTGGAGCTTCGACCATCGCGCGCCGGGCGGACGCGGCGGCGGCAACACCACGCAGGCCGATGTCGCGCTCGATCTCAGCCAGGCGATGCGCGAGAATCCGAACCTCAAGGTCTATTCGCTGAACGGCCTCTACGACATGGCGACGCCCTTCTTCGGCACCGAGTATGACCTCGGCCACATGCGCCTCGACAAGGCCGTCCGCCCGAACCTGCGCTTCGCTTATTATCCGTCGGGCCACATGGTGTATCTGAACGTCGACGCGCTGCGCTCGATGAAGGCCGATCTGGCGAGGTTCTACGACGAGGCGGCGCCGGGCAGCGACGCGATCCCGGCGGAGGGGCCGGTGAAGAAGCGGCGGCGGTAACTTAACGCGTACCCATTCCAACTATCTGCGCTATCCTAAGCCCCTTCCCTGAAGGAGAGGGGCTTACCCGCTTCAGCGCCTTCGCCACCGCCGCCAGCGGCGCCATCACCGCATAGCCCGCCGAATCCGGGTGGGTGCCGTCGAGGCTCCTATCCGGCCGAAGCGCGCCCTCGGGTGCAGAGCCGACTCGCAATTCTGGAGCGTGGATTTCCCTTGCCATATCAGCGGGGCGCTGTCAAGCTTTATTCTTGGTTTGATCCGTTTGTGTTCGAGCCAAAATCCTCCCCTGCAAGGGGAGGTGGCCGCGAAGCGGTCGGAGGGGTGACACCCTCAGCGGTTACACCCCTCCGTCAGCCCTGCGGGCTGCCACCTCCCCTTGCAGGGGAGGATCCGGGCGGCGATCCCTGTCTTTTGCCCTCACCCGACGAAGGCGCGTTCGATCACATATTCGCCCGGCTTGGCGTTCGACCCTTCCGTGAAGCCCAGGCCGTCGAGCGTCTCGGCCATTTCCTTGATCATCGCCATGCTGCCGCACAGCATGATCCGATCGTGATCGGGATCGAAGTGCGGCGGCGTCGCCGATCCGCCCTCGAACACTTTGCCGTTCTCGATCAGCACCCCGACCCGCGCGGTGGTGTGGAACGGTTCGCGGGTGACGGTCGGCACATAGGTCAGCTGCTTGGCCGCCGCTTCGTCGACCAAGGGATCGCCGGCGAGGCTGCTTTCCAGCAGCTCGCGATAGGCGAGATCGCTCACCCGGCGCACCGAATGGACGACCACCACTTCCTCGAAGCGATCGTAGATATCGGGATCGCGGATCAGGCTCATCCAGGGCGCAAGGCCGGTGCCCGTGCCGATCAGGAACAGGCGGCGCCCTGGCAGCAGCGCATCGGCGACGAGGGTGCCGGTCGGCTTGCGGCCGAGGAAGATAGCGTCGCCCACCTTGATCTGCTGGAGCTTCGAGGTGAGCGGCCCGTCCTCCACCTTGATCGACAGGAATTCCAGCTCCTCGTCCCACGCCGGCGAGGCGACCGAATAGGCGCGCAGCAGCGGTTTGCCGTTATCGCCCATCAGCCCGATCATCACGAACTCGCCCGAACGGAAGCGGAAGCTCGCCGGCCGCGCGATGCGGAAGCTGAACAGATGCTCGTTCCAATGCGTCACGGACAGCACCTTCTCGACCGACAGGCTGGCGGTCGGCTCCAGCG
>CAXTMT010000319.1:0-2733 GCA_964245355.1 uncultured Sphingomonadaceae bacterium
GACTACGGAAACAGCCATTACAAGCAGGTGCCGGATGTGCTGGTCCGTCTTTGCGCCGCTGCCAGGATCAACGGAGTCACGGCACATACGCTGCGCCACACTTTTGGAAGCATTGCCGGCGATATGGGCTATTCCGAACTCACGATTTCCGCTCTGCTCGGTCACGGCAAGCGCGGCGTAACGCAGGGCTACATCCATATTGAAGAAGGCCTCCGAGAGGCGGCCGATCGTGTGTCGAGGAAAATAGCCGACCTGCTGGACGGCCTCGCTCGCAGCGCGCGCGAAGATTAGTCGATGATCGAACAGTATCTCGATGCGAAGGGCCGAAGCAAAATTCAGCAGGAGTTCAAAGTTCTCGAAGAGCTTTATGGACGGCTGGGTATCACTTGACTTAGTTATTGAGCAGAGCTCCGATGAGCATAAGCAAATCCAGGCTTGGATACTGGCTGTTCGGCAACTTCGGCACAATCTAGGCGCAAAAGGCGACCTCCGAAGGCGTAAATTACAGAGCGTCAGTGCTCAATCAGTGCTCGAACGCCGTTAATGCGCGTTGGGTGGCAAGCGGCTCACCGACGAAGCGGCTAAAAGCACGGTGGCTGAGATACATTCCGCGTAGTTCCCGAACAAGCTGATCAACATCCGTATCGCTTCGTAGGGTGCCGTCATTGATCGCCTGCTTGATAAGCTATGCTTCCGGTTCGCGTCGCGTATTCCGAATATCGCTGCACTCCGTCTGCACTTGTTTGACGGCATTGAACGCGGCCCCGATATCGCGACACTGCTTGGCAGGATCGACAAAGGCCTAATAGCCGCGCAATGGGACGACGGGCTGCGACGGGGAAACCTCGATCCGCACTGGCGTCGCCAGCGTGTCGATCATTCTCGAACGGCGCGGCTCCTATCCACGCGCCTAAGGCATAGCACTGCGGTTGCGCGAAATCGGTCGCATCGAGCGTACCCTGCGTACGCTTGACTGGATCGAACTGCCCGAACAGCGTCGCCGCGCCATCCGCGAATTATACAGGGGCAAGCGGAATGTGCCCTGGAACGTGCCATCTTTTTTTGACCGCGTCGGTCGTAATAGCGATCAAGCGCTTCAAGCGCGATGCCGTCGTGTAAGCGCGCTGAATCTCGTCGCCGGTGCTGTATTTCTGTGGAACACGACCTATCTCCGGCATTAATGTCAAGCGGCGTCTAACGTCTCAACGCGGGTTGCAACTCAATATCTTTCAAGGACAGTCGGACCAATTCCGCCATGGCCCGTCTCGCTGTTCGCGGTTCCCGAGCGCGGATTGCATCGAGGACGGCGGCATGGTCGGGCATGACATCGCGGTCGGGTCGGCCGCTCCGCTGCTTGAACACCGTCGTCCAACTCACCGCGGCGCTGATGGTGCCGGAAAGCGCGATCAGAGCGGTGTTGCCCGTGGCGTCGAGCACGCCGTGGTGAAAGTCGCGGTCCGCCGCCCGCCCCTCCTCGCGCGTCAGTCCGTGGCGCTCCATCCTGGCCAGGGCAACCTCCAGCCTGTCGAGGTGCGCTTGCGTCCGGCGGCGGGCGGCGTGAGCCGCGGCGGCGGGTTCGATCACCGCCCGTAGCTCGAACAGGTCCTGGATGAAGTCGAGGCTCGGTTCGCCCTCGAACATCCAGCCGAGCACCTCGGGGTCGAGCAGGCTCCATCGGTCGCGCGCGTTGACGCGCGTGCCGGAATTCTTCTGGCTCGTGACCAGGCCCTTGGCCGCCAGCATGCGCACGGCTTCACGGTAGGCCGTGCGCGATACGTGAAGCCGCTCGCCGGCCGCGACCTCGCCAGGGAGAACCTCGTCAGGCGCGTGGCGGCCAGTGACGATGGCAACTCCAAGATTCCGGGCGACGGTCGCATGGATGGGCAGCTTGCCATGTGTTGAACGCCTGCGCTCCGTCATCCGCACCCCCTCGCGTCCGGACCATTATGGGCACGCCCGGCCGCCGCGTCGAGACGAACGCACATGATGCGGTCGCGATGGCGGTCGAGAGGCAGACGGCGCGACCCATCCCACAGAATGCACTCCTCAGACATACAGTGGTGCTTCGGCACGCGCAGCGGTATCGATTGCGTCGCGCCCTGAGGAAAAAGTCGCGCGGAATACGTTCACGATGGCTAATATTGACACCAATAACTCGGACATATAGCGTCTTGGAAACGGCTAACAGAGCCTACACGCTGCAACCCGCTGGACTCCAGACGCGATTTGGAACGGCGGTTGCCGCGGAGACAACGGTCGGGGGGAGACGAAACATGTCGAGCGTAAGAAGAACTGCTTTGGCGGCGGCCAGTGTGGCCGCTCTCGCCGCCGCGACGGCCGCCTCCGGCCAGACCGCAGGCGAGACGGTGCCGCAGTCCACCGCCACGTCGGAGCGCGTTCAGTCGAACGGAGCGCCCGGGCAAGGCGCCACGACGGGCGCTTCGACGGCGAGAGCCGAGCCCGCCACGACCGTGGAAGATATCGTGGTCACGGCGCAGAAACGGCGGGAGACCATCCAGACGGTGCCCATCGCCGTCTCCGCCTTTACGGGAGACGCGCTCAAGGCGCAACGCATCGAAGGTGGCCCGGGCCTGCAGCAGGCCGTGCCCAACCTCACCTTCTCCCGGGCGGGCTTCTCGGAGTCGAATTTCCAGATCCGCGGCGTCGGATACCAGCTCATCAACGTGGCCGGCGACCAGGGCGTAGGCGTGCATGAGAACAACGCGCCGCTGG
>CAXTMT010000320.1:0-2681 GCA_964245355.1 uncultured Sphingomonadaceae bacterium
CATCGATATCGATCGCATAATCGGCGGGGGCGAGGCCGAGCAGGCTGCCGTCCGCCGCCATCGCCTCGACCAGGGTGATCGCCGCGACCGGGCCGGTCGCCAGCCCGCGCCAGTCGCCGTCCGCCACCGGCAAGATCTGCCGCATCGTCCGCACGATCAGCGCCTGTCCCAGGAAGCGTTCGCCATGCCCGATCGCCGCCAGCACCAGCCGGCCGATCAAAGCATCCTCGTCGCCGGTATCGATGCGCAGATAGGCCTTCACCGCCGCCACCGCGGCATCCTGCGCGGGGATCGGATCGGCGTGCAGCGAGCCCGCCAAAGCAAGACCGGCGCCCCTCCCCAAGGGAGGACCGTTCGAAAAGTCCATGTTCGTCTCCTGAAATGTTGGCGCCGCCGCGCCGCCGCGCTTATGCGGGGGCATGATCCGCCGCTCGCCCCTCGACATCTATCTGTTGCCGTTGTCGCTGATCTGCTCGCTCGGCATCGCGCTGCCGATCTGGTTCCACCACAGCGTACTCGAGACCCGCGCCGGGTTCGCCACCCGCCCCCTGGCCGAAGCCTGGGCCAAGAGCGAAGCCGGCGCCCGGCGCTGCGTCGCCGGCCAGAGCATCGAGATCCTCGACGCGAGCGAAACCGGCCTCGACCTGACCGACGGTCACCCGATCACGATCACGCTGAAATGCCACCGCAAGGATATCTGGTGGAAGCTCGCGGCGGTGTTCGTCGGTCCGTGGCTGTTCCTCGCCGCATGCGTACGGATGGTGGGGCCGGCGAAAGAGGTGGAGCATTGATCGCAAGCCCCTCCTAAGCCCTCTCCCTTGAGGGAGAGGGTTGGGTGAGGGTGGCCCGGACTTTCTAGCTGGAGTGCTCGCCTGCGGCTCGCCCCTCACCCCAACCCTCTCCCAAAATGGGAGAGGGAGCGCCTATCGCAGCAACACGTTCGCGATCAGCCGTGCCGCCCCCGCATACAATGTCGCCTTGGGATGCAGCGCATCGGCATATTGCCCGGGCGTCAGCGACGTCTGCGCGGCATAGCTGCCGAAGCGCTTCGTCATATCGATCAGGACGCAGTTATTCGCCTTCGCCAGCGTGTACAGCACCTGGATGTACGCCGCCTGCTGCGCCACCGAGGCGCGGCTGGTCGACGACGGAAACGGCGCGACCAGGATCACGTCGGCGCCGCCGTTCTTGAGGTAGGCGATCAGCGCCTGATAATTGGCCTGAAAACCCGCGACGCCCGTCCCCGCATCCTTCCAATCGTTGATGCCCAGATCGACGATCGCCAGCGCCGCCCCATAATAAGGCACCGCATAAGGCGATCGGTAGACCGCCCCGCTGTCGGTCCACTGCCCGGTCGTGGAGCCCGGAAAGCCCATGTTGGCGATGCTCGCCGCGGGCGCCGCGCCGTTCCACGCATCGATCCAGCCGACATAGGCCGTGCCCGTGTTGGCCGCCTGCGGGGTGATGGTCAGCGTGTGGAGGCCCGCGCTCGCCGCCGTGACGGTCAGCTTGGTCATCCCCGCCGCCGCATTGGTGGCGAGCATGGTCGCCGCGCCGCCGTCGATCTTCAGGTCGAACAATCCGTTGCCGGGATAGGTCGGCGCCATCACCTCGAAGCGATCGACCGGGATGGTCGGCGTGAAGACGATCGATTGCGTCGTACCGGCGACTGCCTGCCACCAGCCGCCGCCGGGCACGTTGCTCGCATAGACCGTCCACGATCCACTGCCGCCGCTGAACGCCACGCGCGGATCGTAGACGGAATAAGCGGCGGTGTAGCCCGCCGGGGTCTGCGTGGCGGCATCGGGCGAGGTGTTGACCGCCGCCGTGCCGAACACATTCTCCACCTGCGCCGGCATCCCGCGCGCGCTCAGTTCGGCGGCGAGATAGGTCGGGAAGGAGCGTGCCCGCGCATTGGCGCTCATCGTGCCCGTCCCCGCGCCCCAGCCCGCGCCGGTGCTGTCGCCGACGATCGCGATCTTGCACCGCCCCTCGCCGGTCCGCACCTGGCCGCAGGCGGCGCGGTAGCGGGCGAGAAAGGCATCGGCATAATTGTAGACCGCCGGATCGGCATCGCGCTGGTTCGCCTGCACCGCGAGGCCGCGCGCGGTGAAGTCGATCGGCGCCGGTGCGGCGTGGGCGAGCCCGGCGAGGAGGCTGGCGGCGAGCGCCGCGATCCCCGCCCTCATTGCCGCACCGCATAGGTTTCGGTGCCCGAAGCCACGGTGAGGATCAGGCAATATTTCACGTTGCCGCTGGTCGGCGGCACGTCGACATATTCGTCGGCGGAAGCCGTGTAGCCGATGGGCTGTCCGCCGGCGGTGAGCTGGTTGACGGTCGAGCAATCATTGCCGGTGGTGGTGCCGACATAGGCCGTGAAGCTCGCCCCGCCCTTCAGCAGCAGCCGGATCGGGAAGCCGAAGCTCGGCGCGAACGGCCCGCAGGCGGCGGTGCCGGCGGCGAAGGTGCAGGTGCCGGATGTCGGCGCGGCGGCAGCGCTCGTCACCGAACCGGTGAGCGGCACGCTCGTCGCATTCTGGGCAAAAGCGGGCGCGGCGAGCGCGCACACCAGCAGCCCCGCACGAAGCAGGTTGGTCATTGGGGTTCTCCTTTGAAATCCTCCCCTGCAAGGGGAGGTGGCATCGCGAAGCGATGACGGAGGGGTGTAACCGGTAGTGAGA
>CAXTMT010000321.1:0-2657 GCA_964245355.1 uncultured Sphingomonadaceae bacterium
ATGACGTTCACCTCGAACGCCAGGCGTTCTCGGTAAGGCGCACGGTCGTTTTCGGCGATGTTCAGTTTGTCGAGGCGCACCTCCAGCCCGGCGGCGGCATCGCTGCGGAGCAAGGCGTCCTCGGCGGTACGATCGCCGGCAAGGCTCGGCAGGATCGGCTTGCGCGTCGGCGCGACCACCGCGCAGCGCTGCGCCACGACGAGGGTGTTGGCGATCGCTTCGGGCAAATCCTCGAACAGCGCGATCATATCCTCGCCGGGCTTGATCCAGGCATCGGGCGAAGAGCGGCGGCGATCGCTCGAATCGACGTAAGCCGAACTGGCGATGCAGAGCATCACATCGTGCGCGGCGTGGAAATCGGGCTTGTCGAAGCAGGCGGGATTGGTCGCGACCAGCGGCAGATCGCGCGCATAAGCGAGATCGACCAGCGCATCCTCGGCCGCTTCCTCGATCGCCTCGCCGCGCCGGGCGATCTCGATGTAAAGCCGGTCCGGGAACAGCGCTTCCAGCTTGTCGCAATAGGCTTCGGCTGCCGCCTTCTGCTCCTCGCCGAGCAACCGCGCGAGGGCGCCGTCGCCGGCACCGGTCAGCGCGATCAGGCCCTCGGTGCGGCCTTCGACTTGCGCGAAGGTGACGTGGGCATCCTCGTGCGCCGGACGATCGAGATGCGCCGCAGAGACCAGCGCGCAGAGATTGTCATATCCTTCGGCGGTCTGCGCATAGAGCGGCAGCCAGTCGATCGTCGGCGACTTGCCGTCTGCCGGACCGGGCCGCGCAACCGCGAGCAATGCGCCGACGATCGGCTGCACACCCTCCTTCCTGGCGGCATCGCAGAAGGGCATCGCCCCATAAAGCCCGTTGCGATCGGTGATCGCGGCGGCGGGAAAGCCCAGCGCCTTGGTACGCGCCGCGATCTTCTTGGGATCGATCGCGCCTTCGAGCATCGTGAAGGCCGAGAAAATGCGGAGTGGCACGAAGCCGGTTGCGGCCATCGCACTAACGTAGGGGATGGCAGCGCTTTAGGCGAGCGTGGGGTTGCGAGTTATCCACCGTAAATCCTCCCCGGAACGGGAAGGATCTTTAGCGTTGCGGCAGATTCCAGGTAAGCTGCGCCGTCTCGGTCGCGCGCACCGGCTTGCCCTGCGCGCCGAACGCCGGATCGTAGCGGCCCCGCTCGGTGATCACGTTGCAGGTCGCGGCATCCAGCGCCGACGATCCGCTCGAGCGATCGATCTTGCACGATTCGACGCAGCCGTCCTCGGCCACTTCCCAACTGGCGACCGCCGTCCCCTGCTGGCCATCGCGCAGCGCCACCGCCGGATAATCGGCGGCGGTGAGCGTCACCTTGGCCTGGGCATGCGCGGCGGCGGGCGTCAGCCCGGCAGCGGCGAGCTGGCTCATCCGACCCTGCCGCGCGGCAACGACCTCCTGCACTTCGCCGGTGAAAACGCCGTGCGGATAAGCGGCGAGATAGGTCTGATAGGCCGCGACGCTGTTGACCCGCGTCGCCTGCAGATAAGCGGCGATCTCTGCGCTGTCGGCCTGGTCGTAGGGCACCGCGCCCTGGAACGCCGGGCGGCACATGAAGGCCGCCGGCTGCGCCGCAGCGGCGATAACGGGCTTCGCCGGCGCTGCATCGACGCTGGCGGCAGGGGCCACCGGAACCGGCGCCGTTTCGACCGCCTTCATCGGCAGGCCCCTGATCGTCGAAAGCGCCGTCCCAGCCGAAGCGAGCTTGATCGGTGCGGCAACCTCGGCAGCAGCGACCGGAGCCGCCGTTGCCGCGACCGCAGCCGTCGTGGCAGTCACAGGCGCGCCATTCTCTTGGGTCGCCGCCTGCTCGGTCGGCTGAAGCTCCTGCTGCAACTGGTCGATCGCCGCCTCGGCCTCCTGCGAATGCCCGCCCGAGGGGTAGCGGTCGAGATAGACGGTGTAGCCCTGCACACCGTTGGCGCGCTTGGCGGCATTCCACATCGCCTGATCGAGCGGATCGACGGCGGCAACCGGAGCTGGCGCCAGCGTAGGCGCTGCCGCAACCGGCGCCGCTACCGACGCGACGACTTGTCCTGCCAGCGGCTCGGCCTCGGGCTGCGGCGCAGGCGCGCGCTGCGGCTGCTGGTACACCGGGCGACGGCCGTAATCCGGCTGCGGCGCATAATAGTCCGGCTGGCGCCCATAATCGTAGCGCGCATAAGGCGCGCGCGGCGCAGCGCTATTGTTGTCGGCATAGGCGGGGCGGCGCTGCGGCTCGGGCTGATAATAGCCGTAAGGCGGCTGGGCCTGCGGCGCCTGGCGATAATAGCCCGGCGGCGGCGCATCCTCACGCGGCTGATAGCGCGGCGCCTGCGGCGCGGCATCGGCGCGATCGTCGCCGTCCTGCGGCTGACCATTCGGATCGCCATAACCGGCCGGAGGCGGCGGCGCATAATAGCTCTGCGCCAGCAGCGGTGAAACGGCAAACAATACGGGCGCGAGGCCCAAAGCGAATGAACGCGACATTGACATATCCCCCCACGAGATAAGCCGTGTTTACAGTAAGATGGGCCGCGCAGAAAGCCGGCAGGGAGTCCGTTCGTCGCAATCCTCGGCTATTCAGCCGCAAGTTAGGCTGTTAGCCCCCGGCCCCATGTCCATCGCTCTCTCGCCCCTCGCCACGC
>CAXTMT010000322.1:0-2652 GCA_964245355.1 uncultured Sphingomonadaceae bacterium
ATACTGCGCTTTGCCCATAGCCGGGCCGATCGGGCGCGATCAGCGGCATCCCGATCGCTTTTGCGCACTCCAGCAATGAATATCCGGGCAGGTCAAAATATTGGCTGGTATAGGTCCCACCGTGGATCGCGACGACGAGTGGGGTATCGTATGCTACCTTGGCATCGATGCGTAACGTGCTCCGTCCAGAGAGCACGAGCCCGTTATATTCGCCCCGGAAAATCTTCTGGTTTACGTCCTGCACGCCAGTCATCGGTCGCCGTCCTGCTACTGAGATGTTCTATTGACGGAGATCGGGCTCGCGCCGCCTTCAAGCCAATCGCGGCCGAGCCCATAGAGGCGCTCTACTTCGGGGCCCTTGCGACCAGGCATGTCGGTTTTGACGGTGAGTCCCATCAGCGTCTGCACGTACGCGAGGTGCCGGTAGCCGTCCGGAAAACGAGCAAGTACGTCTGGATCGAGCGCTAGTGAACTGCCGGGCGTGACGCAGTCGAGTCGATCACGCTCATAGATCGGCTGTCTCAAGACGATGCCCCAGCGCCCGTGGCGCCGTTCCAGAAAGTCATAGAACCTGCCGAAGCACGTCACGTCAGCAGGAACGCCCTGGATTGCCACGCGCTGGGTGATCGCCATTTTGGTTTGTGCAGTGGCCCTGCCGCCCGCCAAGTCGATGCCGGTCGGACCTTGTGAGTGGAGGACATCCATACCATTGCGCCAGCCAGCCTTGCAGGCTTCGATGAACGTTGCCGCATCGGATTGCTGCCAGGTCGACATCATCACGCCGTCCGGATGCCAGGTCGTCGCCAGCTGCTCCCAGTCTCCCGCGTCGCGCCACAACACCCAGTTACCCAAGAGCTCGCGTATGGAGGCGCGATCCAACAGCTCCAGGTCGTTCAATCGACGCACTCCTTGGGCGTGAACTCCGCAAAGCGGCATGTAGGACAGGATAGCTTGGAGACGGGGATATTTCGCCGATGGCAAAATGCATTCTGCGATACTAACTTCGCATCACATGAAGCTGAACCAACTAAGAGACATCGTCGCGGTGGCGGAGCGGGGAAGCCTGCGAAGCGCTGCTCGTCATCTTGGCCTCGCGCAGCCAGCGCTCACCCGCAGCATTCGCGAACTCGAGCACGAACTTGGAGCCTTGCTGTTCGAGCGGCGGGCAAGCGGCATGGTGCTGACACCGGTCGGGGCCGCCGTCGTGCGGAGAGCGTCCAGCATCCGTACGGAACTAGAGCGGGTAAAGGATGAGGTCGAGCAACTGAAGGGGGTTGGTCAAGGTACGATTTCAGTCGGCCTGTCGACCGTTCCCCACCTAGCGCTTCTGCCGCGCGTGCTTCAGCCTTTTCGAAAGCGATTTCCACGTGTCCGTCTGCGGATCTCGGAGGGATTGTTCCCGACCATGGAAGCCAGCGTCCAAGACGGAATGATCGATTTCTACATCGGACCTCTGACCGATGACGTGGTACCGCCGGAGCTGATCGTCGACCGCCTATTCGAGAACCGGCGGATCGTGATCGGGCGAACGAATCATCCACTTGCGGGCGCCACCAGCTTGGCTGATTTGACGTCCGCCGATTGGGCGTCCACAAACATTTCGCTGTCAGGTGAAGCTGAGCTTGACCCAGTCTTCGACACGTTTGACCTGCCGCGGCCCCGAATAGTCGTTAACGCCGAGACGGCGATTGGAATGATGATGGTCGCTGCCTATTCGGATCTGCTCGCAATGCTTCCACAACAATGGGCGGAGGTTGCAACATCGACGGGGCTCATCAAGCAAATTGTCGTCAAAGAAGTGATCCTGGCACCAACAATTTGTTTCGTGCGCCGGGCAAGGCTGCCGCTGACACCGGCAGCCGAATATCTCGGCGACCTGTTTCGACGCGCAGCCAGCAATCACGCGCGGACCCTGAACACTGGTGTAGTGCATGCGCGTTGAAGACTTCGTAATTTATAAGCTGTAGCAGGACACCATTCTTAAGTCCGACCGACCGGGTACCCCGGGATATACCGACTTTCTATCGCAAACGCAGTTTTGCCATCGTTCCGTTACCCCCTTGCCCGCCTAGGCTCATCAGAAGGGCAACGAAGCTCAAGCGGGGAGGGCAAGGTGCGACCAGCGTTCATGATCTCGGTCGGTGTCGTTCAAGCGCTGCTCGGCAGCGAGGCATTTGCACAAGACCGAGCGTCACTTGAGGCTGCCGGCGCTGGTGACCCGACCCAGCAAAGCGCCTCCACGCCGTCCGCCGGCATCGGAGACATCGTTGTCACGGCGAGAAAGCGCTCCGAGAGCGCGCAGACCGTCCCCATCTCGATCACCGCGCTCGGCGACGAGAAGATCAAAGACTACACGATCCGCAGTGTGACGGAGGTCGCGCAACAAGCCCCGGGGCTTTACATTGCGCCGTCACCAGCATCCGCCTCAGGCGTGCTATTGGCGATACGTGGCCAATCGCAGGGCGACGTGTTGTTGACCCTGGACTCGTCGGTCGGCGTCTACATCGACGGCGTGTATTACCCGCGTCAACTCGGAATCAATTCGGCTTTCATGGACGTCGAGCGGATCGAGGTCCTGAAGGGTCCCCAAGGCACGCTGTTCGGCAAGAATACCACCGGCGGCGCGATCAGCATTACCACCCGTCAACCAGA
>CAXTMT010000323.1:0-2650 GCA_964245355.1 uncultured Sphingomonadaceae bacterium
AATTGCCGCGCTGCGTTGGGTTCGAAGCAACATTGCGGCGTTCGGCGGCGACCCTACGAACGTCACCATCTTCGGCGAGTCTGCGGGGGCGCACGCAGTTGGAATGCTAATGGCTTCGCCTCAGACCAAGGGACTTTTCTCCAAAGCGATTGCCCAGAGTGGCGCGTTCTGGGATGGCGAACACGGTTCTCTCGAAACGCACAGCGAAGCACTGGTTCGCGGCGAGACTTTTCAAAAAAAGATGAACGCCGCCTCGCTCGCCGATCTGCGCAAGATGCCCGCAGATGCTCTCAACGCCGCGGCAAGCTGGGACTTCAGGCTCGACCCAGGGATAACGGCCTTTTCGCCAAGTGTAGACGGCTTCGTTCTTCAGGACTCGCCGGCAGCGGTTTTCGCGCACGGCGGCGCGACCAAGGTGCCGTTGCTCGCGGGCTGGAACGCAAAGGAAGAAGCGCCATTATTCTTGCCGCGGTCGCTCCCGCATGGAACGCCACAGGCGTTTCGCACCGCCGCCGCCGGGCTGTTCGGCCTCGGACGGATGGATGAGTTCGAAACACTGTACCCGTCGTCCGATCCGACGTCGTCGTCGTCGGCTTTGATCGGCGATCAGATTATCTCCGAGCAGACCTGGGAATTGCTGGCACTGCAACAGAAGGCCCGGCGCGGCGGCGTCTATGCCTATCAGTTCTCGTTTACGTCGCCTTATTCGCCGATCGCAAATCACGGCGCCGAGGTGAAATATGTTTTCGGCAACCTGTTGCCGTCTATCGGGCCCGGGGCTGAGGCGGTCGGTCCGCGCGATATCGATACCGCAAACCTGATGATGAGATACTGGACCAACTTTGCGAGACGCGGTGACCCAAACGGGTTCGGCCTGCCGGTCTGGCCGCTGTATGGCGGACCCGGATCGAGGGTGCTTGCGATCACCCCCACGGGGCTGGCGGCAGCCGTCGAAACGGGAACCGACCGCTTCAGATTTATCAAATCATTTCGCGAAGGAGGGCGATTTCCGAAACGCTGGCGCAATGCGACGCCGTGATTCTCCAAATGCGGAGTTCGTAGTGTTGAGCCGCGCTCTACACCTGCAATCTTTTAATGGCGGACGCACAAAAGCACAGTCGTCTCGCAATGCGATAAGCTTTGTACGCCGAGAGCAAGGTGATAATTAGTGAATGCGCGATTGAGGCCGGACTTTCGGCAGTTGGAAACATTTCTGAGAGTCGTCGAGTCGCGAAGCTTTGCCGGTGCGGCTAGACTGATGGGCCAAACGCAGCCGGCAATCAGCCAAACAATTGCCCGCTTGGAAGAAACCTACGGCGGTGACCTGTTTGAGCGCCGCCGCGGGGCGTTGTTGGAGCTAACGCCTATCGGACAATCGATTCTTCCATCCGTACGGATGATCCTCGACACGATCGACCAGCAGATGATCCGGGCTGTCGCAACGGCGCAGAGCAGATCCGGCAATCTAACTCTCGGCTTCTCCCCAGGACTCCTTTTGGGTCCGCTGCGTGCGGGTATTGCCGATTTCATAACCACAAGCCCGGAAGTACATCTGCGTCTCGTCGAGGCCGGTCCGCAAGAGCTGCGCCGACAGCTCAACGATCGTGCGATAGACCTCATGATCGTAGCGCCCACGCCAAAGCTGGAGAGCAAGGCGCTCATCCAAGAGCGGATGTGGGACGAACGGCTAGTTGTGGCACTACCAGCGGATCATGCGTTGTGCAGGCAGGCTGCGGTCCGCTGGGTCGATGTGGCGGAACTTACCATCATCCTGAAAAACTGCCATTTTGAACTGGTTGCTTATCGCACGCTGCTCGATCGTGTCGACCGGCGGGTCCGGCTCGAGCAGCACGACGTGTCCTACATGAGTTTGCTCGAGATGATAGGACTAGGCATGGGCTCGACGATTGTGTCCGCGTCCGGAAAGATTCCGCACCGGGGCGTCGCGTACCGCCCTATAGACGAACCCGATGCCACCATCGCCGTCGAAGCGGTCTGGCCCCAGGACGACCGTAATCCGCTGCGCCACCGCCTCTTGAGCCAAATTCGCGAGCATAAGGACGACGGTGGCGAACACGCTTCTGATATCACCTCGTCGTCCACGGCTCCAGCACCAGATCCCGGCTGACCAGCACACGCACGCGGGCGCCGGGGCGGATAGTAATAGTCGGCTGCACATCGAGCTGATGCTCGACCAGTTTGTCGCCCGCCCGCTCGACGGATTGTCCGGCGCTGTCGCGGATGGCGAATGCGATGTCGTCGTTGTTACCGCCACTTGTGGCAACACTAGTCCCAACGCCTAACAACGTCGACAGCAAGCCTGCTTCGATCAGCTTGCCGGTATGACGGTTCACCCGATCGGCAAACCCGGATTGCCCCGAGGCATCGGTGCCGATCAGCCGGTCCAGATCGAGCGAGCGGCCATCGGGCAGGATAAGCCGAGTCCAAATTACCAGCGCGCGCGACTGGCCGTAGCCGACATGGGCATCGTAGCTGCCGATCAGCCTCGTGCCTTGCGGGATGAGTAAGGTGCGGCCGGTCGTGGAGTCGAACACGTCCTCCGTAACCTGCGCCACGACTTCGCCAGGCAGGTCTGACGACAGGCCGGTGATCAGCGCCGCGGCGATGGTGGAACCGGCCGTCACGACGT
>CAXTMT010000324.1:0-2634 GCA_964245355.1 uncultured Sphingomonadaceae bacterium
CGAGCACGCTGGACCGTGAAGAACACGTTGTTCCCACAATCAATCATCAGGCGACGCCGGCGCAGATCGAGGCGGTGCTGCCGCGTTTCACCGGGCCGATCACCCAGCGGCCGCCGGCGTATTCGGCGCTGAAGGTCGCGGGCAAGCGCGCTTATGATCGGGCGCGGGCGGGGGAAGAGGTGGTGCTGGCGGAGCGAGGCGTGACGGTTCATTCCTTAGCCCTCTCCCCTCTGGGGAGAGGGTTGGGAGAGGGGGCGAGCGCAAGCGAGCACCTGACCTCGCCTCAACCGACTACCCCTCTCCCCGACCCTCTCCCCGCAAGCGGGGAGAGGGAGCTTGATGAAATCACCCTCTCCGCCCTCGTCTCCAAGGGCACCTACATCCGCAGCCTCGCGCGCGACATCGCCCTCGCCCTCGGCACCGTCGGCCACGTCACCATGCTCCGCCGCACCAAGGCCGGACCCTTCACCCTGAATCACGCCCAGCCGCTGGACATTTTCGAGAAAGCGGCTAAAGGGGCGCGGCTACAGGAGTTGCTCCTGCCGCTGACGGCTGGACTGGTCGACATCCCGGTCCTCACCCTCACCCCCGATCAGGCCCAAGCGCTCCGCCAGGGACGCCGGCTTTTCGGGTTCGCGAGCCCCCACGGCCTCGCCCTTGCCACCCATGCCGACATTCCCGTCGCGCTCGTGGATGTGGGGGAAGAGATCAGGGTGGTGCGCGGCTTCAACCTGATGTCGGAGTGAATGAAGACATGACGATTACCGCCGAGCGCAAGGCCGAAGTGATCAAGGACAATGCCCAGGTCGAGGGCGACACCGGTTCGCCCGAGGTGCAGGTCGCGATCCTGACCGAGCGCATCGCCAATCTGACCGAGCATTTCAAGACCCACGCGAAGGACAACCATTCGCGCCGCGGCCTGCTGATGATGGTCAACAACCGGCGCAGCCTGCTCGATTATCTGAAGAAGAAGGATGCGAGCCGGTACGCCGCGCTGATCGCGAAGCTCGGCCTTCGCAAGTAACACCAAGGGGCGGGCCGGTAGGTCCGCCCCTTTCGCATAACGTCACCCCGGACTTGTTCCGGGGTCCACCTTTCCGCCGGGCACGGTCCGCGAAGATGGGTGGATGCCGGAACAAGCCCGGCATGACGAACAAGTTCAACGAATAGGGCATCCGGCAATTCGGCCGTCTGCCCACCAGGGACACAAAGGTCCCACACCGCCGCGGGCCGGATAGCCCGCAACTCAGAGGCCCCGAACGCATAGGGCGTTCGGAGTGAAGGAAATAGAATGTTCGATATCAAGAAAGTCGAAGTCCAGTGGGGCGAAGCCACGCTGACCCTCGAAACCGGCCGCGTCGCGCGCCAGGCCGATGGCGCGGTGCTCGCGACCCTCGGCGAGACCGTGGTGCTCTGCACCGCCACCGCCGCGCGCTCGGTGAAGGAAGGGCAGGATTTCTTCCCGCTCACCTGCAATTATCAGGAAAAGTACAGCGCGGCCGGCCGCATCCCCGGCGGCTTCTTCAAGCGCGAGCGCGGCGCCACCGAGAAGGAGACGCTCGTCTCCCGCCTCATCGACCGCCCGATCCGCCCCCTCTTCCCGGAAGGGTTCTACAACGAGATCAACGTCATCTGCCAGGTGCTGAGCTATGACGGCCAGAACGAGCCCGATATCCTCGCGCTCGTCGGCGCCTCGGCCGCGCTCACCATCTCGGGTGTGCCGTTCATGGGGCCGATCGGCGCCGCGCGCGTCGCCTACAAGGACGGCGACTATATCCTGAACCCGACCGACGAGCAGGTTGCCGCGGGCGAACTCGATCTGGTCGCCGCCGCCACCCACGACGCCGTGATGATGGTCGAATCCGAAGCCAAGGAGCTTTCGGAAGAGGTCATGCTCGGCGCGGTGATGTTCGCGCACAGGGCCAGCCAGACGGTGATCGACGCGATCATCCAGCTCGCCGAGAAGGCCGCCAAGGATCCTTGGGAACTGAAGGCCGGCGAAGACAAGAGCGCGGTGAAGGCCGAGCTCAAGGCGCTGATCGGCGCCGACATCGACGCCGCCTACAAGCTGACCGGCAAATCGGAGCGCTCGAACGCGCTGAACGCAGCCCGTGCCAAGGCGAAGGCGGCGATGGCCGACAAGAGCCCGCAGGAGCAGAATGTCGCGTCGAAGCTGGTCAAGAAGATCGAGGCGGACATCGTCCGCACCGCGATCCTCAAGGAAGGCCGCCGCATCGACGGCCGCGACACCAGGACGGTCCGTCCGATCGTCGCCGAGGCGCATTTCCTGCCCCGCGCGCACGGCTCGGCTTTGTTCACCCGCGGCGAGACCCAGACCATCGCCACCTGCACGCTCGGCACCAAGGAAGCCGAGCAGATGATCGATGGCCTGACCGGCCTGCGCTACGAGAATTTCATGCTCCACTACAGCTTCCCGCCCTATTCGGTCGGTGAAGTCGGCCGTTACGGCGCGCCCGGCCGCCGCGAAGTCGGCCACGGCAAGCTCGCCTGGCGCGCCCTGCACGCCGTGCTGCCCAGCAAGGAGGACTTCCCCTACACCGTGCGCATCACCAGCGACATCACCGAGAGCAACGGCTCCTCGTCGATGGCGTCGGTCTGCGGCGGCAGCCTCGC
>CAXTMT010000325.1:0-2634 GCA_964245355.1 uncultured Sphingomonadaceae bacterium
CTCTCCCGCAAGCCCTCGACCCATCACGGGCCGACCGGGCCGCACTCTCACTCTCCAACTATCGTTCGGGTAGGCAGCGCGTAGCCTGACCGGATTGGAATACAGGGGGCAGGAACCTGTAAAGGCGTTCCGTGAAGGACGGCCGGCTCGTTTGATGGGGCACTTTCGGCGCCAAACCTTGCCGTTTATTCGCCTTCGCGTGCTTCCGCAGCGCTTCCGCGATGTGGAAGGACAGATGGGGGACCCCTCAGGGGGGAGTTAAGTCTTTGAGAATGTTAGGGATGCTGGTGCTGCCGGTGAGGATTGAACTCACGACCTCAGCCTTACCAAGGATGCGCTCTACCACTGAGCTACGGCAGCATTGTCAACAACGAGGCGACGGGCGTACCCCTTGCGGGAAGGCGCTGCCTATGGCGAAGCGGGGGATGGAGGTCAAGGAAGCATCTGATGGCGAAGCAGGATCCCGATCGCGAGAAGCGCATGGCCGAGGCGCTGCGGGCGAATCTGCGCCGCCGCAAGGCCCAAGCACGCGAGCAGGAACCGCGCGAGCAGGACGAGGTCAGTCCGCCAGAGGAGCCGTCTCCGCGCTGAGCCATTCGGCGACCTCGCCCTCCAGTTGCGGGCCGATCAGCGCCTGTACCTTGGCGTGATAGGCATCGACCCAGCCACGCTCGGCGTCGGTGAGCAGCGTGACTTCGATCAGCCGGCGATCGATCGGGGCGAAGGTGAGGGTTTCGAAGCCGAGGCACTTCTTCTCGGCGCCGGACACGTCGCGCGGCTCGACCAGCACCAGATTTTCGATGCGGATGCCATATTCGCCGGCCTTGTAATAGCCGGGCTCGTTGGAAAGCAGCATGCCGGCCTTGAGCGGCTCGTCGCCGCCCGACTGGCTGGAGCCCCCCGGCGAGATGCGCTGCGGGACTTCGTGGACCGAGAGGAAGCTGCCGACGCCGTGGCCGGTGCCGTGGGCGTAATCCAGCCCCGCCGCCCACAGAAATGCCCTCGCGAAACTGTCGAGCTGCGATCCGCGTGTGCCTTCGGGGAAGACGGCGGTGGCGATGGCGATGTGGCCTTTCAGCACACGGGTGTTGCGATCGCGCATCTCGGGCGTCGGGGTGCCGACGATGACGGTGCGCGTCACATCGGTGGTGCCGTCCTGATATTGGCCGCCCGAATCGACGAGGAAGATTTCGTCCAGCTTGATCGGCAGGCTCGATTCCTCATCGACACGGTAGTGCGGGATCGCCGCATGCGGGCCGGCGGCCGAGATCGTGTCGAAGCTCAGATCCTTGAGCTTGCGGGTGGCATCGCGGAATTCGCGCAGCTTGGCAGCGGCGGTGAGTTCGGTTTCGCCGCCCCTGGGTGCTTCCACCGACAGCCAGTGGAGGAAGCGGCACAAAGCCACGCCGTCGCGCGCCTGCGCCGCCTTGTGGCCGGCCACTTCGGCGTCGTTCTTGATCGCCTTGGCGAGGATGGTGGGATCGCGATCGGTCTTCACTTTGGCGCCGGCATCGGCGAGCGTGGAGAAGATCGCCGA
This sequence comes from uncultured Sphingomonadaceae bacterium, assembly GCA_964245355.1. Lineage (GTDB taxonomy): Bacteria > Pseudomonadota > Alphaproteobacteria > Sphingomonadales > Sphingomonadaceae > Sphingomonas_I. The sequence continues at coordinate 1,538 of CAXTMT010000325.1, forward strand.
TACCGCCCGCTCGGGATCGACCGAGACGGTCTTGCCCGCCAGCGCTTTCAGCGCCGGCGCGAACGCCGCGCGGGGCTGGACGCGCACACCGTTGCCGAGGTGGCGGCGGACATCGTCACCGACCTTCGCCTCCTCGACGAACAGATCGGCGGTGCCATCGGCGTGGACGAGCGCATAGGCCAGCGCGACCGGCGTGCGATCGACGTCTTGCCCACGCACGTTGAACGCCCAGGCGATCGAATCGAGCGCGGAAAGCACGGCGGCATCGGCGCCTCTGCCAGAGAGCCATTCGGCGATCTCCTGCCGCTTGGCGGCGGAGCTTTTGCCGGCCAGCGCATCGGGCTGGACGATCAGGTGGGCGTCGGAGGGCGTGGGGTGATCGGGCCACACCGAATCGATCGGATTGGTCTCGACCGCGACCAGTTCGGTGCACTTCTCCGCCAGCGCCTTCGTCGCCGCCGTCACCCAGCCGCGCGTGTGCAGCCAGGGATCGTAACCGATCCGGCCGCCCGCCGGCGCATGCGTCTCCAGCCAACCGGCGATGCTGGTCTCGGGCACCGACTGATATTGCCAGTCCCGCCCATCGACCTGCTCGCGCACCTGCAGCGTGTAACGGCCGTCGACGAAAATCGCCGCCTCGGCCGGCAGCACCACCGCCGATCCGGCCGACCCTTGGAACCCCGTCAGCCACGCGAGCCGCTGCGCATAAGCGCCGACATATTCGCTCATATGCTCATCGGTGAGCGGCACGACAAAACCATCGAGCCGGCGGCGGGTAAGTTCTTCGCGGAGAGCGGCGAGGCGATCGGAGTAGCTGGACATCGAAACAGGCCTTCCCGCGCGGCGAGGGGCTTGCCGCCGCGCTTAAGTTTACAAACTATACGCTCGCGGACGTTTCTTCCGAAGGTCGCGAACGGCCGAAACCGGAATCGCGAGAGTGGGATAAGGCGTCATCGTGCAAGGACGCTGACAGAAGAAATCCTACAAGTGAAGCCCATCGTCATCCTCTCGGCGCTCCGAGAGCTCGTTGGGCGGGGGCTAAGCGATCTGGCACGTCGGGGGAGTGGGAGGGTGGAGATGGGCGGCGCAGGCTTTAC
>CAXTMT010000326.1:0-2604 GCA_964245355.1 uncultured Sphingomonadaceae bacterium
CACCCCCAGCCCCTCCCTTACAGGGAGGGGAGACGTTAAAGTGACGGACCCTGCCGTCACCACATAACCGGGTCGCCCGGCGAGAACATACGCCAAGGTCGACTTGCCCGCCCCGTTCGGCCCCATGATCGCATGCACCTCGCCCGCGTTCAGCGTCAGCGAGAGGCCCTTGAGGATCGGTTTGCCCTCGATCTCGGCATGGAGATTTTCAATCTTAAGCATTAATTTGTCTCTTCGCAGGTCAGAACGTGTCACCCACAAAAAATATGGACTCTTCGAGCGAATATGCTGGGTGATCCCCGGCAACTTCTGCACCTCCGCGACCAAAAGTACCGCGTCACCCTGAACGTGTTTCAGGGTCCACCCTTCCACAAGCGCGGACCTCGCTTGTCGCGCTGTGGATGCTGAAACGAGTTCAGCATGACGGGGGAGAGGATTCGTCATCCGACCGAGCCCTCCAGCGAAATCCCCAGCAACTTCTGCGCCTCCACCGCGAACTCCATCGGCAGTTGCTGCAGCACCTCCCTGGCGAAACCGTTGACGATCAGCGCCACCGCCGCCTCCTGATCCAGCCCGCGCGACATGGCGTAAAACAATTGGTCGTCACTGATCTTCGAGGTCGTCGCCTCATGCTCGATCTGCGCGCTCGGGTTCTTCACCTCGATATAGGGGACGGTGTGCGCGCCGCAGTCGCTGCCCAGCAGCAGCGAATCGCATTGGGTGAAGTTGCGTACGCCCTCCGCCGTCGGGCCGACGCGCACCAGGCCGCGATAGGTGTTGTCGGACTTGCCGGCGCTGATCCCCTTCGAGACGATCGTCGAGCGCGATCCGCGCCCCAGGTGGATCATCTTGGTGCCGGTATCGGCCTGCTGGCGATTGTTCGTGACCGCCACCGAATAGAATTCGCCCACCGAATTCTCGCCCGCCAGCACGCAGCTCGGATATTTCCAGGTGATGGCGCTGCCGGTCTCGACCTGGGTCCAGCTCACCTTGCTGTTGCGGCCCTGGCAGAGCGCGCGCTTGGTGACGAAATTGTAGATACCGCCCCGCCCTTCCGCATCGCCCGGATACCAATTCTGCATGGTCGAATATTTGATCTCGGCGTCGTCGAGCACGACCAGCTCGACCACGGCGGCATGGAGCTGGTTCTCGTCGCGCATCGGCGCGGTGCAGCCTTCGAGATAGCTCACGTAGCTGCCCTCGTCGGCGACGATCAGCGTACGTTCGAACTGGCCGGTATTCTCGGCATTGATGCGGAAATAGGTCGAGAGCTCCATCGGGCAGCGCACCCCCTTCGGCACGTAGACGAAGGTGCCGTCCGAGAAGACCGCGCAGTTGAGCGTGGCGAAATAATTGTCGCGCATCGGCACGACCTTGCCGAGCCATTTGCGGATCAGCTCGGGATACTCCCGGATCGCCTCGCTGATCGAACGGAAGATGACGCCCGCCGCCTCCAGCTCCTTGCGGAAGGTGGTGGCGACCGAGACGCTGTCGAACACCGCATCCACCGCGACGCGGCGCTGCGGCACATCGCTCTCGACTCCCGCAAGCAATTTCTGCTCTTCGATCGGGATGCCGAGCTTTTCGTAGACGCGCAGGATCTCGGGATCGACCTCGTCGAGGCTGCCGAGCTTCGGCTTCTCCTTGGGCGCGGCGTAATAATAAGCGTCCTGATAATCGATCGGCGGCACGTTGAGCTTGGCCCAGTCGGGCGCCTCCATCGTCAGCCACAGACGGAAAGCCTTCAGCCGCCAGTCGAGCATCCATTCGGGCTCGTTCTTCTTGGCCGAGATGAAGCGGACCGTATCCTCGGAAAGACCCTTGGGCGCGAATTCCTGCTCGATATCGGAGGAGAAGCCCCATTCGTAGCTCTTCTCGGCCGCGGCCTGCGCCTCGGCATTGCGGGTGGCCATCAGCGTGCCTCCTCGAGCGAGAGGCTGGAGAGCGAAATCCCCGCCAGCGCGCCGCGCACCGCGCCGTTCACCACGTTCCAGCGCGGCTTCACCCGGCAGCTATCCTCCACCGCACAATCGTGGCGGCCGGAATCGACGCAGGCGGTCATCGCGATCGGCCCTTCGACCGCCTCGATGATGTCGGCGAGGCTGATGTCGCCAGCGGGACGCGCGAGGCGGAAGCCGCCGCCGGTGCCGCGCGACGAGACGATCAGCCCCGACGCCGCCAGCTTGCCGACCAATTTCTGCACGGTCGGCAGCGGTACGCCCGTCTGCTCGGCGAGCAGGGTAGCGTTCAGCCGCCCGCCATCGGCCCGCACCGCGGCGGCGAGCAGGACGACGGCATAATCGGCAAGGTTGGAGAGTCGCATGCGCGCCTAATCGGAGGAAATCGGTCGGATTGCAAATGGGGGTGGCGGAGGGTGGGTTCAACCCGTCTCACCCCGTCACCCCGAACTCGTTTCAGGGTGCACCGAGCGGCCTGGCGAGGAACCGTCGGAGGCGCCGCACGGTGAATGCTGAAACAAGTTCAGCATGACGAAGGAGGTTAGGATCGGCATAGCATTCCCATGCGCCTCTTCCCGCTCGTCCGCCCCGCCCTGTTCGCGATCGAAGCCGAGCGTGCGCACCGGCTGACGATCACTCTGCTGAA
>CAXTMT010000327.1:0-2593 GCA_964245355.1 uncultured Sphingomonadaceae bacterium
CACAGGTGCGGCACTGTGGCAACACACCGGTGCGGCACTATGGCTATGATGATTAGCCCCGGACAGCCCGAACCTCAGCAATATCGTGCATGTCCTTCGTGACCGGGGGGGCTGCTGCGATGAAGAAGCTTGGAGATCTGATGATGATCCTGGATTTACATCGCCAAGGGTTGAAGCTTGCCGTGATCGCCCGTCAGGTGTCGTCTGGCTGTTCTCGATCGTGCTCGGCTACCCTAGCAAAGCTTGCTGCGGGCCATAGCGCTCGCCGCCTGGACGATCTCATGCCTTGGCGATCAGTCGCCAGCGTGGTCTGAGAACACCGCTTACCCTCATTCTTCCTATGCACTTCCAAGTGTCATAACAACCGAGAGCCGCCATAGGGCGGCTCTCTAAGTGATTGAAGCAAATGGCCGAATGGTGCTGCCGGAGGGGATCGAACCCTCGACCTCAGCCTTACCAAGGATGCGCTCTACCACTGAGCTACGGCAGCATGTCCACTTGTCGGCGGAAGCGGCCTAAGAGACGCTGGCGGCGGGATTGTCAAGGTGAAGCGATGAGCGAGGATAAGGACGAGAAGGCCGCAAGGCTGGCGACGGCGTTGCGCGAGAATCTGCCCAAGCGCAAGGCGCGCGCGCGCGCGATTTCCGGGCTGCCGCCGGCTCGTGGACACCAGGATAAGGTGTTTTCGGAACCGGAGGGGTGTAACTGCAACGACGCAGGTTCAGCCGGGAGTTCAAGCGCGAGACGGTGAAGCCGGTCCGCGGGTCCGCGTCGGATTGGGCGGCTTTCACGGCGACGCGATCGTTGCCCGCTCGACGTCGCGTCGCCGAAGGCGACCGAGCCGGTCGTCTCGGCGATACGCTTAAAGTCCGGGCCGAGATGATTGTGTCGAGAAGTCAATGAAATGTTGTAGGCGTGCATCGGGTCAAACGCCCTATGATCCAGAGACGCTCAGCGCTTGACAGCAGGAGATTTTTCTTGACCGCAGCCCATGATCTGCACGCGGTGGCGGAGGCCAAGTCGCTGTTCTGCCAGCGCGTTATCTGGGTCCATCACTGGACCGACGCGCTGTTCAGCTTCCGGATCGAGCGGCCGCGGAGCTTTCGCTTCGTCTCGGGCGAATTCGTGATGATCGGGCTGGCCGCGGCGGACGGCCGCCCGCTGCTGCGCGCCTATTCGATCGTCAGCCCCGCGTGGGAGGAGCATCTCGAATTCTTCTCGGTCAAGGTGCAGGATGGCGCGCTGACGTCGCGTCTGCAACACCTCGAAGTCGGCGACCATATCCTGCTCGGGCGCAAGACGACGGGCACGCTGGTGCCCGACGCGCTCGAACCCGGCGCGCATCTGCTGATGATCGGCACCGGCACCGGTCTGGCGCCGTTCCTGTCGATCCTGCGCGAGCCCGAGACGCACGAGCGGTTCGGCCACATCGTCATCGCCCACACCGTGCGGCAGAAGGAGGAGCTGGCCTATCATGCGCTGCTGGAGGAAGACATCCGCACCGACGAGATTTTCGGCGAGCTGCTGCACGACCGCTTCACTTATTATCCGACCGTCACGCGCGGGCCGTTCCACCGGCAGGGCCGGATCACCGAACGGATCCGCGACGGACGCTTCGGCGCAGACATCGGCCTCCCGGCGTCCGAGATGGCGGCATCGCGCTGGATGATCTGCGGGTCGATCGCCTTCAACCAGGAGATGATCGCGTTGCTCCAGTCGCATGGCTTGCGCGAGGGGACGCGCAATCATCCCGGGCAGTTCGTGGTCGAGCGCGCGTTCGTTGGATGAGCACCCCCGCGACGGCGGCATGATGACGGGTCCACGTGATCCGCGCATCCGAGGAGCGATCGCCCGGCCGCGTGAAATCCCCCAAGCGAATCCGGGTCTATCCCCCGCGAGGTTCGCGACCGGGCGGTTCTTTCATTCGCCGGATCAAGCGACTAGACAGTCGCGCTAAGGACGGGCGAACAAGGGGTGCCCATGACGATGAACGGCGTGACGCGCTATCTCGATTCGATCAGGGCGCGCGACCCGGCGCCGCGGTCGCGCTGGGAAATCCTGACCTATCCCGGGGTGTGGGCGCTGGCCTGGCACCGCGTCGCGCACCGGCTGTTCCGCGCGCGGCTGTTCTTCCTCGCGCGGCTGGTGAACCATGCCGCGCGCGCCTGGACGGCGATCGACATTCATCCCGGTGCGACGATCGGGCGCGATTTCTTCATCGACCACGGCTTCGTGGTGATCGGCGAGACGGCGGAGATCGGCGACAACGTCACCATCTACCAATGCGTCACGCTCGGCGGGACCAGCCCCGACAACGGAGTGACGGGCAAGCGCCACCCGACGATCGGCGACGATACGATCATCGGCTCGGGCGCGCAGGTGCTGGGGCCGATCACGCTCGGCCGGAGATCGCGCATCGGCGCCAACGCGGTGGTGACGCGCGACGTGCCCGAGGGCGCGGTGATGGTCGGCATCCCCGCGCGCCCGACGATGATCGAGGGCGGGCAGCGGCCCGCGCCGTTCCTCGCCTATGGCACGCCGTGCAGCGAGATGTTCGATCCCGCGACGCAGAAGATCGAGTTGCTGCGCTGCG
>CAXTMT010000328.1:0-2593 GCA_964245355.1 uncultured Sphingomonadaceae bacterium
GCATAGCAGAGCGCCAGATAAAGCGCCGCCCACGAGCAGAAGAAGAAATAACCGTTCGCCGCCTGATCGGCGATCGACTGGAGCGCGGTCATCGGCTCCTCGTCCATCGCCGGACCGACGGTGATGCCCTGCGGCCCCTGGGTTGGGGCAGGCGCCGAGGGCGCGGATGGTGCGGCGGGCATCCTTGTTGAAGAGGCCGGCGCGGCATGGTGATCCGGCCACTTTATCGGGTGCGGCCGCCACACGCTGAAGACCGCGTAATTGAACGCCGAATAGGCATAAGCCGCCGGCGCCGCGACCAATGCCGCGACCGCGATCGCCAGCCCCAGCCGCGCGATCGGGATGCGCCGCAGGATCAGGTAGAAGAGCGCGGTGATGCCCATGCTGGCGACCGAGACGATCGCGCGATTCTCCAGCCCGACATGGACCTGATAAATGATCGCGCTGCGCGCGGTGAGGATGACGAAATACAGCGACCAGAAGGCCGCTATCGACAGCAACGCGACGCGCGGACGGAGGGTGGAGGTCACCCGATCCTCCCCTGGCAGGGGAGGATCAAAAAGGATGCGCCTCTCCTCACCGCGGCTTCACGAAGCGGAACAGGAAGCGATCGGTCCTGCCGCGGACGCTCGCATCGAACACGCTTTTGGTGTGATCGTCGGCCGGGTTGCGCAGGATCGGGCTTTCCGCCGCCAGCTTGAACCCCGCCGCCTCGAAATCCGCCTTCACCGTCGCCGGATCGATGCGGTGCATCTTGTCGACGATCGCGCGGGTGTCGCCGGCCGGGCCGACATGATCGACGATGCCGACAACGCCGCCGGGCTTCATCGCCGCGTAGAGTGTGCGGACGAACGCCGCCGGATCGGTACGCGGGATGTGGTACTTTTCCGAGGTCCAGTAGAGATCGTGATAATTGAGGCTGATGATCGTGAAATCGAAGCTGTTCGGTGCCGCCGCGAACGCCTCGAACGGATAAGGGGTGAAGCCGACGTTCGGGCGGCGCGCGGTCAGCTGCCGCCACTTGGCGGCGCTGTCGGGTTCCATGAACTGATCGGGTTCGTAGGCCGCGACATGGCCCTTCGGCCCGACCACGCCCGCCATGATCTCCGCCCAATAGCCCGAGCCCGACATGATATCGGCCGCATCCATCCCCGGTTTCAGCCCGAGGAAGGCGAGCACTTCGGCGGGCTTGCGATCGGCATCGAGCTTGGTGGCGCTGTCGGGGCGGCCCGTTTCGGCGACGGCGGCGGCATAGGGCGTGGGCGCGGCGCGCACCGCCTGCGAAGCGAGCGTGGTGCCGACGGCCAAGGCGAGTGCAAGCGAGAGTGTCGTGCGCATGATGATCCTCCTGTTGTGCCCGCCTTGATGCGCCGATCAACGCTTCGTCTCAATCATCCGCCCGGTCGTTCGTCGAGCGCGGTGGCGCGTAGATCGAAGCCTGTGATCCTCCCCTCAAGGGGAGGTGGCGCGCCGAAGGCGTGACGGAGGGGTGTAACCCTTAGCGGGGACACCCCTCGGTCTGCTTCGCAGCCACCTCGCCTGGCGGAGAATCGATTCGACGCATCCCTCTGGCGCCGCGTTGAGGTTAATGATAATCAATCGCACCAAGCCTGCAGGACATTCCCCGTGCGTCTCGACATCCTCCCCCTTCGCCGCGCCGGCCGCATCGCCTCGATCGACTGGACAGGTCTTGGCGAAAAGGAGTCGAAGCGGTTGCGCGAACTCGGCTTCGATGAGGGCGTCGCGATCGAGGCGCTCAACCGCGGGCCGATCGGCAAGGATCCCATCTCCTGCCGCGTCGGGCGGATGATCATCGCGCTGCGCCGCGCGCAGGCGGCGATGGTGCAGGTCGAGCCGGCCTGAAGGCGCGCGCATGAACCCGTCGCCCATGATCGCGCTGGTCGGCAATCCCAATGCCGGCAAGAGCGCGCTGTTCAACGCGCTGACCGGCGCGCGCCAGAAGGTCGGCAATTATCCCGGCGTCACCGTCGAGCGCAAATCGGGGCGGATGGCGTTCGACGACGGCCGCCCGGTCGAGATCGTCGACCTGCCCGGCACCTACAGTCTCGATCCGGTCAGCCCCGACGAGGCGGTGACCCGCGACGTATTGTTCGGCCGCCAGGCGGGCGAGCGCAAGCCGGACGCACTGATCGTTGTGCTCGACGCGACCAACCTCGACAATCATTTGCGCTTCGCCCTGCAGCTCGCGGCGCTCGGCCTGCCGATGGTGGTGGCGCTCAACATGGTCGACATGGCGGAACGCGATGGGCTGACGATCGATATCGCGCGCCTCGCCGCCGAGCTCGGCGCGCCGGTGATCCCGACCGTGGCGGTGCGCAGGAAGGGCATCGACGAACTGCGCGCCGAACTCGATCGCGCCGTCACCAGCCTCAACCGCCCCGCCTTCGTCCAGGCGCTGCCCGAGACCGACCTCACCGCGCTCCAGCGCCGCGCGCGCGCCATCGCGCATGCGGTGACGCAGCAGACCTCGGCCTCGGCCGAATGGACCGATCGGCTCGACGCGGTCGCGCTCCCCCCCGTCGCCGGCCCGATCCTCCTCGCCGGCCTGATGTTCGGGATGTTCCAGGCGGTG
>CAXTMT010000329.1:0-2593 GCA_964245355.1 uncultured Sphingomonadaceae bacterium
ACCTCGTCCTCGTCCTCGCCGGCCCGACCCGCGACGCGATCGCCTGGCGCGCCGGTGGGGCGCACAATCGCGGGCCGTGGGGGCCGGCCACGCGCCGCATGCTCCGCACCGCTCCGGCGCATGATACCGGCGAAATGTTGCGCGCAAATGGCGCCGATCTCGTCTTTCTATCCCCGGTCTTTGCGACACGTTCGCATCCGGACGCACCCACGTTCGGCCGCATACGCTTCGGGTTTCTCGCGCGCCATCATCCTGCGGTGATCGCGCTTGGAGGGATGACCGCTTTGCGGGCACGAACGGTCCGCGCGCTTGGCGCCTGCGGCTGGGCCGCGATCGACGCCTGGCGCTAAGTCAGGCCAAATCGAATACGACTTGGCTGAACCCAATCATTTACCGGCGCTTTCGGGAATCACGCTCACCGTCGCGATGCGGATACCGCGCACCGGATGATCCTGCTCGTCGGTCAGCGGGCCTTGCAGCATGAGGTCATTCGCAAGCTTGCAGCCCTTCGCATCGATCGCGTCCACCTTGCTCTTGCGGAAAACGGTGCATCGCTCGATGCGGCCGTCGGCAGCGACGGTCTGACTGACCGCGAAGGTCGCTCTCTTTGCGCCGTTGGGAAGGACTTTGACGGTCAGGTCGAGGTCGGCGACCGGCCCCTCCTGCTGGTCCGTGCCGAACATCCGCCAATTGATGCTCTGGGACCAGCGGCTGGGCAGCGGACTGCCATCGGCATCCTTCGCCGGGATGAAGTGGCCCCGCCGCAGCATCAGTTCGCAGGCTTTGGTATCGAGGGCATCCTGCCCGGCCGATTGGACGACCGCACAGCGATAGGGCTTGCCCTTCGCGTCTATGCTCAGCGCGATGCGGCTGATGCCGCCCTTCCGGTCCACGAGCGCGGACGGTGGATAATCCGCTTTCTCGATCCAGGTGTCGGGATTGAGCGGGCGTGGCCCGAACGTTTGATCCCGCGGCGGTTGCTGCTCGTCCAGGGCGGCGGCGAGAAGGACGAGAAGCGGCGAGAAGGATAGCATCATGACCTCATCCGGGAACGCGACCGTTCATTCCTAAACCGGCTGTCCGTTCCGATCCACCAGCACTTCGCGCCGCCCGACATGATCGGGTGTGCCCACCACGCCTTCCTTCTCCATCCGATCGATCAGCCGCGCGGCGCTGTTGTAGCCGATGCGCAGCTGGCGCTGGACGTAGCTGGTCGAGGCTTTCTGCGAGGCGGCCACGACCTGCACCGCCTTGCGGTAAAGCACGGCATCCGGCGAATCGTCGCCCGGCGGCGCGCCCTCCATCGCGTAGCTGCCGTCCTCGGGCTCCTCGGTGACGGCGGTGATATAGTCGGGGGCCTTCTGCGCCTTCCAATGGTCGGCGACGGCACGGACTTCCTCGTCACTCACGAACGGTCCGTGGACGCGGCTGATCTGCTTGCCGCCGGGCATGTAGAGCATGTCCCCCTTGCCCAGCAGTTGCTCGGCGCCCTGCTCGCCGAGGATGGTGCGCGAATCGATCTTCGAGGTGACCGAGAAGCTGATCCGCGTCGGCAGATTGGCCTTGATGACGCCGGTGATGACGTCCACCGAAGGCCGCTGCGTCGCCATGATCAGGTGGATGCCCGCCGCGCGCGCCTTCTGCGCCAGCCGCTGGATCAGGAATTCCACCTCCTTGCCCGCGGTCATCATCAGATCGGCGAGCTCGTCGATGATGATGACGATCTTGAACAAAGGCTCGAACTCGAGCTTCTCCTCCTCATAGATCGGCTGGCCGGTGTCGGCATCGTAACCGGTCTGCACACGGCGGCCGAGCGGCTGACCCTTCGTCTTGGCGGCGCGCACCTTCTCGTTGAACGAGGCCAGGCTGCGTACGCCGACCGTCGCCATCATCCGGTAGCGATCCTCCATCTGCTCGACCGCCCATTTGAGCGCGCGGATCGCCTTGGGCGGATCGGTGACGACCGGCGAGAGGAGGTGCGGGATATCGTCGTAGATGCTCAGTTCCAGCATCTTGGGATCGATCATGATCATCCGGCACTCGGACGGATTGAGCTTGTAGAGCAGCGACAGGATCATCGAATTGAGCCCGACCGACTTGCCCGAGCCGGTGGTGCCGGCCACGAGCAGGTGCGGCATCGGCGCGAGATCGGCGATCACCGCATCGCCGGCGATATTCTTGCCGAGGATCAGCGGCAGGTTTTCGGACGGATGATCGTCGAACACCGGGCTGTCGACGAGCTCGGACAGCACCACCGATTCGCGCTTCTGGTTCGGCAGTTCGATGCCGATCACGGTGCGCCCCGGCACGGTGGCGATGCGCGCCGACAGCGCCGACATGTTGCGCGCGATATCGTCCGAAAGCGCGGTCACCCGGCTCGCCTTGATGCCGGCGGCGGGCTCCAGTTCGTACATGGTGACGACCGGGCCGGGGCGGACCTGGCTGATGTGGCCGCGGACGTGGAAATCCTCGAGCACCGTCTCCAGCAACCGGGCGTTGCGCTGGAGCGAGGCCTCGTCGACGGTGATGCCGGTGCGCTGCGGGACCGGCGACAGCAGATCGAGCGTCGGCAGCACCCAGGTGTCGCCGAGAT
>CAXTMT010000330.1:0-2535 GCA_964245355.1 uncultured Sphingomonadaceae bacterium
CGGTTATCGCTGGTGGCGAAGCCCTCCACCGACTTGCGCGATACGGTCACCACCAGGTCGGCGCTGCCGGGAGTTGCGGCCGAAGGTTTCAGGATCGTGCTCACCGACACGCCGGGCAAGTCGTCTATAAGGAGCGTGTATCGTTCGAGATCGCGGGCGTTGAGCGGCACCGAGCGCCTAATACGCTCGGCCATTGAGCGTATCAGAGCGGTATGCTGCGGATCACCTTCGACCGAGACGGCTCCGATCGACCCCTCGACGACGTGGAAATGGACGACACCTCCTTCGATCTTCTGTGGCGGGACAACGGCCTGCGACAGGATATAGCCCGCCTCGCGATACTTGGCCGTGATGGCATCGCGCAGCCGATAGATGTCCGCGACGGTAACGTCGTGGCCCAGCATCGGCTGATAGAGCGGCGCGAAGTCGGCAGCGGAATAAACGCTCGCCCCTTCGATCACCACGCTCGACAACGTGAAGTGAGTCGCAGCCGCCTGGTCGGGCGCAGCGGTCGCGTTGTCGCCCTGGACAGTGATGACCGGCGTCGACTGCGGAGCCTGCGGTGGACGAAAACGATCTTGCAGCCGCGCAGGGTCTGATGAGCCTGGCAGAGTCTGTGCGGCTAACGGTTCAATCGTCGCAGCCGCGAGCATACAGACCAGCGCATATCGAAAACCCATTCGTTTCCCCCGACGTGCCCCCACGTTTTTCAATGGCAATGTTGGTTTTGTCCAATAATTTGAAGAAGTTCCGCTTGTCTTATTTTCCATGAACGTTTTGATCTGTTGAGGCTATGGCTTGCTTCGCCCTTTGTCCATTAACCAATTTGGGACAGTTCGGCACGGGATGCCGTGAATGGATTGCCCGTGGCCTTGCACGTCCCGATTCTCCCCAACTTCGGGGAGGTTAATACTGATTTTTGCAGTATTGCAAGCCTTGCGACGAATGCGCGCTGCATGGCGAAGGTCCGCAAGTCGATGTTCGAGCAGCCCTACATCGACATCGTTGAACGGCTGGTCGAGCGTCGCCGCGAGCTTGGCCTTACACAGAGCGACCTCGCCGAAATCTTCGGCGAGAACCAAGCCTTTATCAGTAGCTTGGAACGCCGCCAGCGTCGCATCGACGTATGGGAGTTCGCTCGGCTATGCCGGGCGTTGGATCTCAGGCCGTCAACGATCCTTGATCCATTAATCAGCGATCGTTCGTAACGTGTCTATTGGTCGAGCGTTCGTGCGCTGAACGGTTTGCTCGGCGCGCCGGCGATCATCAGCTTGAGGTAGAAGTTGCGGTTGGGTAGGTTCAGTAGGTCGATGACGCCAAATGTCGGCTGAAACTCGGCCGCCATGACCCGCGCATCCTCCGGCCCAACCCGAAATGATATGAGTGTTCCGGCATTGCCCAGCACGGCGTGCCGCACGTCGGGCTCAAGCTGATGCAGATACTGGTGCGCCAGCGTGAGCGAGACGCCATACTTGCGCAGCTCGGGCAGCATGTTGACGAATGAGAGGGTCGTAAATGTCTGGAACTCGTCGATATAGACGTGGAAAGGACGCCTGCTAGCCGGCGGTTCATCTGCACGACTGAGGGCTGCCAGCCCGATCGTCGCGGCGAAAAGGCCACCGAGAACGCTCGCGGCATCCTCGCCCAGGCGGCCTTTCGCAAGATTGACGAGCAATACGCCGCCCTCGTCCATGATGCGACGGAAACTAATGGGGTGCTCGGGCGCGACCAACGCACGGTAGAGGCGGGGGTCCGTGAGGAGCGCGCCCAGTTTATTTTGGATAGGGGCGGCAACCTCAGCCCGGAACCGGTCTGGATATGCTCCATATTCATACAGCCAGAAGCGCTTCACGACAGGGTTTCGTATCGTCGCTACGACGTCGCGCCTGTAGATATCGTCACTATATAGCCGGAGAATGTCGGGTAGTGTAGAGCCGTCGCGCTCCAGTAGCGCATATAGGCTGTTGCGCAGCAGATGTTCCATTCTGACGCCCCACGCATCGGGCCACAATTTGCGTAACGCTTCCAGCAATCCAGACGCAACCGATGGTATTTTGTGATCGGCAATACGCCTAAGCGGATTGTATCCGAATGGCTGGTGCGGGACGGCCGCGTCCATGTAGATGACGTCGGCACGCGCCGCAGTATGTTCCCGCAACCGCTCGACAAGATCGCCGTGGGGGTCGATCAGTGCAAAACCCCGGCCCGCTGCACAATCCTGCCGGGCCAGATGTTCAATCATCGAGGATTTGCCGACGCCTGTTTTACCGATGAGATAAATGTGATGGGGTCGGTCAGCCTGCCCAATACCGAAGGGTTTCGCGCGGTGACGGAAGTTTGTTTCACCTAGGTATGAAACTTGGTTGCATATTTTGCCCATCACCAAAGTATGTAAGATAAAAGCAGGTGTTACACGGCACTCTTTTATGAGTTGATACCTATCTGAACCGAGGCCGAGCCTACCGTCTCAATAAACTCGGCAGTATGTGCATCCCATTCATGAACGGGTGTCGTTCGCCTAGCTGTGCACGGACA
>CAXTMT010000331.1:0-2516 GCA_964245355.1 uncultured Sphingomonadaceae bacterium
AGCCCAAGCCGGTGCCGAAGCAGGAAGCTTTGCCCGAACCGAAGCCGGTGAAGGCGAAGATCGCGCCCGCCACGCCGTCTCCCGCTCCGGTGCCCGCCAAGTCCGCGCCCGCCAAGGCGGCACCGGCGGCCAAGCCCTCGCTGCTCAGTACCAACCTGCTTTCGGACCTGAAGGCCTCGGCCAGGGCAGAGGGGAAGGGCAGCCGGACCACCGGGTCGCGGATCGGCGCCGATTTCCTCAAAGGCGTCGCCAACCCGAGCGAAGGCAAGGGCCAGAGCGCGCGGGCACCGATCAGCGGTGCGGCGATGAACGGGCTGGCGGCGGCGATCAAGCGGCAGGTGCAGCCCTGCTACGATCTCGGCTCGCTCGGCGGCACCCCGGCGATGCAGATCGTCACCGTGCTGCGCCTGCGCTTCAACAAGGATGGTTCGATCGCGGGAACGCCACAGGTCGCCGAACAGACCGGCGTCACCGGCGAGAACAGCAGTTACAAGCAGCAGATGGCCGAGATCAGCCGCCGCGCGGTGCTGCGCTGTTCGCCGCTGAAGCTCCCCGCCGAGCTTTATGCGGGCGGCTGGGAAAATATCGAGATGGGTTTCACTCCGGGGCAGATGCGATGAACATGATGGGCAGGCTAGCACAGGCGGCGGCGATGGTGATCGGCCTCACCGCGATCCAGGCACAGACGCCGACCTCACCCCCCCCGGCCGCCGCGCCGTCGGCTTCGGGTCCGCTGCGCGTGGACATTTCGGGCGGCATCTCGCAGCCGATGCCGATCGCGATTCCGGTGATGCCGACCCCGGCGACCGCCTCGACCCCCGCAGGCTCCACCGATGCGCTCGGCGAGCAGGTGTCGCAGGTCATCACCGGCGATCTGAAGGGCAGCGGCCTGTTCAATCCGCTGCCCAAGGGCCAGCTCCATCCCGTCGCTTTCCCGCAGGTCTCCGCCCCCGATTACGGCGCGTGGCTCGCCACCGGCGCGCAGGCGCTGGTGCAGGGCTTCGTCCAGGCGAACGGCGACGGTACGCTCACCGTCGGCTGCTATCTCTACGACGTCTTTGCCAAGACCGAGCTGGCGCGGCAGGGCTATGTCGTGAAGCCCGGCGACTGGCGGCGCGGCGCCCACAAATGCGCCGACGCCATCTATCAGCGCTTGACCGGCGAAGGCCCCTATTTCGACAGCCAGGTGATCTACGTCTCCGAGACCGGCCCCAAGAAGAACCGCACCAAGCGGCTGGCGATCATGGATCAGGACGGCGCCAACCACCGCTTCATCACCAACGGCCAGTCGATCGTGCTGACCCCGCGCTTCGCGCCCAACCGCCAGTCGATCGTCTTCATGTCGTTCGAGAATCAGCAATTGCGCACCTACGTCTACGACGTCGGCTCGGGCCGCAAGCATCTGGTGGTGAGCGAGCCCTACACCACTTTCGCGCCGCGCTTCTCGCCCGATGGCCGGTGGATCGTCTTCTCGATGATCGTCAACGGCAATTGCGACATCTACAAGGTGTCAGCCAGCGGCGGTACGCCCGTCCGCCTGACCTCGTCGCCCGCGATCGACACCGGCGGCAGCTTCTCGCCCGACGGCAGCAAGATCACTTTCGAAAGCGATCGCTCGGGCGGCCAGCAGATCTATGTGATGAACGCCGACGGATCGAACCAGCACCGCATCAGCTTCGGCGGCGGCCGCTACGCGACGCCGGTATGGAGCCCGCGCGGCGATCTGATCGCCTTCACCCGCACCGGCGGCGGCTTCAACATCGGCGTGATGTCGCCCGAGGGCGGCAATGCCCAGATCCTCAGCCACGGCTATCAGGACGAAGGCCCCACCTGGTCGCCCAACGGCCGTGTGCTGATGTATTTCCGCACCGCGCAGGGCTCCAGCCGCGCCGAAGTGTGGTCGGTCGATCTCACCGGCGTCAACGAACATCATGTGCCCACCCCCCTCGACGGGTCCGATCCGGCGTGGGGTCCGTTGCTTCCCTGATTAACTCCCTCGAACCTGCCCTAAGGAGACGAACGATGCGCAAGACGACCGGCCTGATGGTCACCGCCGCTCTGCTGGCCCTCGCCGCCTGCTCGAAGAACCCCAAGCCCAAGGATCTGCCGCCGCCGCCGCCTTCGTCGACGAGCGACATGAACACCGCCCCGCCCTCCTCGGGCACGGGTTCGGCGAATCTGCCCGGCTCGCGCGCCGATTTCCTCGCGCAGGTCGGCAGCGACACGATCCACTTCGCCACCGACAGTTCGGACGTCGACGGCACCAGCCAGGGCATCCTGACCCAGCAGATCGCCTGGCTGCGCAAATATCCGAACGTCCACGTCACGGTCGAAGGCCATTGCGACGAGCGGGGAACGCGCGAATATAATCTCGCGCTGGGCGATCGCCGCGCCAATTCGGCGAAGGATTTCCTCGTCAACGGCGGCGTGGATGCCAGCCGCATCTCGGTGATCAGCTACGGCAAGGAACGCCCGATCGCGAGCGGCTCGGACGAATCCGCCTGGGCGCAGGATCG
>CAXTMT010000332.1:0-2510 GCA_964245355.1 uncultured Sphingomonadaceae bacterium
ACTACACCGGCATCGCGCACGATCGCGCCGCCGCCGAAGCCTGCCTCGCCGCCGCCGTCCTGTACGAGGCCGGCGACGATGCGCCTGGCGAGCAGGCGGTCGCACAGGTCGTGCTCAACCGGCTGCGCCACCCCGCCTTCCCCAAGACGGTCTGCGGGGTCGTCTTCCAGGGATCGGAGCGGCGCACCGGCTGCCAGTTCACCTTCACCTGCGACGGCGCGCTGGGTCGCCCGATCGGCACGGAAGCGTGGCGACGCGCGCAGGTCATCGCCAAGGCCGCGCTCGATGGTTTCGTCTATAAGCCTGTCGGCACCGCGACCCATTATCACACCGATTGGGTGGTGCCTTACTGGCGCTCCAGCCTCGCCAAGATCGCCGTGGTCCACACCCAGATCTTCTATCGCTGGCATGGCTGGTGGGGTACGCCGGAGGCTCTCGCGGGACGCGTTCAGCCCGGCGAACCGCTCGATCCGCGCGTGGCACGGCTGGCGGGGATCGACGGTCCGCTGATCGACGCCGCGGGCTGGACCGATCCGCGCGGGCCGCTGACCAAGCCGCTGACCATCGCAGGCGTACCGGCCGGGGCGCTCAACGGCAGCATCGTGCGGCTGGCGGACGAGGAGGCGGGGCAGTTCGTGTTGCAACTCGGCGCATCCGCCCGGCCGCAGAGCTTCGTCATCACCGCGTTCAACATCTGCGGGACGCGCGACAATTGCATCGTCATGGGCTGGACCAACGCGGATCAGGTGCCGCGCGCCATGCCCGTGCTGCCGGTCCAGATGCGGACGCTCGCCTTCCTCTACCGCAAGAGCAGCATTCTCGGCATCGCCCAATCCTATTGGGACTGTCGCCGCTTCCCGCGCCCGATGGCGACGCAGTGCCTGAGCGGCCCTGGGCGCTAGGCCGGCCCCGCCTCGATCAGCCAGATATCGGGCGGGGCGAACAGGCGGATGGGGATGTCGCTGGTGCCGATGCCGCCGCTCACCACCAAGGTCCGTCCACCCACAGTGACTACCCCGCAGGCGAATCGGCGGCCGAGCGCGGTGGCGGTGACGATCGGGCCGTAAAAGGGCAGGGCAACCTGCCCGCAATGGGTATGGCCGACCAATGTCAGGCCGATCGGTATGCGCTCGAACGCGAAAACGTCGGGGCTGTGGGCGAGCAGGATGCGGACGCCCTGCCGCGCCGCCATCGCCGCCTCGGTCGGATTCAGGCGGGCATGGTGGGTATATTGATCGTCGAGCCCGCCGATCACCAGCGGGCCGACCGTCGCCGCCGAATTGGTGAGGATGCGGATGCGCGCTTCACGCAGCGCAGCGCGGATCAGCGATGCTTGCGACCAATGATCATGGTTGCCGAGCACCGCGATCACTCCCAGCGGCGCCCGCAGCCGCTTCAACGGGGCGAGCGCGGCGTGGACGTAGAGTTCGGGCCGATCCTGCACCTCCCCGCCGACGAAATCCCCGCCGAGCAGGATGAGGTCGGGATGCAGCGCATCGATCTGATCGACCACCCGCTCCATCCGCGCCCGCGACGCGCCCACGTTGCGGACATGCAGATCGGTCGCGAGCAGGATGCGCAAGGGTCGCTGCCCCTTCGGCCAGTTCGGGGCGCGATAGGTGAGGTGGCGCACGATCGGCATGCTCTCCGCCGACCGCAGGCCATAGACGACCAGCGCCGCTGGCAGCAGCACCAGCGCGGCTGACAGCCAAAGCCACGCGCCCCGCCTCACTTGCGGCCGAACAGCTTTTCGATGTCGCCATGGGCGAGCTTGATCCAGGTCGGGCGACCGTGGTTGCACTGGCCGGAGTGGGGCGTGACCTCCATCTCGCGGAGCAAGGCGTTCATCTCGGCGACCGAAAGGATGCGCCCGGCGCGCACCGATCCGTGGCAGGCCATCGTCGCGGCGACATGGTCGAGCCGTTCCTTCAGACTCAGCGCCTCGTCGTAGGCGGTGAGTTCGTCGGCGAGATCGGTGACGAGGCCTTTCGCGTCGCCCGCCCCGAGCAGCGCGGGCATGGCGCGCACGAGCATCGCGCGTGGGCCGAAGCGTTCGAGTTCGAGGCCCATCTCCTCCAGTTCGGTCAGGCGCGCCTCGAGCCGATCGCAGGCGGGCTCCTCCAATTCGACGACTTCGGGGAGCAGCAGCGCCTGCCGGGCGACGCCGCCGTTCGAGAGCGCGGCGCGCATCCGTTCGAGCACGAGGCGCTCGTGCGCGGCGTGCTGATCGACGAGGACGAGGCCGTCACTGGCTTCGGCGACAATGTAGGTGGCGGCGACCTGGCCGCGCGCGACGCCCAGGGGGTGGTCGATCGGGATCGGGGCGTAGGCGGCTTCGGCGCGGGCGTGGAGCGGCGCGAAGTTCGGGCGGTTGTCGAACACCGAGGACTGATAAAGCCCCTCCTCTTCAGGGGAGGGGGTGGGGTGGCGGACACCGGCGAAGGTTGGGCCGGACGCGGATGGACTCCCCCCCCCCACCCCCCACCCCGGAGGGGGGGGGGGTTTGGCGC
>CAXTMT010000333.1:0-2509 GCA_964245355.1 uncultured Sphingomonadaceae bacterium
GCGGGTAGATGTAGGTGTTGCGGACCATGAACTCCTTGAGGATGTCGTTCTGGATCGTCCCGTCGAGCTGCGCGCGCGGCACACCCTGCTCCTCGCCCGCGACGATGAAGAAGGCGAGGATCGGGATCACCGCGCCGTTCATCGTCATCGACACCGACATCTGATCGAGCGGGATGCCGTCGAACAATATCTTCATGTCGTCGATCGTATCGATCGCGACGCCCGCCTTGCCGACGTCGCCGGTGACGCGCGGGTGATCGCTGTCGTAGCCGCGGTGGGTGGCGAGATCGAAAGCGACCGACAGGCCCTTCTGCCCGGCCTTCAGATTGCGGTGATAGAAAGCGTTGGAGGCTTCGGCGGTGGAGAAACCGGCGTACTGGCGGATCGTCCACGGGCGCCCGGCATACATCGAGGCGCGCACACCGCGCGTGAACGGCGCGAAACCGGGCAGGCCGGGCTCCCAGCCTTCATTGTCCTCGGCGGTATAGAGCGGCTTGACCGCGATCCCCTCGGGCGTCGCCCAGGTCAGATCCTTGCCCTTCACCTCCTTGGCGGCGGCGGCGGACCATTGGGCGAGCGTGGGCCGGTCAGCAGTGGATTTGTCGGTCATTTATCTTCGTCCTGTGCCGTGCTGCGGACCCGCAAGATGCGAACGGCGTTCTCGTCGATGCGATAGTCGATCGTATATTGGATATCGGTGATGGAAAGCCGGCGAATATCCGTCACCAGCGGCCGTCCTTGTTTCGGCAATCGTCCAAGGCTTTCCACCCGCGACAGCAATCGCTTTTCGACCCGGTCCGCATAATCAACATTGAATTCCGCAAGATAGTCCCAGATCGCCTCCTTTTGCGACCAGGCACTCGGCAGCCAGATGATCCTCACCGACCATGTTCTTCCCGCCAGCGACGACGGCGTTCTGCGCTCATCGCTACAACTTGCTCGTGCGTATATTCGCGCCCGGCGGCGATATCCGCTTCGGCCTCTGCGATATCGGCCCAGAAGGTCGGATCGTTATCGAGATTGCCGAGGAGCGCTTCTTCCTCGGGCGACCAGATCTGCTGGCCGTTTTCGTCGAGCGGGCCGATGTCGTCGTCGGGCTCGATACGGGTGATGGGCTTGTTCATCGCGGCACCTCCGCCGATCGACATAGCATGACGGGCATCAATGCGCCCCTTCCTTGGGGGTTTCCATGATCTCGGTCAGCACCCCGTTCATGTCCTTGGGGTGGACGAAGAAGATCGGCGTGCCGTGCGCGCCGATGCGGGGTTCACCGAGCACACTCGCGCCCTTGGATTCGAACCACGCCTTGGCTTCGTGGATGTCGGGCACCTCATAGCACATGTGATGCTGCCCGCCCGCCGGGTTCCTGGCGATGAAGCCGTGGATCGGCGAGGCTTCGCCGAGCGGCTCGATCAGCTCGATCTGTGTGCCGGATGTGCCGTCCTCGCCCGGCGTATCGACGAAGCAGACCTTCACGCCCTGCGCGGGCAGATCGAACGGTTCGCGGATCACCTGCGCGCCCATCACGTCGCGGTAGTAAGCGATCGACTTTTCGAGGCTGGGCGTCGCGACGCCGATGTGGTTGAGGCGGCCGAGTTTCATCCTTCGATCCTTGGCGGAGTGGGGCTGCGGCCCGACATTTCGATCATCGTCTCTATCCGGATCACGCGCTTATCGATGCTGAGCGCGTAATCGTTCAGACCCTGGAGATCGGATGTCAGACGGTCCATTCTCTTCTGGGTTTGATCCAGCCGCTCCTGCAATAGCACCACGTTCTTGAGCGCCGTGAGCGCGTCTCCGACCATCGTCATCGGCGAATGCCCGCCAATCGTAGGGTGCGGTCGATCTCCTCGTGCGCAGCGTCCATTGTCGCGTGCATCTCGTCGAACGCGGCATGCATCTTGGGGATCGCACGATTGACCTCGTCCACCAGCGCAGTCAACTCGGCCTCCTGCTGCGGCGTCATCTGGTCTTCGTCGTCCTCAATCTTGCGGCGAACATATTCGCCGATCGAAACCCCCTTTGCTGCGGCACGCGCCGCTAGGTGCGCCTTTCGGTCGGGCGTGGTCAGGAATGTAACGCGTTCGGTCTGCATCGGCGATCTCCTTCACATAACCTTATAATGTGAAGGTTGGTCTCCCTCAATGGTCACAGCGGAATGTTGTCGTGCTTCTTCCACGGATTTTCGAGGCTCTTGTTCTTGAGCTTGCGTAGCCCCAGCGCGATCCGCCGCCGTGTCGAGTGCGGCATGATCACTTCGTCGATGAAGCCCTTGCTCGCCGCGACGAAGGGGTTGGCGAAGCGCTCTTCATATTCCCTGGTGCGCGCGGCGATCTTCTCCGCATCGCCGATGTCCTTGCGGAAGATGATCTCCACCGCGCCCTTGGCGCCCATCACCGCGATCTCGGCGGTGGGCCACGCATAGTTGAGGTCGCCGCGCAGATGCTTGGACGACATCACGTCATAGGCGCCGCCATAGGCCTTGCGGGTGATGACGGTGATCTTGGGC
>CAXTMT010000334.1:0-2509 GCA_964245355.1 uncultured Sphingomonadaceae bacterium
GGGGGAGTCGGGGACAGCGCAGGGCAAACCTGCCACTGTATCCCCCACTCCATAACCCTCTCCCCTGAAGGGGAGAGGGAATCTTGCAACTCTGGGTCGGCCTCGGCAATCCGGGCGCTCCGTACGCGCTGCACCGGCACAATGTCGGCTTCATGGCCGTCGACACCATCCATGACGGTTACGGCTTTGAACCCTGGCGCAAGGCGTTCCAGGGCTGGGCTTCGCTCGGCCGGATCGGCACGGAGCGGATCCTGCTGCTGAAGCCCGCGACCTTCATGAACGACAGCGGCCGCGCGGTCGCCGAGGCGGCGCGCTTCTACAAGCTGGAGCCGGCGGCGCTCACCGCCTTCCACGACGAACTCGATCTCGCCCCGTTCAAGGTGAAGGTGAAGACCGGCGGGGGGGCGGCGGGCCACAACGGGCTGCGCTCGATCGACCAGCATCTGGGGCAGGACTATCGCCGCATCCGGCTGGGCATCGGCCATCCGGGGCACAAGGATCGGGTGACGGGCTACGTCCTCGGCAATTACGCCAAGGCGGAGATGGATGATCTCGCCGCGATGCTGGGCGCGGTTTCGGCCGAGGCGCCGTTGCTGGCGGCGGGGGACGACGTGCGGTTCATGAACGACGTGGCATTGCGGCTGGGGTAAGCGCGCCGGTACGGGAAAGCAGATCCTCCCCTGCAAGGGGAGATGGCAGCCCGCAGGGCTGACGGAGGGGTATAACCATCAGCGGCGACACCCCTCCGACCGCTTCGCGGCCACCTCCCCTTGCAGGGGAGGATCAGCCCTTACGCCTCGACCGCCAGAAGGGTCGTGCCCGCATATTTCGGGTCGGCCGGATTGAACACCGATTGCGGCTGGAAAGTGCGCGCGATCAGGCCGTTGATCGTGAGGCCGGCGAGCTTGAACGTGCCGAGCTTCACCTCGGTAAACTCCCGCCCCTCGCGCTCGATCGCCACCGCATCGACGAACAGATCGTCGTGGCGGGTGTAGAGGATATGCGGCGCAAGCTTCATCTGCATGCGGTTATAGGTGACCTCGACGCAGCGTTTCAGCGCGATGGCCTCAAGAATGATTTTGCTATCGGACATGCGTGTGTCTGTACGGTTTCGCGCGCGACGGCGCCACCCTCTCGTTGCGCTGCAACATGGTTAACCTTTCAGCCGTGCCATCAACGCCATCGCCGCGTGGGGTGCGCGGACCTTGGCGCCGTTGATCATGAACAAGAACGCATCGCGCTGCTCGGCCTTGGGCTGATCCTTGCCGACATATTGCAGCCCCTTCGGCGCCTCGCCGTTCGCCCAGCCCTTCGCCACCTCGGCCCAGGCATCGAGTTCGGCGGTGGGGTAGCCTGTCTCCACGTCCTCGCGCTGGTCCTGGAGGCGGGCGTAGACGAAATCGCCGCTCAGGTCGGCGATCTGGGGGTGGGTGTCGTCGTCGGCGATAACGATCGCGGCACCCTTGGCGCGGACCAGCGCAACGAAGGCGGGATCGCGGAAGCTTTCGTGGCGGACTTCGATCGCGTGGCGCAGCGGCAGCCCGTCCTGCGCATCGGGCAGCAGATCGAGGAAACCGGCGAAATCGTCGGGGTCAAACTTCTTCGTCGCCATGAACTGCCAGAGGATGGGGCCGAGCTTGGGGCCGAGTTCGGTCAGCCCCTGGCCCAGGAATTTGGCGATCGACTCGGCGCCCTCGGCCAGCACACGCCGATTGGTGCAGAAGCGCGAGGCTTTGACGCTGAAGACGAAATCCTCGGGCGTACGCTTGGCCCAATCGGCCCAGGTCCTGGGCTTCTGCGTCGAATAATAGGTGCCGTTGATCTCGATCGCGCTGAGCTTGCTGCTCGCATATTCCAGCTCGCGCGCCTTGGGGTGCTTGGGCGGGTAGAAGGTCTCGCGCCACGGCTCGTAGGTCCAGCCGCCGATGCCGACGCGGATTTGGCCCGTCATATCCATTCTCCTCTAACCAAACCCCGCTCATCCCGAGTAGGGATCGAGTTCATCGAGAGCCCATATCGAGGGAGATGGGCCGACCAGTCCGTGTCTTTCGATACGCTACCTCGATACGCTGCTGCGCAGCTACTCGGCAGCTACTCAGGATGAGCGGGGTCGTGGGGGATTGGCAATCACCCCTCCGCCAGCACCGCCGCATAATCCGCCGGATCGACATTGCCGCCCGAGCAGACGATCACCGTCTCCAAACCATCGTCCGGCAGCTTTCCCGCCAGAGCCGCCGCCAGCGCCACCGCCCCGCCCGGCTCGACCACCAGCCCTAACCCGAAAGCGAAACGCATCGCCGCACGGTGCTCCGCCTCGCTCACAGCGACACCACGCGCCCCGGCCGCCAGCAGCGTCCCGAACGTCCGGTCCGCCACCCGTCGCGTCTGGAGCGCATCGCAGGCGGTGAAAGGCGCGTCCGCCGCCACCTCGACGATCGCGCCTCCGGCCAGCGAGCGGCCCATATCCTCCCAGCCCTCGGGCTCGGCGACGATGATCGCGCTCTCCGGC
>CAXTMT010000335.1:0-2462 GCA_964245355.1 uncultured Sphingomonadaceae bacterium
AGCCCGAGCGGCGCCATCATCGCCTCCGCCGTGGCGCGCGCCGCCGTATCCAGCCCCTCGCCGCACAGCCCCACCACCCCCTGCCCGATCGCGACCGGCGTGTTGGGCATGGCGCGCAGGATCGCGCGGGGCATGGCGAAGCGCTGGCGCAAGGACGCCAGTTCGACGCCGGCGAGGATCGAGATCAGCAGGGTCTCCGGCCCGAGGATCGGCGCGAGGCCGGGAGCGACCGTATCGAGCATCTGCGGCTTCACGCCCAGCAGCACTGTGGCCGGCACCTCGCCATCGAAAGGCGGCGCGGTCAGCACCGTCACCCCCTCGGCGACCGGCGCGCCCGATTTGCGCACCACCGTCACCTGGCGCGGATCGAGGCCCCGGTCCAGCCAGCGGCGCAGCATCGCGCCGGCCATATTGCCGCAGCCGATCAGCCAGAGCGGGCCTTGGATCATGCTCGTCCCTTCATCCGGCTGATGGAGGATTAAGCCTCGCCGGCCGTCTCGATCAGCGCCGCCGCGATCGCCTCGGCCGGGGTCTTGCCGCCCCACAGGACGAACTGGAACACCGGGTAGAAACGCTCGCATTCGTCGATCGCCGCTTCGATCAGGGTCTCGGCATGCTCCATGCTGAGCACCGGATCGTCGCCATGGCCCTCGATGATCGCGGCGTGGCGGAAGAGCAGGATGCCGCTCGACGACCACAATTCGAAATGGCCGAGCCACAATTGTTCGTTGACCAGCCCGATCGCTTCGTAGAGCGCGGTGCGGCGATCGGCGGGGACGCGGATATCGGGCAACGCCAGGAATTGCAGGACGCGATCCTCGTCGCGCCAGACGCCGCGCAGCTCATACTGGGTCCAACTTCCCTTGATCGTCGCGACCAGTTCGTCGTCGGAGATGCGGCTGTGGCTCCAGCCGTGGGCGTCGCAATAGGCTTCGATCGTGTCGATCGGGGCGCCGCCCTCGCGCTCGCTGTCGAAATCCTCGGCGATCATGCGATCGGCCCTCCCGCACCCATAGGGCCGCTTACCGCCCCGCGCCCCGCCCGCCTAGCGCCGGCGGGCATAAAGCTGTGGAAAAGCGGGGAAAGCTGTGGGGAAAGAATGGCGACCGATCCCCCAGCCCTTACGCAACCGGCGGATTGTCCGGTGTCGGCACCTCGGGCTCGGCCCTCTTGCTCTTGGCCTTGCCCTTCAGCGCGGCGATCTCGCCCTTCAGCGCCTCGACTTCGTCGCGTGCGGCGGCGGCCATCGCCTACACCGCTTCGAATTCCTCGCGGCTGACGAAATCCATGCCGCCGAACAGGCCCTTGAAGCGCTCCTTGAGGTGCGCCTCGCCTTCTCGCGCGGCACCGGCGAAGGTGCCGGCGAAGCCGTTCGCCATCTTGGCGAAATCCTCGAAAATCTTGTTCTCGCTCTGCATGGCCAAACTCCCGTTGGATATCCGCCTAGATGGTGGTCGATTTGCCCGAGTGCAACTACGCGCGCGGGCGCGAAAGGTTACTAAGGTTAGGCCGACGCACCTATGCACCGCCGCCTTCAGTCTACGCTCCTGACGCATCTACGGGCCTCGTGGCGGCAAGCAGGAACTCCACATTGCCTTCGGGGCCGGTGATCGGGCTCGGGACGATGCCCTCCACCCGCCAGCCGCGCCCCTCGATCCACGCCGCCGCCTCGGCGCAGACGCGTTCGTGGACGACGGGATCGCGCACCACGCCGCCCTTGCCGACCTCCCCGCGTCCCGCCTCGAACTGCGGCTTGACCAGCGCGACCAGCCGCGCGGCCGGGGCGGCGAAGTCGAGCGGGCGATCGAGCACCTTGGCGAGGCCGATGAAGCTGGCATCGCAAACGAGGATATCCACCGGCTCGGGCACCTGCGCTGCGGTCAGGGCGCGGGCGTTGGTGCGTTCGTGGACGATGACGCGATCGTCCCGGCGCAGCTTCCAGGCGAGCTGGTTGGTGCCGACGTCGATCGCATAGACCCTCGCCGCGCCGCGCGCGAGCAGCACATCGGTGAAGCCGCCGGTCGACGCGCCGACGTCCATCGCCACCGCACCGGCAACGTCCCAGCCGAAATGAGAGAGCGCGTGATCGAGCTTGAGCCCGCCGCGCGACACCCAGGGATGATCGCGCCCGCGCACCTCCAGCGCCGCATCCTCGCCTACCGCCTCGCCCGCCTTGGCGACCTTGCGTTCGCCGGCATAGACGAGCCCGGCGAGGATCAGCGCCTGGGCGCGCGACCGGCTCTCGACGAGGCCGCGATCGACGAGCAACTGATCGACACGGGATTTGGGCATTGGAACTCCGAAGAATCCTCCCCTGCAAGGGGGGAGGGGGACCGTTCGTGCAGCGAATGGTGGAGGGGTATCACCCTCTCGATGGGGTTACACCCCTCCGTCAGGCCTTCGGCCTGCCACCTCCCCTTGCAGGGGAGGGTCTTACAGCCTGTAATAATCCGCCACCCGGT
>CAXTMT010000336.1:0-2457 GCA_964245355.1 uncultured Sphingomonadaceae bacterium
GGCGAAGGCGGCGGTCGAGCCGGTGCCGAGCCCGACGACCATGCCGGGGCGGACTTCCTCGACCGCGGCGAGGGCAGCGCGGCGCTTGTCGTCCTGGGCGTCGGTCATCGTGCTGGCTCTACCACTCCCTCGTTCCCCGGCGAAGGCCGGAACGCGCGACGCGACTTTCCGCTGGCACGCTCCCGCGCCACACGGCAAGGCGCATGCATGATCGAAAAGCTTCTCGCCATCCTCGCGACCTTCACCGTCGGCGTCATCTCGGGCGGCGGGTATCTCGGCATCGTGCTGCTGATGGCGATCGAATCCGCCTGCATCCCGCTGCCGTCGGAGATCATCATGCCGTTCGCCGGCTATCTCGTCTCGACCGGGCGCTTCGACCTGTATCTCGCCGCCACGGCGGGTGCGGTCGGGTGCAATCTCGGCTCGATCGTCGGCTATGAGGTGGGCAAGCGCGGCGGGCGGCCGGTGGCGGAGCGCTGGGGGCGCCATGTGCTCATCGGACCGGGCGAGCTCGACGCCGCCGACCGCTTCTTCGCGCGTTTCGGGAACGCGGCGGTGCTGATCGGGCGGCTGCTGCCGGTGGTCCGCTCGTTCATCGCCTTTCCGGCGGGCGTCGCGCGCATGCCGCTCGCGACGTTCCATCTCTATACCTTCATCGGCTCGTGGCCGTGGTGCTTCGGGCTCGCATGGCTCGGCATGGTGCTGGGCGACAAATGGAACGGCGATCCGCGCGTGAAGGCCGCGTTCCACGGCGCCGACGCGGTGATCGGCGTGGTGCTCGTGGCGGCGGTCGGTTTCCATATCTGGCACAAGGTGCGCGGGCTGAAACGGCGCTAGTTGTGGAGCCTCACCAGGTTGTTCTGTTCCAAGCCGAGACGGCTGATGGGTGTTCTGGATCTTAGGCTGCCCTGGGTCGATGAGGCTTCGCTTCCGACGATCCTTGGTCCGACGCCTGATGGCGATGTGCTTCGGGTCGATATCAGGACCGCTGGGAACGTCAGATGAGGCAAACGCCGCTCAATGATATTCCGGCGAACGCTGCCGGCGTCATGGACCGCGAGTCCGGCGTCTCTTTTTTGCGCGTCTTTTGCCGGTGCGGCGTGTATCGTGCTGGCTCACAACCGATTTTCGTTATGTGAGCGAGATCGCCTGCCAAAAAGGACTTGAGATATTCCCGTTCCGTTGTCCCGTGGTTGAATCGGCCGCACCCGTGTCCAAATCGGCGATCGGCACCGGCACGCTGCCGAGTGATGTCGATATCGCGTCGGCGGCTTTTCTCGAAACCGTCCTGAACGCCAGCGGCGACTGCATCAAGGTGCTGTCGATGGACGGCGATCTCGTATTCATGAATCGCAACGGCATGGGCGTCATGGAGATCGACGATTTCGATGCCGTGAAGGGATGTGCATGGCCATCGTTCTGGGAAGGCGAGCATCACGTCGCCGCGACCGAAGCGCTGGAAAAGGCAAAGGCGGGCGGCACCGGAAATTTCGTCGGACTCGCCAACACATATCGGGGCGTTCCGAAGTGGTGGGACGTGACAGTCACGCCGATCTTCGGTGGCGGCTCGGCAACGCCCACGCACCTGTTGTCGATTTCGCGCGACATCACGCAAACACGCTTGGCGCAAGTACAGCGCAACCTACTGGCGGACGAACTCGTCCACCGCGTCAAGAACCTGCTGGCCGTCGTCGGGGCGATCGCGTCGCAGACGTTCGCCGGCGCCGATCACGCCAGCGTCGACACGTTCACCGCACGATTGCTCGCGCTCGGCGAGGCGCAGGGCTTGTTGGTGCAGACCGTGTGGCAAACGGCGTCGATCATCGAGGTTGTCGAAAGAACGCTCCTGCCGCACGTGCCGAAAGGACGGGCAACCATATTCGGCCCCGCCGTGAAACTGTCGGCAAAGGAAGCGCTCGCGCTTGCCCTGGCCGTGCACGAACTCGCGACGAACGCCGTGAAGTACGGAGCGCTTTCGAACGCGACGGGTACGGTCGCGATCGTTTGGTCGATCAGCGACAAGCAATTGACCTTTCGCTGGACCGAAAGCGGCGGCCCAGACGTTGAGGTGCCAAGTCGCAAGGGATTCGGGTCGCGGATCATAACGAGAAACCTTGCCGGCGAATTCAAGGGGAAGGTGGAACTCGATTTTCCGCCGACCGGTCTAACCCTCACCCTGACTGCTTCGCGCTGAAGCGTCTCATCCGCTCCGTTTCGGCCGAGCCAAACGGAGCATGCCATGTCGATCGCGACCCCGGCCATTCAATATATTCTTGTCGCTGAAGACGAGTCGCTGCTCCGCATGGTCGCCGTCGACATGCTCGAGGATGCGGGATACCACGTCATCGAGGTCGAGAGCGGCGATGAAGGCGCGCTCGTGCTGGCCGATGGCCGCAGCATCGCCGGGCTGGTGACGGACATCCAGATGCCGGGCGGCATCGACGGTTGCGCGCTCGC
>CAXTMT010000337.1:0-2419 GCA_964245355.1 uncultured Sphingomonadaceae bacterium
GGGGCGGGCGTAGGCGCGGCGTTCGGTGCACCGCTGACCGGGGCTTTCTATGCCTTCGAGATCGTCATCGGCGCCTATACCCCGGCGGCGATCGCCCCGGTCGTCACGGCATCGCTGGCGGCGGCGCTGACGGTGCGCGCGCTCGGCGCGCCGGCCTATCTGATCGTGCTCCCCACGGCCGAACCGATCGTCTCCTCGGACTATTTTCTCTACGCCGCGCTCGGCCTCGTCTGCGCGCTCGCCGGCATCGTGCTGATGCGCGCGGTGACGTTGATGGAGGCGACGGTGCGCCGCTCGCGGCTGCCCGATGTCGCGCGGCCGATCGTCGGGGCGTTGCTGCTGATCCCGATCGCGTTGCTGACCCCGCAGATCCTTTCGGCCGGGCATGGCGCGCTGCATCTCGATCTGACGATGCGGGTGGGGATGGGATTCCTCGCCACCATCTTCGTGCTGAAGATCCTCGCCTCGGTGATTTCGCTGGGCTTCGGCTTTCGCGGTGGGCTGTTCTTCGCCTCACTCTTCCTGGGATCGATCTGCGGGCAATTGTTCGCCGGGCTGGTCAACCTCATTCCCGGCGCGGCGCTGGTGAATTCCAACGATGCCGCGCTGATCGGCATGGCGGCGCTGGCCGTGGCGGTGGTCGGCGGGCCGTTCACCATGTCGATGCTGGTGCTGGAGGCGACGCACGATTTCGCGCTGACCGGCACCGCGATCACCGCGTCGCTCTGCGCCAGCACCTTCGTGCGCGAGACTTTCGGCTTCTCCTTCTCCACCTGGCGGTTGCACACCCGCGGCGAGACGATCCGTTCAGCGCGCGACATCGGCTGGGTGAAGAATCTCACCGCCGGGCGGATGATGCGCCGCGACACGCCCTCGATCGAGGCGGACGCCACTTTCGAGCAATTCCGCCGCAAATTCCCGCTGGGCTCGGTGCGCATCGTCGTCGCGATCGATGCGGCGGGCACGTATGCCGGGCTGATCCGTACCAGCCTGGTCTTTGCCTCCGAGAAACCCGATACCACGCCGGTCGGGACCCTCGCCGAACTCGCCGATGTCTCGCTCCGGCCCGATCAGGATGCCTCGGCGGTGATGCATGTCTTCGAGGAAAAGGAGGTCGACGAACTCGCCGTCACCGGCCCGAAGGGCGAATTGATCGGCCTCGTCTTCGAGAATTACGTCCGCCGCCGCTACACCGAGGAGATCGAGAAAGCGCAGCGGGAGATGTTCGGTGACTGACGCACGGGAGGCTGGCGAACACGAGCCCGGCGGCGTCGGCGAAGTCGATCCGCTCAACGAGAAAGCGCGGCCGTTCGGGCGCTGGGCGACGCGGGCGTTTGGGGTGGTGGCGCTGATCACGATCGGCATCGTCACCGGCGCCAAGCTCGCCCAGCCGGTCAAGCGGGTCGAGCAGAAGGTGGCGAACCCGATCCGCGAGGCGGTGAAAGGCCGTTCGTCGCTCGATGACCTGCCCGCGATGGTGGATGCGGTCTGCCCCAGCGTGGTGGCGCTCCGTTTGCCGGGTACGAGCGGCTTGCCCGCGCAGGGCATCGTGCTGAGCGCCGATGGCTATATCGCGACCAACGCCGCCGTTCCTGCGACCGGGGCGATCGAGGCGCAGTTCAACGACGGCCAGCGGCGGGCGGCCACGCTCTACGCGCACGATCCGCTGACCGGGCTGAGCGTCGTCAAGGTCGATGGCGACAATCTGGCGGTGGCGGCGCTCGACGATGCCGATCTGCCCCGGATCGGCGGCTGGGGTGTACTGCTGACCTCGCCCGCGGGCAGCGGCTGCATGGTCGAGCAGGCGATCGTCGCCAGCGATTTCCTGACCGAGGACGTCGACGGCGATTATTATCTGCGTATCCACGGCACCGGCACCTTGCCGCCGCCCGGTACGCCGTTCCTCTCGCCCGACGGCCGCGTACTCGGGCTTTCGCAGCCGGGCAAAGGCGGGGCAGGGGGCGATCATTATCTGCCGATCGATCTGATCACGACGGCGCTGTCTGGCCTGATGCGCGACCCCCACGCGCCGCCCAATCCGTTCGGGCTGATTGCCGAGGATCTGTCGCCCGCGCTCGCCGATCGTCTCGGTGCGGATCGCGGGCGGGGGGCGGTGATCGTGCTGGTGGCACCCGGATCGTCCGCCGCGAAGGCCGGGCTGAAAGTGGGCGACGTCATCCTCTCCGCCGGCCCGACGCCGATCTCCAGCTCCTCCGAACTCGCCCGCAATCTCGGCGGCAACCAGCCGATCCCGCTGGTCATATCGCGCGGCGGGGAGGGGACGACGGTGTCGCTGACGCTGGCGCCGCCGACGAAATGAGCCGGGATCAGGCGGCCGGCCGCGCCTCCCCCACCCGCGTCGTCTGGACGAGGTAGCGCCCCAGGCCCGGCGCGGATCGCAGGGCCGCCCAAAGCAGAT
>CAXTMT010000338.1:0-2415 GCA_964245355.1 uncultured Sphingomonadaceae bacterium
GATCGGCCAGCGCGCGCGCCGCATCGGGGTGGCCGCAGGCCTTGGCGTGGGCGGCGGCGAGCGCCAGCGCGTCGGGGTCGGAAAGGAAGGCGGTCACTTTGGCGGCGAGTTCCTTGGGAGTGAAGAGCGGCTGGGCGATCGCCACCGCGCCGCCCTCGCGCGCCAGTTCGGCGGCGTTGGCGGTCTGGTGATCGTCCATCGCGCTGGGCAACGGCACGAGGATCGAGGGGCGACCGGCGACGGTCAGCTCGGCGATGGTCGAGGCGCCGGCGCGGCCGATGACGAGATGGGCGCGATCGAGTTCGGCGGGCAGATCCTCGAAATAGCTCGCCAGTTCGGCACGGATGCCGAGCGTGGCGTAGAGCGCCCGCACCGCCTCGATATCCTCGGGCCGGCATTGCTGGACGATGCGCAACCGTTCGCGCTCCTGCACCGACAACAGCCCCAGCCCCGCGGGCACGACATCGGAGAGGATCGTCGCGCCCTGGCTGCCGCCGGTGACGAGGATATCGATCACGCCCTCGATCGGCGGATAGGGCCGCTGGCCGATCGCGCGCACCACCTCGCGCACCGGATTGCCGACGAGATGGACCTTCTTGCTCCAGCCGGGCTTGAGACGCTGGACGTTCCTGTACGCCGTCGCGATGAGATCGACCCGCCCGGCGACCAGCCGATTGACCCGGCCGAGCACGGCGTTCTGCTCATGGATGGCAGTCCCGATCCGTGTGCCGAACGCGGCGATGATCGCGGGGAAGGCCGGATAGCCGCCGAAGCCGACGACGGCGGTCGGACGGAAATCGCGGTAAAGGCGCTTTGCCAGTCGCCGCCCCTTCAGGATGCGCGGGATCGCCTTCAGCCAGCCGAGCGGGCCGCCCTGTACGCGGCCGGCGGGCATGACGTGGACCTCGACGCCATCGAACAGCCCCGGAATCCGCGCCCCGCGATCGTCGGTGATCAGCGCCACGCGATGCCCGCGCGCGATCAGCTCGGCCGCCAGCGCATGCGCGGGCACCATATGGCCACCGGTGCCGCCGGCGGCGAGGACGAAGTGACGGCGAACGCTCACGGCTGTGCTATTTCGCCTTCCAGCTGACGACGTAGGGGGATCGGGCGAGGTAGGGGTTCTTGCGGGTGAAGGCCAGCAACAGCCCGAAGCCCAGGCTCAGCGCGATCATCGACGAGCCGCCGTAGCTGATGAACGGCAACGTCATGCCCTTCGAGGGCGCGAGGTGAACGTTCACCGCCATATTGATCATCGCCTGCAGCCCGAATTCGATCGCAAGACCCGCCGAGGCGAGCATCAGGAAGCGATCCTCCTCGTGCAGCAGTTTGATCAATACGCGCATCACGATGGCGAGGTAGATCAGCGCGATCGCGATGCAGGCGACGAGGCCGAACTCCTCGCCGATCACCGAGAAGATATAGTCCGTATGCGGCTCGGGCAGGTTCATCTTCATCGTGCCGCCGCCGGGGCCGGTGCCGAAGAAGCCGCCGTGGGTGATGGTGCGCAGCGCGCTTTCGACCTGGCCGCCGATCTCCTGGTTCGAACTGTGCCCCTTGTCGAGGAAGCGCCCGATCCGCTCGTGCGCGACGGGGTAGAATTCATAGGCGAGGCCGAGCAGCGCGACCGCGCCGCCGGCGAGGATGCCCAGCCATTTCATCGCCACGCCCGAGATCATCAGCAGCACCGCCCAGACGAAGGCGAAGATCACCGTCTGGCCGAAATCGGGCTGCTTCATCAGGAACACCGCGACGAGCGCGAGGAAAGCGCCGCTGATCGCCGTGGTCGGCAGCTTCTGGTCCTCCTGCCTGAGCGACAGCAGCCAGGCAACGGCGACGACGAACATCGGTTTCAGGAATTCGGCCGGCTGCACCTGCACCGGCCCGAGATAGACCCAGCGCTGCGCCCCGTTTTTCGCCTCGCCGCCGAGCACCGGCACCATCATCAGCAACAGGGTGAAGGCTCCGGCCGCGAACAGCGCCAGCCGCCGCGCGAGATCCTTGGGCAGCATCGAGACGCCGATCAGCACCGGCACGCAGATCGCCGTCCAGACGAGCTGGCGCCAGAAATAATAGAGCCGCGGGAAGGCGTGACCCGCATCCGAATAGCGATGCGCGGCGGCAGGCGCGGCGGCGGCGACGGCGATCAGCCCGATGCCGATCAGCACCGTCACCAGGCAGAGCAGGACGCGATCGATCTCCCAGAACCACACCGCCACCGGCGAGCGATCGCCGCGCCCGAAGCGATCCCCCTGCCGCTTGCGCTTGGGGGCGGGGGTGGCGGGTGTGCTTTCCGTCACGGTTGCCATTACCTTTTGCTCCCCCGGCATCCGCTAGCCAGTCCAGTCCGATACGAATCTCTCCGTCCGTCCTGAGCGAAGTCGAAGGACGTGCTAAGAGCGACGACCCTTGCAG
>CAXTMT010000339.1:0-2406 GCA_964245355.1 uncultured Sphingomonadaceae bacterium
CGCCAGCGCATCGGCGCGGCGCTGGCGCAGCGTCGCCTGCGCCGACACGACCTTGGCCTCCGATTGCTTGATCTGCGCATCCGATTGGGCGACTCCGGCCTGCGCCTCGGCGGCGCTGGCCTCGGGCGAACCGGGCTCGATCACCGCGAGAAGCTGATCCTTGTGGACATGGCGATTGTCGGCATCGGGAACCCGCGTCAGCCGGCCGGATACCTGTGCGGCAATGCGGATGACATGCGCGTCGACGAAGGCATCGTCGGTCGATTCGAAGCGGCGGGCATGCAGCCACCAGAGCGTCCCGCCGATGATGACGACGGCCGCGACGATGACGAAGATAACCCAGAAGAGCGGCTTCTTGTAGAAGGGCGGACCGTCGTCCTCCTGTTCCTCGCCGTCTTCCTGAGCATTGTCCTTGTCGCCGCCCTTCCGGTCGGGCTGATCGCCAGAATCTTCGGGGGGCTTGTCGTCCTCGTCCGGGCGATCGGAGTTCTCTTCGGCCATGCCTCAGCGTCGCTCGCGCGCGGCGAACTTCATCGATCCGGTGATGGGGAGCCCCCTGCTCTCGAAATGCATCCATCGGCAAAGCCCGGCCTGCCGATTGGTTCCGCTTATTTTTCGAAAAGGGTCAGTCGTGCGGCCGTTTGGTTCCGAACGGATCGCCTGCATAACCGTAAAGCCGCGACTGCACTTCGAGCCAGAACAGCGTATCGTCGATCTGCTCGCGATCGATCGCCAAGGCGATCCGCCGCTGGACCGCATCATAGGCGCGCGTACCGAACAGCTCCCACAAGGTGAGCGCTTCGTCGTTCGCTTCGGATAGACTTCGCTGGTCCATCGGCTCCCTTGCGCACACATTTCCGAGCGCGCGGCGCCAGCCCCATAAGGCATTTCGGCATCAGCCAAAGCAAAAGTTCGCGTGCGTTGCGACGAGGCGCGCGAACCCCGCGATCCTAGAAGTGGTGTGTGCAGAGGGCGAGCAGCAGGATGAGCGGGATCGGAATGCCGATCAGCCACAGAAGGATAGAGCGCATCATCGTCTCCCATATTTCGTTACGGTGCTGTGCCTAAAGGCTTATCCGGGCTTCGGGTTCCCTTGGCGCGCGCGATGCTTGCGTTTCGGTGCGCGCTGGTGTCCCGCAGGCGCATGACCGACCTTGCCATCTACGATATGGATCGCACGATCACGCGAACCGGCACCTACACGCCCTTCCTGCTCCACGCCGCGAAGACGATCGCGCCGTGGCGCCTGCTGCTCAGCCCGCTCGTGCCGATCGCGATGGCGGCGTATGGCGCGAAGCTGATCGATCGGCGGCGGCTGAAGGAGATCGTCCAGCGGCTGATGATCGGCGGCAGCATAGCGGCGGCCAAACTGACGCCCGCGATCGAGAGCTTCGCCGATCTCGTCTGCAAGACCAACATCCACCCCGGCGCGCTCCGCCGGATCGCCGAGGACAAGGCCGCCGGCCGCCGCCTCGTGCTCGCCACCGCCTCCTATCGTTTCTACGTCGCGCCGATCGCCGAGCGGCTGGGCTTCGACGATGTGATCGCCACCGGCAGCGTGATGGGTCTCGACGATCGCATCCGCGCGCGCATCGACGGCGAGAATAATTATGGCCCCGCCAAGCTGCGGCTGATCGAAAGCTGGTTGAAGACCGAGGGGCTGGATCGCGGCGGTGTGAAGGTGCGCTTTTATTCGGACCATGTCTCGGATGCGCCGGTGCTGGAATGGGCGGACGAGCCCTTCGCGGTGAACCCGAGCGCGAAGCTGCGCCATCTGGCGAGGGCGCGCGGCTGGCCATTGCTCGACTGGGGCTTCTGAGGCTTGACAATTCAGAACATTTCGAGTACACAGAAAGACTTGGTTTCGGGAGGGGCATGATGGCGACGCGGCTGGCGGACGGCACCATCTGGCGGGAGCGCGCAGGGCGATTCGGCAGGCGTTCGGGCGCGCTCGCCGGTGCGCTGGCGATCCTCGGCCTCACCCTGCTGCTCGGTTTCGCGCTGGCAAGTTATCACGCGAGCGATGCCGCGCTGAACACCGCCGCCGGCGGCCGGCCGCTCAACGCCTTGGGGACCGTCGGCGCGTGGACCGCCGATCTGCTGCTTACCCTGTTCGGCCTGCCGGCGGTGTTGCTGTTGCCGCCGCTCATCGTGGTGGCGCTGCGGCTGTGGCGCGGGGTGGCGCCCGGCCGCTGGAAACGCGCGCTGCCGATCACCCTGGTGGCGATCCTCGCTATCGATCTGGCGCTCGCTTTGTTCCGCAACGGTGCCTTCTCGCCATTGCCCGCCGGGCTTGGCGGGGTGATCGGCATCGGCGGCGCGGGCGCGGTCGACGCGGGGCTGGCACACATCGGTGCAGCGGGCATCGTGATCGGTATCCGGCTGGGGCTGGCTGCTCTCTTCGGG
>CAXTMT010000340.1:0-325 GCA_964245355.1 uncultured Sphingomonadaceae bacterium
GCCCAGATCGCCGCATCGTCGGCATCCCAGCGGCCGTAGCGCAGATTGTCGCGCGCGCTGGTCGCGAAGATCACGGTTTCCTGCGGCACCACCGCGATGCGGGCACGCACGTCGCGCGGATCGGCCTGGGTCAGCGCCACACCATCGATCCGCACCGATCCCGTCCCCGGATCGTAGAAGCGCTGGGCGAGCTGGAAGAGCGTCGTCTTGCCCGCGCCCGAGGGGCCGACCACCGCCACCGTCTCGCCGGGCTCGATCGTCAGGCTGAAGTCGTGGAGCGCCGCGACTTCGGGCCGCGAAGGATAGCGGAATTCGATATGATCGA
>CAXTMT010000340.1:335-2362 GCA_964245355.1 uncultured Sphingomonadaceae bacterium
CCGCGCGGCGGCAGCGGCAGCGCCTGCGGCTTGGCCGGGGCCGCGATCTCGGGCCGTTCGGCGAGCAATTCGCCCAAGCGGCTCGCGGCACCCGCGCCGCGCAGCAGATCGCCATAGGTTTCGGTCAGCGAGCCGAGCGCGCCTGCCACCAGCCCCGATGTGATGACGAAAGCGGCGATCGCGCCCCCGCTCATCCGCCCGGCGGCGACGTCGATCGCGCCTTCCCACAGGATCAGGGTCATGGCGCCGAAGACGAGGCCGATCACGATCGCGGTCATGATCGATCGCAGCAGGATGCGCTTCTTGGCGGTGGCGAACGCCGCTTCCACCGTATCGGCGAAGCGGCGGCGCTCGCGCGGTTCCTGGTTGAACGCCTGGACGATCTTCATCGCGGCGAGCGTCTCGCCCACCGTCGCGCCGATATCGGCGATGCGATCTTGGCTGGTGCGCGAATAATTCCGCACCCGGCGGCCGAGAATGATGATCGGCACCACCACCGCCGGAATCGCCAGCAGCATCATGCCCGCGAGCTTCGGCGCGAGCACGAACATATAAGCGACACCGCCGACCGCCGTCACCGCGTTGCGCAGGCCGACCGAGACCGAGGTGCCGACCACCTGCTCGACCAGCGCGGTATCCGAGGTGAGCCGCGAGGCGATCTCGCCGGGGCGGTTCTCCTCGAAGAAGCGGGGGCTGAGGGTCAGCAGATTGCCCTGCACCGCCCGGCGCAGATCGGCCACCGTCCGCTCGCCCAGCCACGAGACGTAGTAGAAGCGGAACGCCGTCGCGACGGCCAGCACCACCACGATCATCAGCAGATATTGGAAGCTGTGGCCGACGTTGGTCACCGTGCCGCCGCCGGCGATGAAGCCGCGATCGATCACCCGCTTGAAGCCGTAGGGAATCGCCAGCGTCGCCGAGGAGGAGACGACCAGCGCCGCCGCCGCCGCCACGATCCGCCCCGGATAGGCCGCCGCCATCCGCCAGACGAGGCCGAGGTCGCTCAGGCGGCGCTTGGGCAGGGACGCGGGTTCGAGCGGAGACTCGGCTTCGGGTTCGAGAGTGGCCATATCCCTTTTGTTCTAGCAGCCGTATAGGCGGCCCTCAATCTCGCTTCGCCGTACCCTTCGGTTGCGTTTGCGCGTTGAAAAGGCGAGATGTCCCCGACTTTCCGGGGGGAAGGATTTAAATGCTGTACGAAGCTTTCGAAATGCAGCGCAACATGCTGGCCGGCGCAAGCGCGATGGCAGGGCTGAGCTCCGATTGGCTGGCGAACCCGGCAAACCCCTGGGCGGGCACACCTTTCGCCACCATGATGTCGTCCGGGCTGAACGTCTTCGCCCATGCTTCGGCGACCTACGGCAAGCCCGCCTTCGGGCTCGATACCACGCTGGTCGACGGCAAGCCGACCCCGGTGATCGAGGAGATCGAGGCGATTCGCCCGTTCGGCCAGCTCATCCACTTCACCCGCCCCGAAGTACAGGTTACCCAGCCCAAGCTGCTGATCGTCGCGCCGATGTCCGGCCATTATGCCACCCTGCTGCGCGGCACGGTCGAGCGGATGCTGCCGGGGCATGACGTCTACATCACCGATTGGGCCGATGCGCGCGCGGTGTCGCTGGAGGAAGGCCGCTTCGATCTCGACGATTATATCGATTACGTCATCGCCTTCCTCGAGCATATCGGCCCGGGTACGCACGTGCTGGCGGTGTGCCAGCCCTCGGTGCCGGTCTATGCGGCGACGGCGCTGATGTCGGCCGACAGGAACCCGGCGCGGCCCCGCTCGCTCAGCATGATGGGCGGCCCGATCGACACGCGCGAGGCGCCGACCGCGGTCAACACCACCGCCACCCAGCGGCCGTTCTCGTGGTTCGAGAATAACGTCATCGCCACCGTGCCGTGGAATCATCCGGGGCACGGCCGCAAGGTCTATCCGGGCTTCGTCCAGCTGACCGGCTTCATGGCGATGAATTTCGGCAACCACCTCGTCAGCCACTGGCAGATGTTCAAGCATCTCGTCGACGGCG
>CAXTMT010000341.1:0-1308 GCA_964245355.1 uncultured Sphingomonadaceae bacterium
GCCGCGTGAGCCCGCCAAAGCGTCACTTTGGCGGGGACCCGGCGTGAGATTCGCGGGCTATGCGGCGCTGTTCGACAAGGTCGACCGCGGCGGCGACATCATCCGCAAGGGCGCCTTCGCCCGCGCCGTGGCGGCGGGGCCGAAGGGGGTCCCGCTGCTGTGGCAACACCGCCCCGGCCAGCCGATCGGCCGTATCGAGACGCTGGCGGAGGACCGGCGCGGCCTGCGGGTGATCGGTGCGCTGAGCGACGGTTCGCAGGCCGGGCGGGAGGCGGCGGCGCTGCTGAAGGACGGCGCGGTCGGCGGGCTGAGCTTCGGCTATCGGGTGCGGGGCAAGACGCAGGGGCGGCATCGCGAGTTGACCGATCTGGAACTGGTCGAGGTCAGCCTCGTCACCATGCCGATGCAGCCGGGGGCGCGGGTGCATGCGGTGGAGGGCATCCTCAAGTGATTACTCCGGCCACTCGCCATCCTGCCAATCGCGGGCGGTATGGATGATGCGGACGATGCTGACGGTGCGGTCGGAATCGGTGAGCGCATACGCAAGGATATACGGCAGCCCGCGCACCGATTTCTCATAGCTGCCCTCGACCCGGCCGGGGTGGCCCGTCGCGAAGTCGCCGAGGGAATTGCCGGTCGTGACGATACGATCAAGAATCCGATCGGCGGCATCGGCATCGTCGGTCGCGAGATAGGCGATCTGGTCGAGCAGATCGGCTCTGGCACCGGGCATCCACTCGACGCGGCGGCTCATGCTTTGCGCTTCCTCGCCTCGGCGATGATGGCGCGCGCTTCGGCCATCACGACGTCATGGGGAATGCCTTTACCGGCCCGAATCTCCTCCATTCCGCGCTGGATGCCCTCGATGATTTCGAGTTCGCGGTTCACATAGTTCGCGAGCGCTTCGCCGGCGAGGAAGGATTGGCTGCGGCGGGTGACCTCGGAGATGCGACCTAGCCGCTCCTTGAGTTCGACGGGGACGCGGATGGTCATGGTGGTGCTGGCGTTCATCGTCGGCGCTCCGTGTAGGTATATGTGTACAAAGTAACATGAGTAATGCGGCGCGTCACCCATTCCGGGCGGGGCGCCTTTTCTTTTTGTCCTGAGGAGATGAGTATGTACGAGACGAAGATGGATGCGCTGGAGGCGTCGTTCGAGACGCAAGCGGCGGAAGCGGCGGTGGGAGAACTCCGCGCCGAGATGGCCGAGCTGAAGGGGCGGCTCGACAGGGCGGCGGTGGTCGCGGGGCGGCCGGCGCTCAGTGGGGCCGCCGCGCAGGAGACGGGCACCAAGGCGTTCGTCGAGGAG
>CAXTMT010000341.1:1318-2359 GCA_964245355.1 uncultured Sphingomonadaceae bacterium
GTATCTGCGCAAGGGCCTGGAGGGCGGGCTCGAGACCAAGAGCGTCAACGGCACCACCACCGATGCCGGGGGCTTCGCCGTGCCGCGCGAGATCGATGCGCGGATCGACCGGACGCTGACCGCCATCTCGCCGATCCGCGCGGTGGCCAACGTGGTGACGGTCGGCACGGCGGGTTATCGCAAGCTCGTCACCAGCGGCGGCACCCCTTCGGGCTGGGCGGGCGAGACCGATGCGCGCACCGAGACGGCGACGCCGACCTTCCACGAGATCGTGCCGAGCTTCGGCGATCTCTACGCCAATCCGGCGGCGAGCCAGGCGATGCTCGACGATGCGGCCTTCGATCTCGAAGGCTGGCTGGCGCAGGAGATCGCCACCGAGTTCGCCCGCGCCGAAGGGTCCGCCTTCGTGGGCGGCAACGGTACGAGCAAGCCCAAGGGCTTCCTGACCTATGCCACGACCACCGACGGCGATGCGGTGCGCGCGTTCGGAACGCTGCAATATGTGGCGACCGGCGCGGCGGGGGGCTTCGCGGCGTCCAATCCGGCGGACAAATTGGTCGATCTCGTCCAGGCGTTGCGCGCCCCGTATCGCCAGGGCGCGGTGTTCGTGATGAATGCCGCCACGCTCGCCGCGATCCGCAAGTTCAAGACCAGCGACGGTGCCTTCCTGTGGCAGCCGGGGCTGATCGAGGGGCGCGCGGATACGTTGCTCGGCTATCCGGTGATCGAGAGCGAGGACATGCCCGACATCGCCGCCAATTCGCTGTCGATCGCGTTCGGCAATTTCCAGGCCGGCTATCTGATCGCCGAGCGCGGCGAAACGGCGATCCTGCGCGATCCCTACAGCCACAAGCCGTTCGTGCATTTCTATGCGGCGAAGCGCGTGGGCGGTGGGGTCTCGAATAGCGAGGCGATCAAGCTGCTGAAGTTCGCGGCTTCGTAACGTGAGTTCCTCCCCTGAAAGGGGAGGGGGACCGTTCGCGCAGCGAGTGGTGGAGGGGTGTCACCGCTGATGGTTACACCCCTCCGTCATCGCTTCGC
>CAXTMT010000342.1:0-2341 GCA_964245355.1 uncultured Sphingomonadaceae bacterium
GACCTACCCACGAGTCGTGGTGCAAAGATACTCTCGCTCTTGTACGTCCGTCCTGAAATCGAACCAGCTGCATCGGGATGATGCGAAGCCGCAACCAAGTTGCGGTTTTCAAGCGTCAATTTGAATAGCAAAAATCTTCCCCCCTGCATCTTCTTTTCGGGCCCGCAATGACATACGATCTGGTGCCGGCTCGAGCGGCCGCCAGCCACTGCAACAATGGGGTATCGATCATGGCCAGTCCACCTACCGTCCGCCCGCACGGCGGCGTTCGCGGTGCCAATCTGTCGCGCTCCTCAGTGCTGTTCGGCGGACCGTTCGGCCGCATATTCCGGGCGCTGCCGGCGGCCGACTTCGGAGCGGACGACAAGGCGACCATAGACGCCTTGACGGAGCTGGCTGCCGCCATGCTCGCCGACCACGAGCCGCCGTTCGACGGTCCCGATCCCGAAGAAGGCGACATCCCGGCCGCCTACACCTATTTCGGCCAGTTCATCGATCACGACCTGACCTTCGACCCGGCGAGCAGCCTGCAGAAACAGAACGATCTCGATGCACTGGTCGACTATCGAACCCCTCGGTTCGACCTCGGCAACGTCTACGGTCGAGGCCCCGACGACCAGCCATATCTCTACGCCGACGGACTGCATTTCAACCTCGGCCGCGCGCTGACGGGTGCCGCGCACAACCCGAAGGCCCAGGATGTACCGCGCAGCAACCCGGCACCTACTGCGGCTGACCGCATCCGAAGAGGCGCGCGATCATCGGTGATCCGCGCAACGACGAGAACGTCATCGTCTCCCAGCTTCAAGGACTGTTTCTGCGGCTCCATAACCGCTTCGCGTCGAAACTCGGCGACTTCACCGCGGCGCAGAAGGCGGTGCGCTGGCATTATCAGTGGGTCGTGCTCAACGACTTTCTGCCCAAGATCGTCAATCAGGACGTGCTCGCCGAAGTCTTGCCGCATCTCGCGAGCGGAGACATCGTTGCCGACCCGCCGAAGCTCAAATTCTACAAGCCGCGCGACGAAGCGTTCATGCCGCTCGAGTTCTCGGCGGCGGCGTACCGGTTCGGTCATTCGATGGTCCGCCCCGAATACCAGCTCAACGAGACGCTGCCCAAGCCGCATTCGATCTTCGCCGGAAACACGAATCAGCCCAATTTGCGAGGTTTCCACGAGTTCCCGGCGCAGTGGGCGATCGACTGGCGCTTCTTCATCGACCTCGAGGTGCTCGACTATGGCGACGCCGACAACCTACCCGATCCGCGCAACAAGAACCGGGTCCAACTCGCGTACAAGATCGATACCTCGCTCGTAAACCCGCTCGGCCATCTGCCGAAGGACGTCGCCGAGAACCCGCATATCCTCGCGCTCCGCAACCTTGAGCGCGGCTGGCGGATGCGCCTGCCGAGCGGCCAGGACGTCGCACGGGCGATGGGCGTGGTCCCGCTCGACGACGACAAGATCATGATCGGTAAATTTACCACCGATTCCAAGGATCAAAAAGCGCAGAGGCCGATCACCGACTTCGGTGTGGTAGGCGGCAAGTCGGTGTTTGCCGGCAACTGCCCGCTGTGGACCTACGTCCTCGCCGAGACGCTTCAGACCACGGTGACGCTCGCTACGACACAGGGCGATAAAGCGATCGACACGCGTCAGCTCGGCGAGGTCGGCGGCCGGATCGTTGCCGAGACCATTGTCGGATTGCTCCTCGCCGATTCAAGCTCTTTCATCGCGCAAGATCCGCGCTGGAAGCCCGACGTGTCGCTGACGAACAACGGCAAGTTCGGCCTGCGTGAACTGATCGCAGCGGCATTATGACCAGGAGACTGTAGCAGGTCGATATGAACTGCGATCAAGGCAATTGGTTTACGACCCTCTCGTCGATGCAACGGCTGATGCATCATCGCCAAGCATCCCGGCATGGCGGTGATGCACGGCGGATCGCCCAAGGGCGCCGAGCTGATCGCGTCGCGCTTGGCAGACAGCCGCAAGGTCGCGCAGGTTGCATTCAAGCTCTACTGAACGAAGCACGCCAAAGCGGCACCGTTCAAGCGCAACCACGCGATGCTCGAAATCCTGCCGATCAAGATGATTGTGTTTACTGGCACCGGGATCCAGGACAACGTCGCTCACAAGGCTGGCAAGCTCGGCATCCCGCTGTTCGACTTCGGCCGAAGCCGGATGGGGGTGACAGCCGGCATATCACCGGCTCGTCGCAATGACCCAGAGTTCAGTCGTTGAGCCACCTCTCTCAACATCCTGATACTGGTCATTTGTTCATATCCATGAGGTCAAGAGACTGCTCCGCCGGAGACTTCGATCCGCTGCGCGTTCACCCAG
>CAXTMT010000343.1:0-2332 GCA_964245355.1 uncultured Sphingomonadaceae bacterium
GAGCAGGATGATCCCCAGCCAGAAACGCTCGGCGCGCACGCTGCGGACGATGTCGCGCTGGTTGCTGGTCAGCAGCAGCACGCCGCCGCCGGGCACTCTTGTGGCCGCCGAAAGCACCGGGGTCCGCTCGGGTGCGAGGCGGTGGCGGGTGGCGACGCCGCCCTGCTTGGCGACCTGCTCGGCCTCGGGCCAGGCGGTCAGCCGATCGACGGGGGGCTCGAAGAAGGCATCGGGGATTTCGGCGCCGACGATATGATCGATGACGCGGTCCATCCCGCGCGCGACATGGCGCCGCCATCCCTCCTGCGCCGGATCGCGCATCTCATAGGTCGGCAGCCCGATCGACCAGCCGTCCAACGGGGCCGAGGTGGCGTCGCGATAGTAACGGAAGCGGCTGTCGTCGTCGTGCCCCACCCGGCTCAGCAACACCGGCCAACTCGCCGGCGGCGAGGCGTGGAGCGCGGTCGCCACCATCCGCACCTCGGTCGAGGCCTGGTCGGTACGTTCGTCGATCAGCTTGGTGCGATAGGTATCGAGATAGAAGAAGCCCCCCGCCAGCACGACGAGGACGAAGATGTTGATCGCCAGGATGCGGCCCTGCAGCGTCAGCCGCCCGAACCATCCCGCATCCGGGTTACGCTTCAGAGAAACGGTAGCCAACGCCATAGAGAGTTTCGATCGCCTTGAAATCCGGGTCGAGCTGGCGGAATTTGCGCCGCAGCCGCTTGATATGGCTGTCGATCGTGCGATCGTCGACATAGACGTCGTCCTGATAGGCCGCATCCATCAATTGATCGCGCGATTTCACGATGCCGGGCCGCTGCGCCAGCGCCTCGAGGATCATGAATTCGGTGACGGTGAGGATCACGTCGATATCGGCCCATTTCACCTGATAGCGCGCCGGGTCCATCTCCAGCCGGCCGCGGAGGATCTTTTCGGCGACCGGCGTTTCGCTGGTCGCCTCGCCACCCGCATTGAGCTCGGCACGGCGCAGGATGGCGCGGATGCGGGCGATCAGCAGCCGCTGGCTGAACGGCTTGGTGATATAATCGTCGGCGCCCATCGCCAGGCCCAGCGCCTCGTCGAGCTCGTCGTCCTTGCTGGTCAGGAAGATCACCGGCAGCGCGCTCTTCTCGCGCAGGCGGCGGAGCAGTTCCATCCCGTCCATGCGCGGCATCTTGATGTCGAGCACCGCGAGATCGGGGGGATTGTCGCTGAGCGCCTTCAGCGCCGCCTCGCCATCCGAATAGACGCGGACGTTGAAGCCCTCCGCCTGAAGCGCGATCGACACCGAGGTCAGGATGTTGCGATCGTCATCGACGAGCGCGATCGAGGAAGCCATTCTTGTCCGCATCCGATGGCAGGGGCAGCCGGGTGGTATCGCATGGCAGGCGATTGCTCAACAGCGGGTGACGGGATGGAAAATGCATTCCGGAGCGGTTT
Source organism: uncultured Sphingomonadaceae bacterium (assembly GCA_964245355.1). Classification (GTDB taxonomy): domain Bacteria; phylum Pseudomonadota; class Alphaproteobacteria; order Sphingomonadales; family Sphingomonadaceae; genus Sphingomonas_I. The sequence goes on from CAXTMT010000343.1 coordinate 1,444, forward strand.
GACGAGGGCGCGCATCTTGCCTATCGGATACCCAGGGGTAGCTACCCGACCCAAAGGTAGCAAAGCCGCTTGTTCTGGCTGATTTTCTGGAGTTTCGCGATGGCCGTTTCCGCCCCCAAGCATGGGCTTGATGCGCAAGGTATCACCGTCAAGGCCGATGTGGTCTGGAATCTGTCGACCGCGCCGCTGATCGAAAATGCCGTGCGCCGCGGCGAGGGTATCCTCGCGAAGGATGGCCCGCTGGTCGTGAAGACCGGCAAGCACACCGGCCGCTCCGCGCAGGACAAGTTCATCGTCCGCGATGCCGAAACCGAATCGACCGTGTGGTGGGGCAAGACCAACAAGGGCATGAGCCCGGAACATTTCGCCGCGCTGAAGGCCGATTTCCTCGCCCATCTGGGCACCAAGGACACTTTGTTCGTCCAGGATCTCTACGGCGGTTCGCAGCCCGGTTACCGGGTCAACGTGCGCGTCGTGAACGAATATGCCTGGCACAACCTCTTCATCCGCACCCTGCTGGTGCGCCCGGAGATTTCGGACCTCGCCGATTTCGTCCCCGAATTCACGATCATCGATCTGCCGAGCTTCCGTGCCGATCCGGCCAGGCACGGCTGCCGCAGCGAGACGGTGATCGCGGTCAATTTCACCGAGAAATTGATCCTGATCGGCGGCACCGAATATGCCGGCGAGATGAAGAAAAGCGTCTTCGGCATCCTCAATTACAAGCTGCCGGCGCAGGGGGTGATGCCGATGCACTGCTCGGCCAACATCGGCCCCAAGGGCGATACCGCGATCTTCTTCGGTCTGTCCGGCACCGGCAAGACGACGCTTTCGGCCGACGCCAGCCGTACGCTGATCGGCGACGACGAGCATGGCTGGTCCGACACCG
>CAXTMT010000344.1:0-2325 GCA_964245355.1 uncultured Sphingomonadaceae bacterium
GTGCCATAGCGGTTGAGCCGTTTGTGCTCGGGCGCGAGCTTACCGGTGCGGTTCTGGAACTGCCACGGCGGATCGGCGAGGATGGTGCCGAACCGCTTGCCTCGCGCGGTGGCGAGGAGGTCGATGTGAGCGTCGAGCGGATCTGCGGGAGAGAACATAGCAGGATCTTGGCGATTGCTTTTCGGATCGTCAACGACTCTCTCTAAGCTCCCTTCTGAGTTTCGGTCGATCGCCGATCGACTGGATTTCATCAGCTATTGCCCGCCTGGCATTGCTGATCCTAGCGGCGGATGCACTGTCTGAAGTAGTGATCTCTGCAACTAATTTGACACCGTATTTGGCCAGTCTGTCATAGTCATGTTCGTAAGCATTCGGTGCATCGAAGGCTACATACGGTGGCTTCAATTTGGAGACAGAATCTTCCAATATCTTATACCAGCTAAGTGACTGTGGAAGACCATTTGCGTGAGCGAATAGATTTCGCAGCCGGCTTGAAGCATGCGTCAGAGCACGCGCGTTATCATCAGCTGCGATCGCTCGTAGTATATCACGCAGCATCTCGACAAAATCGTCAATGTAGAGAACCGGGTCCACCGAGGCGCCGCCTGCTGTAGTCAAGTCCATCACTCCGCCGCCACACCCGCCGCGCTGAACATATCCCCGCTTTCCCCCTCGGGCGCATCGTTCGCCGGCTTCGCGCCGCCCTTCGCCTTCTGCCGCTTGTCGAAGCTGTCCCACACCTCGTTCCACTGGCCCTTGGTCGCCGCCTTCGAATATTCCGTCGCGCGCTGTTCGAAGAAGTTGGCGTGCTCCACCCCGTTGAGCATCGGCGCCAGCCACGGCAGCGGGTGCTCGTCGATCATGTAGATCGGCTTCAGCCCCAATTGCCCCAGCCGCCAATCGGCGATGTAGCGGATGTACTTCTTGATCTCCTTGGCGGTCATGCCGTTGACCGGCCCCATCTCGAAGGCGAGGTCGATGAAATTGTCCTCCAGCCGGATCGTCGTCTGGCACACGTCGGCGATGTCGTCCTTCACCGCCTTGGTCAGGCATTGCCGTTCCTGGCAGAAGGTGTGGAACATCTTGATGATGCCCTCGCAATGCAGCGTCTCGTCGCGGATCGACCAGGTGACGATCTGGCCCATGCCCTTCATCTTGTTGAAGCGCGGGAAGTTCATCAGCATCGCGAAGCTGGCGAACAGCTGAACCCCTTCGGTGAAGCCGCCGAACATGGCGAGGGTGCGGGCGATGTCCTCGTCGGTGTCGACGCCGAAGTTCTGCATATAGTCATGCTTCTCCTTCAGCTCGGCATAGTCGAGGAAGGCGCCGTATTCGCTCTCGGGCATGCCGATGGTGTCGAGCAGGTGGCTGTAGGCGGCGATGTGGACCGTCTCCATGTTGCTGAACGCGGTCAGCATCATCTTGATCTCGGTCGGCTTGAACACGCGGCCGTATTTCTCGTGGTAACAGTCCTGCACCTCGACATCGGCCTGGGTAAAGAAGCGGAAGATCTGCGTCAGCAGGTTGCGCTCGTGATCGGTCAGCTTCTGCGCCCAGTCGCGGCAATCCTCGCCGAGCGGGACCTCTTCGGGGAGCCAGTGGAGCTGCTGCTGGCGTTTCCAGAACTCGAATGCCCAGGGGTATTCGAACGGCTTATACTGTTTGGAGGCTTGGAGGAGGGACATGGGGATTACTCCGGTAGATTGCTGAAAGAATTGTTCTTGCGGCGGGCTGCGCGCTGCGACCAGATGAACAGCCAGACACCAAAAGCGGGGGCTGCCCACATCCAGACGAACTGGAAGAGCGCCAAAGGATGGCGGTGGCGGGGGCCGATCAACACCGGGCTATGCCACAGCTCCACGTAAAGGCAGGCCTGCCCCCGGCAATGAAAGCCATAGCCGTTCGGCCAGTCGATTGCCGAGCTAAGCCAGATGTCCACGGCGATCCAGGCGAACGTCGCGCCCATGAATGCCCAGAAGCGCCAATATTTCATCGCGCCGCGCCCCAATTCCACATCGCGCTCGCCGACAAGGCGAGCACCACCCCCGCCGCCAGCGCCATGATCCCCACCATGCGGAACACATAGATTTTGGCCGGCCCGCTCGGTCGCGCGAGCGCCGCGAGCAGGCCGACGCCGACCAGCGCCAGAGCGGCGGCGACCGCGAACATGATGGCGACCTGCCACGTCATCGGCGGCGGCGCTCGACATAGACGGTGCGGGTGTGCCGCGCGCCGACGCCCAGGAACACCACGCCGACGAAATAGCCGAAATCATACCAGCCGCCCTGGTTGGGCACCGCATAGATCGCGACCCCGGGCATGAAC
>CAXTMT010000345.1:0-2294 GCA_964245355.1 uncultured Sphingomonadaceae bacterium
CGCTGCATGGCGTTACGATGGTGGGCGACGACTTTGCCTTTGACCCAGGAATGGGAATGTGCGGGAAGGCCAATCAGAATGTGCCCGTCGGCGTCGGCCAGCCCAGCCTCAAGATCTCTGGGCTGACCGTCGGGGGAACATCGGTCGGTTAATAAGGGGTAGCGCGCGAAGTAAGGAAGATTTGATGGCGACCAACCGGGCCTGCAAGGGCTCGCGCACCACCCGCTCACAGAGTGATCGTCGATGGCTGGTCGACGCGATTCGACGGATCGAAGCCGACGCCAGGCGATCGGCCGACACCCACTTAATCAGGCTCGACCTTAGCGCTTTCCCCGGAATTCCTCTCTACCTCAAGGACGAGAGCTCGCATCCGACCGGAAGTCTTAAACACCGGCTCGCGCGGTCGCTGTTCCTCCATGCTTTGTGCAGCGGCTGGATAGGTCCAAATACTCCGATGATTGAGTCCTCCTCGGGTTCGACGGCGGTCTCGGAGGCGTATTTCGCGCGGATGCTTGGCCTTACGTTTACCGCCGTCGTACCGCGCGGCACCGCCCGCGCTAAGCTGGAGGCCATCCGCTTTTATGGCGGCCGCATCCACGAGGCCGACGATACACGCGAGGTCTGCTCGCTTGCGCGGCGGATCGCGCTCGAGTGCGGCGGCCACTATCTCGACCAGTTCACGTTTGCGGAACGCGCCACCGACTGGCGTAGCAACAACAACATCGCCGAAAGTATCTTCAGCCAGCTCGCGTCTGAAGAGGAACCTGTCCCGACCTGGATCGTCTGCGGCGCTGGAACGGGGGGCACTTCGGCAACCATTGGCCGGTATCTTCGGTATCGACAGCTGCCGACCATGTTGTGCGTCGCCGACCCCGTCGGTTCGGTCTTCCACCGCCATTATGCCGATCCTGCGGTCACCACCACGGGGGAAGACGCTCTGCCGCTCGTTGAGGGTATCGGACGCGCTCGGTTGGAGCCGAGCTTCATCCCGAGCGTGGTCGATCGAATGATCGTCGTGGACGATGCTGCCAGCCTCGGTGCCATGCGCGCGCTCAGCGCGAAGCTCGGGCGTCCGGTTGGCGGATCCACCGGCACGAACCTCGTCGCTTGCCTCGATCTGATGCGCGAGATGCGCGCGGCGCGCGCGCAGGGTGCAGTGGTCACGCTACTCTGCGATCACGGCGCCCGGTATGCCGACACTTATTTCAACGACGAGTGGCTTGATTGCCGCTTCTATAATTGGCGGTCGGTAATGGCCTCGGTTGCCGAAGAAATCGAATGATTTTGCAGGGCATTGGCAAAGCACGTGGGGGTCAAGGCGGACTTTCTAATCGGAGCACAAACAATGTTGCATGACCGGCAATGTCTATAATCCGAGTCTTTTTACAATTGCAAAATCCGGCAATATATCATTCGTTCATAAAGTTAAATACAGTAAATTGCATGGTTATTGCAAATCTTGGCTCAAAAGAAAAGTAAGGTATCTTCAAATGTATTGCGGTATTTCGTTTTAATTATGCCATGAAAACTACAATTCAGAAGGCTAGATCTGATAGACCTCTTTTAGACCTGACATATATTAGCTTGAGGTCTTTCTTAGAGTTGCAGAAGTGCGCTCATTTGCGGGTGCCGCTCGTATGATGGGGAGGTCGCAACCTGCCGTTAGCCAAGCCATTGCCCGGCTCGAGGAGATATATGGCGGTGATTTATTTGAACGCCGTCGCGGCGCGCAACTGAAACTCACGCAGATCGGACAATCGATTCTGCCTTCTGCGCGGATGATCCTCGACACGATCGATCAGCAGATGCTGAACGCAGTCGCGGTCGCGCAGAGCCGGGCCGGCAACCTCAGCTTGGGTTTTTCTCCAGTACTGTTCCTCGGACCGCTACGTGCCGGCATCGCCGACTTCATCGCCACAAGCCCTCAGGTACGCCTTCGCCTGATCGAGGCAGGTCCGCAAGACCTACGCCGGCAACTCAACGAGCGATCGATCGACCCTATGATAGTCACGCCGATGCCTAGGCTCGAAAGCAACACGCTTATGCAAGAGATGCTGTGGGAAGAACGGCTGGTCGCGGCGCTGCCGGCAGATCACGCACTCGCCAAACAGGCCGCGGTCAGCTGGGGTGATGTCTCCGCGTTACCCATCATTTTGAAGAATTGTTACTTTGAGCTCCTCGCCTATCGCACGTTGCTCGACCGCCTCGACCGGCACCCCCAATTCGAACAGCACGACGTCTCCTGCATCGCTCTGCTCGAGATGATCGGACTCGGCATGGGCGCGACGATCGTG
>CAXTMT010000346.1:0-2287 GCA_964245355.1 uncultured Sphingomonadaceae bacterium
CGCTTGGGAGCGGCCGCAGCCGTGATGTCGGACTCAGCCTGTGAGGAGGATGTGATGGACCAGCAGGTGATCGAAGCACAGCCGGACAGCGACGCGGATGCGTTCGCCGCATTCGAGCGCATGAACGGTCAGCTCGCTATGCTCGTCGCGGCGGTCGAAGGGTTCGCCGCGCGACAGGCGCGGATCGAGCAGCGCGATTACAGCCAGGATCTGGCGCGGCTTGCCGAGCGCCACGACAAGTTGACCGCCGCCATGCACACGCTCGCCGATCGGCCAGGGGTGAAGCTCACTCTCGACGGCTTCGCCGAAGGCGTCGGGAGAGCCGCCGCCAAGCTGCGCGCGCCTGATCAGGCGGCGCTTGCTTCCGCACAGGTCGCGATGGGAGACGCGCGCGCCGCCATGGCCGCCGTCGTCATAGGCGCGCGCAGCAAGCGCGAGCAGCGCGACGCCGTGATTTGGGCAGCGGTTGTTGTCATGGGATTGACCGCGCTCCTGCTCGCGCTCGCGCCGCTTCTCGTCAACACGATCTGGCCGGCGGCCGCCGAAGACCGTGCCGCAGCGATGCTCCAAAAAAGCCGGTGGGAAGCCGGCATCGCGCTGATGGCGAGCGGCGATCCTGCGCGTTGGCGGCAGCTGGTTGATGCCGATAGACTGCAGCACGACACGGCACAGGCGGTGGCGGCATGCCGGAGCCGCGCCGACTCGGCCGCGCGTCAGATACGCTGTTCGATCGAGATCGCGCCGACTATAGGAGCGTCACGGGTCCTGCCGCGCCCCCGGTGAGTATCTTTGTTGTCGAACAAGGGGGTCCGGTGGGGCCGGATGAAGCAACAAGGGACCTGGGAGGCATCCTGAAACAAGCGGGACACTTACAAAAAAAATTTGCTCCGGCTTCCGTGCGCTACAATACGCTACAGGTGCCTTCACTACGCAGTTCAATGCAGGAGCGTACAGGACCGTAAGCCGGTCCTCTTGAAGACAAGCTTCCAGTGCATTCTATGATCTCTCCTGACCCAGATTGCATGGAGAGCTTGTCATGTCGCGCGATGCCATATTGCTGCCGATGAAGGTCGTCACTCACCTCACCAGCCTGTCCCGCGCCACGATCTACCGGCGCGTTCAGGCAGGAACGTTTCCAAAGCCAGTCAGTCTCGGTGGCCGACGTATCGCGTTCGCGCGGGAAGAACTCGATCATTGGATCGCAGACCCGTCAAATTACGTTTCCGCCGCGACTTGAGGAGGAAGGCCGTCGCATCATCAGACCTCAAGGTATGAGGACCCTAAACCCGGTCGCCACTCGTCAGCGGTAAAAGAATTGCGACCTCATGCAGCAGTGGCAGTCGGCGTTAGCTTTGGCGATCTTACCTCCGCCGCCCAACGTTCTAGCGCTTCGCGCTTTTCCGGCGCATAACTATGCAACGCATAGACCCTCGCCGTCACGCCCTGCGCGGCGTGGTTGAGCACGCGGCCAACGACCGTCTCCGGCACGCCCAGCCGCACCATATGCGTGGCAACGCTGCGCCGGATATCGTGAAGGCGCCAAGCAGGGAACTTGAACCCTTGAGCAACGAGCAGCGCGTCCAACCGAGCCTTCACGTGCGTATAGCCGGACAGGTAAGTGCGCCCGTTCGTTGTCCAGACATAGTCGCCAAGCCGAGGGGCGGCCCTCAGCACCGCCACCGCCGCTGGTGACAGCGGTACAAGATGGGCGCGCGCTGATTTCGTGTCTGCGGCGCTGATGCTCCACGTGCCGGCGTCAAGATCGACGTCCTGCCACCGCATTGCGCCGACCTCGGTGCGACGTTGTCCCGTCAGGATAAGCGCCTTGAGGTATCCGCCGAGCGGATAGCCCAGCATGTCAGCAGTAGCATAAACGCGTCTGATCTCGTCCATGTCGAGCACGCGGTCGCGCGGCGACTCCTGGTTCGGCTTCTCAATCGCTTCAGCTGGCGAGGCATCGATCCAGTCGCGCGACATGGCGTAGCGGAAAAGCGTCCGAATAATCGTGAGCGCCCGATTCGGTGCCACGTCGCCCGCGATGCCGCCGATCAGATCTCGAACATCGGCACGGCGGATCGTGTCGAGCTTCCGGGGTCCCCAATACGGCAGCACATGAATCTCGATTCTCCGCTTTTGCTTTTCCCACGAGCGGTTGTTCGGCTTTGCGACGTGCTCGATCCAGTGGTCGACCAGTTCCCGAAAGGTACGCTGCGTTCGGGGTGCGCCGTTGGTTGCGATCTCCACCAAGAGCTTTTTCGCTTCCTCGCGCGCCTTGCTCAGCGACAGC
>CAXTMT010000347.1:0-2282 GCA_964245355.1 uncultured Sphingomonadaceae bacterium
GCCCCCGGCGAAGTCCGCGTCGCGATCGAGACCAGCGCCGGCCGCGTCGTCGTCGCGGTCGATACCAAGCACGCGCCGATCACCGCGAACAATTTCCTGCGCTACGTCGATAGCGGGCGCTTTGTCGGCAAGACCTTCTACCGCGCCGCGCGCAGCAAGAGCCGGCCTGGCGTGGGCCTGATCCAGGGCGGCATCGACGCGAACATCCCGGACAGCTTCTTCCCCATCCCGCACGAGCCGACCAACGTCACCGGCCTGCGTCACGGCGACGGCACCCTCTCGATGGCGCGCAACAAGCCGGGATCGGCGATGGGCGATTTCTTCATCTGCGTCGGCCCCGCCCCCAGCCTCGATGCCGCGCCCAACTATCCGGGCTATGCCGCCTTCGGACACGTCGTGAGCGGGATGGATATCGTCAAACGCATCCTGGTGCTGCCCACCTATCCCGGCGGACTATCGGCGGAGACGATGGGCCAGACAATCATCAACCGGGTTAAGATCCTCGGCGCGCGCCGGATCGGCTGAGGCCGTCAGCAACAGGCCGCGACCCGTTCGCGAAAGGCGAGAAGTTCGGGATGGCCCGGTGCTATTTTAAGCCCCTGATCCACCGCCCAAAGCGCCTTTTTGTGGAGGCTGCGATCGTAGAACCAGAAATCGGCCAGCCGCAGCCAGAATAGCCAACTCGTCCGTCGATTGCGGTAAGCGCGGCGCAGCAGATCGCGCATGTCGCTGTCGCCGGCGATCAAGCGAAGGGTGAGGTCCGTCAGCACCCCGGTATGACTTAGGAAGAGCGCCGGCGGATGTGCCCCAAATGGTACGCCCAGATCGAGGGCGTTTCGATCGGGATCGATCATGCGGATGTGGCGCACATCCCAATCGATCATCGGATCGTGGATCAGGACGATATCTTCGCCCGGCCACACCGGACGCAGGACGTCCATCGCGGCATCGCCATATCGTTCGAACTCGGGGATCCATCGCCGTTCGAACGGCACCTTGACGGGATCGAGCGCATATTGCGGCGAAAAAGCGATCACCCGATCGAAGCGGAGACGATCACGGAAGCGGAGCGCGGCATAGCCCCCCATGCTCGATCCATAGCCGATCCGTCGGCTGGCATTCACATAAGCGGGAAAGGTCATGACCCGCTGCACCCATTCGCGATAATCCGGCTCGAATTTCTCCTGCAGCAACCAATCGTTGGCACCGCTAATGAAATGGATCGCGTTGATGCGATGCTGGTTGGCGAACACGTCGCCGAAAGCGTGATGCTTGCCGCCATCCGCCTGATAATTGCTGAAGGTGCAGAGAATCGGACCGCCCTCGACATGGATGCGGGCGATCGAGCGCAGGGCTTCGCTCTCGAAAATAACCTCTGATTGCACCACCGTTTTTTTCGACCCACACCAATCCCGTTTGTCGCATCATCCGTAGAGCGCGGACAAAGCGGATGGCAATCCCGCCGGTTCTGCCTGAACCCGCAGGGTGTGGGTAACGCAGTACGCCGACATCACCCTATCTTCCGTTTACACCAAATAAAGGATTGGGGAACTATAGCAGATTTTGAGGGTTCGAAGTATTGATAGGACAGAATAAAATTAACTTCTTGTTATTGAAAGTAAAGATTTGGTTAATACTTTAGCCCTGTAGGGTGTCAGGGAGACAGTTGATGGCGTTACCGGCGTTTGCGAAGGAGGGTTCGGTCGAGCAGGGGCACTTCGCCCCCGTTCCGCAACTGCGCACGCGCGCTCCGGCCGATCGTGAGCCGGCGCCGTCGTGGCATCAGCAGCAGGCCGATCGCCTGCTCAACAGCTACTCCCGCCTGCCCCGCCGTCGCAAGGATCACCTGCCTTTGCTCGCCCGCATCGGCATCATCGGCATGGGCGCGATCATGGGCTGGTCGGTCCCGATCGCGGTGGCATCGATATTGGTTCGGTAAAGGATGACTCCAGATGAAGGCATTTCTCCCCCCGATGTCACCGTTGACCGCACGGATCATGCGGCTCGCTTCCACCGGCGCGATCGTCGGCGCGCTCCTCGGGGTGCCGACGGTCTACGGCCTTGCCGCCAATTCGCCCGCCAAAATGCTGAGCGCCGACGCCTCGCAGATCGAGGATCGCCCGATCGGCGACGCTGGCGACACCACGCCCGGCACAATCGCCAAAGCCCGCGACGGCATGTTCTACGCCCGCATCCGGGTGAACGGCCGCGAGCGGCGCTGCATGGTCGATACCGGCGCCTCGGCGATGGTGCTGGATGCCGGCGAGGCGACGCGTATGGGC
>CAXTMT010000348.1:0-2277 GCA_964245355.1 uncultured Sphingomonadaceae bacterium
ATCGCGGACGTCGCGCGAAAAGCCGGCGGATCGGGCGAGCAGCGCCTGCGTCCGCTCCGCCGCCTCGCCGATCGCCGCCTTCAGGCCGGGCGTGGCGCGTTCGTTGCCCAGATCGGCGACGGTGGCGCCGTGCTTCGCCAGCATATCCTCGGGAATGTAAACGCGGTTGATATCCCGAAAGTCCTTGCCGCAATCCTGGAGGTGGTTGATCACCTGTAAGGCGGCGCACAGTGCGTCGTTGCCCGGCCACAGAGCGCGGCTCTCGCCATGCACGTCGAGGACGAAGCGGCCGACCGGCATCGCCGAATAGCGGCAATAATCGATCAGCGCGTCCCAATCGGCGTACCGGTCGATCGTGCAATCGCGCATGAAGGCTTCGAGCAGATCGAGCGCGTGGATCGGATCGATCCGCCGCTCGGCCATGACGGTGCGCAGCGCGACCGAAGAGAGATCGGCATTGGCATCGCCCTTGATCGTGCGGCGCATCGCCTCGAGCGTGGTCAGTTTGGCGTCGGCGCTGGCGGTCGGGTGATCGGCGACATCGTCCGCGCCGCGCGCGAAGCGGTAGAAGGCCAGGATCGGCGCGCGATATTGGGCGGCGACGAGGTGCGAGGCGACGGGAAAATTCTCTTCCTTACGATCCTTGCCGGAGGCGAGGGCGGATGGGTTGGTGCTCATGCCGATAATTGCGCCTGCGCGCGCCCTTTCCACATCCCGCCGCGCTCCGGCGCGTGGCGCTCGACCAGCATACAGCCGCCCGCCGCCCCGGCAGCTCCATTTCTTCCAAACGCTCTACCCCTTCGCATGGCCAGCGTGTCGGGCGCGTGAACCCAGGCGGCGAGGATCAGCGCCGGCAATAAAAGCGCGCTCATCCGAGCTTCCCGTGCGCGCGGAACCAGGCGAGGGCATCGGCCACCGCCTCCTGCCACGGCCGCGCTCTATAACCGAGGTCCTCGATCGCGCGCGCCGAGCTGTAATACATATAGTGGCTCGACATGCGCAGCGTGTCGACGGTCAGCATCGGCGCCTTGCCGCTGATCCGTGCCCATAGCTCCAAGCCCCAGGCTACGGGCAAGAGCGGTGCGATCGGCAGGCGGGTCGTGGGCGGCTTGCGACCGGCCTGGCGCGCGATTTCCTTGAAGAAATCGCCGAGCGTCACGTCCTGCCCGCCGAGGATGTAACGCTTGCCGATCGCGCCTTCCTCATAGGCGAGCAGATGGCCGCGCGCGCAATCGTCGACATGGACGAAGTTCAGCCCGGTCTCGACATAAGCGGGCATCTTGCCGGTGGCGGCATCGACGATCATCCGCCCGGTCGGCGTCGGTTTCACGTCGCGCGGGCCGATCGGGGTGGAGGGATTGACGATCACCGCCGGCAGACCTTCCCGCGCGATCATCTCCTCGACCATCCGCTCGGCCACCACCTTGCTGCGCTTGTAGGCGCCGACGGCGGTGCGCGGGGTGAGCGGGCGGTCTTCGTTCGAGGGACGGGTGCGATCCTCGGCGGGGGCGAGCGTGGCGACGCTGCTGGTATAGACGATCCGCTCGACCCCGGCGCGCAGGGCGGCGTCCATGATGTTCGCCGTACCGCGCTCGTTGTTGCGGACGATCTCCTCCGCATCGGGCACCCACAGCCGATAGTCGGCGGCGACATGCGCGAGGCCGCTCACCCCGCGCATCGCTTCCTTGAGCGAAGCCGGATCGTCGAGATCGCCGGTGGCCATATCTCCCGGAAAATCGGCGAGGTTGGTGCGGTCGCTCGTCGCCCGCGCTATGCCGCGCACATTGTAGCCCGCCTCGGCGAAGACGCGCGCGACGGCGGCGCCGACGAAGCCGGTCACGCCGGTGACGAGGATGGTCTGACCGCTCATTCGGCCGCTCCCTAGCGCGCCTGTCCCGCGATGACGAGCGGAGAGCGGGGTGCTAAGCGCCCGGCCGATGATGGTGGGCGCAATCCTGTTCGGGACCCTGGCGGCGGCGGGGGTGGGTTACACCCTGCTCGCCGCGTGGATCGTCGCGCGCTTCGGATGGGGGCGGGGGCCGGTGGGCGCGGCCGAGCCGGTGAGCTTGCTGAAACCCCTGCATGGGGCGGAGCCGAGACTGGCGGAGAATCTCGCGACGTTTCTGGATCAGGCGTGGGATGCGCCGATCGAGATGATCGCCGGGGTGCAGCGTGAGGATGATCCGGCGCGGGACGCCCTCACCAAACTCCGTCATTCCGCAGGGCGGATTCCATTCGCGCTCGCTAGCAATCCGAGCCTCACCGGCGCGACCATGG
>CAXTMT010000349.1:0-226 GCA_964245355.1 uncultured Sphingomonadaceae bacterium
GTCGTTGATCGTGCGCTCCGACGTCGCCAGGCGATTGCGCAGCCGCCAGCGCACCCCGTGATAGTAGAGCATCGTCGGCGCCATGCCGGCGAGGAACGTGACGAGCAGCAGCAGCGGCAAATTCACCAGCGCCTCCAGCCCGCCCCACAGCTTGATCGGCACCGTCGTCCAGTTGCCGACGGTGAACACCGCCGGGTCCTTCGGCGCGACTTCGCGACTGACGATC
>CAXTMT010000349.1:318-2269 GCA_964245355.1 uncultured Sphingomonadaceae bacterium
GTGAACACCGCCGCGACGAAGGCGAGCAGGCACCAGAACAGGATTTTCAGGAACTGCATCGGGAGAGGGTAAGCTGGTTGGCGGCGATTTGCCAGTCCTCCCATCTCGTCGTCCCGGACCTGTCCGGCGCGTATTCCGCCGGCCTCCGCATCCGTCGCCCGGGCTCCGCGCTGGGGCGCACCGGGCGGCTCGGGGGCCGGGCGACGGTCGCGGCAGATGTTCCAACGACGCCTGCATCTCGATCGGCCCTAGGTGTTTCGTCCCGGCGGTCGATGCACTGCGCCGCGCGACCCGCGCCGACGTGATGACCCATGCGATGGTGGTCGATGCCAAGGATGACGCGGCGGTTCGATTCTACCGGCATCTCGGATTCAGCGCGCTCGCGGATGATCCGCGCAAGCTGATCCGAGCCTTGTGATCGCTGGCCGCAGCGACGGCAGCGACGCCGCCGTTCTGGCATCGTCATCTTCGCTCCGCGCGATCATCGGCTCCCGCATGCCGCGCGGGGTCTGGCGGGCATTGCGAATGGCGATCGCGTGACCGTGATATCCTTCGAGAATGCAACCGTCATACCACCTGCATGGCCAACCGGTAGATACCGACAGCCTCGCCCGACCGGCGCATCGCGCAGGTATGGCGGAACGAATAGCTTGGACGTGGGACGCCGTTGCGGCCTTCGCGCAATCCGGCTTCGGTCAGAAACGCTCGCACATATCGTGCATACGGGCCCGGTGTCGGCCTTCCGTGAATGTCCGTAAAACGCGATCGCTCGGCGTCTGGTCTGAAACGATGGTGCGGGCGGTCGGAATCGAACCGACACTCCTTGCGGAACTGGATTTTGAATCCAGCGCGTCTACCAGTTTCACCACGCCCGCGTCACGGCAATCCTATCGCGCTCCGGCTAAGGGCGCAACAGGATGGCCATGACGAGGCTGGGACGAGGCTCGGACAAGGCCGGATCAAGTCGGTTCCCCAGGGTGCCGTGCGACGTGTCCTCGTCAAGATCGGGACGTTCGGATGGTCCCGCCGATGCCGGGCACGGGCTACGTCATCAATGCCGGGAACCATATTCCTGGAGCTGCGCCATTTCCTGCTTGATCCGCAGTTTCTGTTTCTTCAGCGCGGCGAGCGTCGCGCTGTCGGGCAACGGGCGCTGCGCCTCGGCGGTGATCTTGCCGTCAAGGACTGCATGCTTGGCTTCGAGCGCCGAGAGATGCGTGGTCTGCATGGGATGCGTTCCTCCTTCGTTTGCCGGGTGGGGAATAAATCATCGTCGCGGTTCATTGTCTCCCCCGAAATCCGGACTTCGCGACGGTTCAAGCGATTTGCGCGACGGCGTGCTTTTGCAGGGTACGCGGCGGCCATGATCGGCTAGAGAATCGGCCCCCGGACAAGCGGGTTCAAGCGGGGGCACCGATGGACGAGACCCAGATCGCCAAGCGCCTCGACATCCTGCGCGTCGAGCATCGCGACCTCGATTCCGCGATCGGCGCGCTGATCGCGAGCGGCTCGGCGGACCAGCTGCAACTGGCGCGGCTGAAGAAGCGCAAGCTGCGCCTGCGCGACGAGATCGCGCTGATGGAGGATCGGCTGATCCCCGACATCATCGCCTGAGGATTCCGGAATCGGGACGGCCGCGTCGCCGCCGACGCTACCGCTGTGCCGCCGTTTATGTCACCTCGGCGCCATGAGGGGGCCCATCGCAGAATCGCGGATCCACCGCCGGCTGATCGACACGCTGTATGTCGACGCGATGGTCCTCGCCGACGAAGCGCGGAGCTATTTCGACGAGGGCGGCCGGATCGATCGCGAGGCGCTCGGCCCGATGGCGCGCGTCGCCTTCTCGTGCGAATCGCTCAAGGTGACGACGCGGCTGATGCACGTCATCGCCTGGCTGCTCACGCAGCGCGCGGTCGATGCCGGCGAGATCGCGCCGCGCGAGGCGCTCGAT
>CAXTMT010000350.1:0-2260 GCA_964245355.1 uncultured Sphingomonadaceae bacterium
GTCGCCGATCCCCAGCGCCGCCGCGCCCGCCCCCGTCGCCAGCCACAGCGCCCGGAACGGATCGAGGCTGGCGCCGCGCATCTGGCAGACCTTATACGCCTCCCCCATCGTCGCGAGCAGCGAGAAGCTGGTGCCCGCGCCGACATCGGTGCCCATCGCCACGCATACCCCGGCGGCATCGGCACGCGCCAGATCGAACAGGCCGGAGCCGAGGAACAGGTTCGAGGTCGGGCAGAAAGCGATGCTCGCGCCCGCCCGCGCCATCCGCCCCATCGCGCCATCGTCGAGGTGGATGCCGTGCGCGAAGACCGAACGACCGGTGACGAGGCCGTAGCGCGCGTAGACATCCAGATAGTCCGCCGCCTCGGGCCAAGCCGCGCCGACGGCCGCGATCTCGCCGAGATTTTCCGAGAGGTGGGTGTGGACGAGCGTCTCGGGATGCGCGGCGTGAAGATCGCCGGCGCCGGCGAGTTGCTCGGGCGTGGAGGTCAGGGCGAAGCGCGGCGTGATCGCATAGCCGAGCCGGCCCCGGCCGTGCCATTTCGCGATCAGCGCCTCGCTCTCCGCCCGGCCGCCCGCCGCCGTGTCGCGCAGGCCCGCGGGGCAATTGCGGTCCATCAAGGTCTTGCCCGAGACGATCCGCATGTCGCGGGCCAGCGCGGCATCGAACAAGGCATCGACCGAGGCCATGTGCACGGTCGCGAACACGAGGGCGCTGGTCGTGCCGTTGCGCAGCAGTTCGTCGAGGAAGAAGGCGGCGACATCGTCGGCGTGGGCGCGATCGGCGAACGCCTGCTCGGCGGGAAAGATGTGGCGATCGAGCCAGTCGAGCAATTGGGCGCCGTGCGCCGCGATCCGCTCGGTCTGCGGATAATGGACGTGCGCGTCAACGAAGCCGGGGACGAGCAGCCACCGGCGCCGATCCTCGATCGGCAGCCCCGGCCAGCGCGCGGCAAGCTCGGCATAAGGGCCGAAGGCGGCGACGATGCCGTCCTCGATCACCAGCAGGCCATCGGCCTCGTGCGCGATCGCGTCGGCGCCGGCGAGGCACGGATCGGCGCGGACGGCGAGCAATTCGGCGCGGATGGCGAACGTCATGACACGCCTCTATCAGGCGCCAGCGATCCAGGCGAAGCGCAACACGAACAGGCCGGCGAGCACAGCCAACCCGATGTCGCCTTTGCCCGCCTTGCCGGTCGCGATCCGGATCGCGGCATGCGCGGTCAGCCCGAAGGCGAGGCCGTTGGCGATGGAAAAGGTGAAGGGGATCATCGCGACGGTGAGAAAGGCCGGCACCGCCTCCGCCGCGTGGTTCCAGCGGATTTCGGCGAGCGGCGCCAGCATCAGTCCGCCGACGAGGATCAGCGCCGGTGCCGTCGCGGCGAGCGGGACGAGTTGCGCATAAGGCGCGATCGGCAGCACCGCGAGGAAGAGGACACCGGTGACGATCGCGGTGAGCCCGGTGCGGCCGCCCGCCTCCACGCCCGCCGCGCTCTCGATATAGCTCGTCGTCGTGCTGGTGCCGGCGAGCGCGCCGAACATCGTGGCGATGCTGTCGGTGATCAGCATCCGGTTGAGGCGCGGGATGCGGCCGTCCGCGCCGATCAGCCCGGCGCGTCGCGTCACCGCCACGAGCGTACCGATATTGTCGAACAGGTCGACGAACAGGAAGACGAAGAGGATCTCCCGCACACCCATGCCGGCCGTGCCGCCGAAACCGAACCCGCCGGCGAGATCGAGGTGGAAAGCGGTCTGGCGGATTGCGCCGAGATCATAAGGTTCGGTCGGCGCGTGGAGTTGGCCGGCCAGCGCGGCGACCACAGTCGTCGCCGCGATGCCGATCAGGATCGCGCCCTGCACACCCCGCGCGGTGAGCACCGCGATCAGCAGCAGCCCGAACAGCGCCAGCAAAGGACCGGCGGTGTGCAGGTTGCCGAGCGTCACCATCGTCGCCGGGCTGGCGGTGACGAGGCCGGCATCCTTGAGCCCGATCAGCCCGATGAACAGCCCGATGCCGCCCGCGATCGCCGCCAGCAGATACGGCGGCAGCGCCCGCACGATCGCCTGCCGTACGCCCGCCAAGGTCAGCAGCAGGAAGCAGATGCCCGAGACGAACACGCAGCCCAGCGCCACGGGCCACGGAACGCCCATCCCCTGCACCACGGTGAAGCTGAAATAGGCGTTGAGCCCCATGCCCGGAGCCAGCGCCAGCGGCACGTCCGCGACGCAGCCCATCAGGATACTGGCAAAACCCGCCGCC
>CAXTMT010000351.1:0-2233 GCA_964245355.1 uncultured Sphingomonadaceae bacterium
CGCTCAAACTCATCCCGCCCGGCACCTATCAGCGGATGATGAGTGGGTCGCTGAAACCCGTGATGGGCAGCATGTTCGATCAGATGCTCGACATGCCGGCCAAGCAATTGCTGGTCTCGTTCGGCCTGCCCGACGCGGACGTCGCCAAGCTCAAGAGCGGGACGCTGCGCCAGATCATGGCGATCATCGATCCGGCGTTCGAGCAGCGCATGAAACTCACCACATCGTCGATGTTCGACAGTTTGGGCGACGTGTTCGCCAAGATCGAACCCGATCTGCGCGAAGGGATGGCCGAGGCTTATGCCAGTCGCTTCACGGCGGTGCAGTTGGGCGAGCTCAACGCCTTCTTCGCGACGCCGACCGGTACGATCTTCGCCGCGCAGCAACTGACGATCATGCAGGATCCGGCGTTGGCGAAGCGGATGCAGAGCATGCTGCCGCTCATTCTCCAGCAGATGCCGGGGGCGATGAAGAAGGTCCAGGCCGAACTGGCCGCGCTGCCCAAGCCGAAGACCGCCGCCGACCTGACCGACGCCGATCGCCAGAAGCTCGCCGCGCTGATCGGGATCAGTCCGGACACGCTGAAGGCCAAGCCGAAGTGATCGCGCTGCAGCCTCCTGTCATGATGTGGATCGTCCAGGATGAAGCGCCCAAGCCCGAGGTGTGGACGCTCGATCAGCTGCGGATCGATCGCGCCACCGAAAGCGCGAAGGTCGATCAGCTTGCCGCCGCGCATACGCTCAAGCAGGCGATGGATATCCTCAAGCAGGCGCACGTCCCTTACGTGCAGGCACGGGCGACGCTTCGGCCGGGCAACCTGCCGGCAGACATCAGCGCGCAGATCGCCGCGCTGCCGCCGGGCGAGCCGTTCGTGCTGCCCGATGGCGATTTCATCTCGATCAACGTGATCGTCGGCCGTACGCCGCCGCCCGCCGCGATCGGCTGGTTTCCGCATCGTCTTCCTCCTGTGTCGCGCGCCGGGCTTGCGTGATGCGGCTCTCGACTCACGAGATCGCCGCGATCAAGGCCGCCGCCGTCGAGGCGTTCGGGCCGGATACCGTCGTGCGTCTGTTCGGCAGCCGCCTTGATGACGGTGCGCGGGGCGGAGATATCGATCTCCACATCGAAACCGGGACGCTCGGGGAGGAGTGGAACGCGCGCGATCGTTTCCGTGATCGCCTGTTTCGCGACATTCCGCCGCAAAAAGTCGATGTCGTGATATCTTGCCGCGGCGGCTCGCCAAAGGGCTTCGAGCGGATCGGCTATCGTGACGGGGTCGTGCTATGACGCCGGAACAGGATGTGCTGGCGGAGTTTCTAACGCAGATCGAAGCCACCCGCGCCGGTCTTGCCGACGCCGAAGCGCTGATCGGACCCCTGCCGCAGGATGTCGCCGGGTTCGAAGCGATGACGCCGTTGGAGAAGGTCGCCTCCACCGCATTGCTCAAGGGGTTTGAGCAGTTGCAGGATGGTCTCGCTCGCGTGTTCCGCACCGTCCTACGCGCCTTGGGCGTCAATCTGAAGGGCCTGTATCCGCTCGATATCGCCAACCGTATGGCGGAACTGGACGTGCTCGACGATCCGCCACGCTGGTTGGAAATCGTCAAGCTGCGCAACGAGCTGGTTCATGAATATCCGGCCGATGCCGAAACGCGGTTGCATCGTCTGCTTGCAGCCCACGCCGCGCTTCCGTTTCTTTCCGCCGCCGCCGACAGGATCGGCGCGGTCGTTCAAACCAAGGGCCTGACGTCATGACCCCCTTCCTCGCCTCCGAATCCGAGCGTGCCCGCCTCGCCGCCGAGGGCATGTATCGGCCCGATATGGAAAGCGACGCCTGTGGCGTCGGCCTCGTCGCCGCGACCGATGGCAAGGCGTCACGCCGGGTCGTCACCGCCGCGATCGATGCGCTGAAGGCGGTGTGGCATCGCGGCGCCGTCGATGCGGACGGCAAGACCGGCGACGGCGCCGGCATCCACCTCGATATACCGGCGCGCTTCTTCGACGATGCGATCGAGGCCGCCGGCCACAAGCCGCGCCCGAACCGTCTCGCCGTCGGCATGATCTTCCTGCCGCGCACCGATCTCGGCGCGCAGGAGACCTGCCGCACGATCATCGAGAGCGAGGTCATCGATTTCGGCTACACCATCTACGGCTGGCGCCAGGTGCCGGTCGATGTCTCGGTGATCGGCGACAAGGCGATGATGACGCGCCCCGAGATCGAGCAGATCATGATC
>CAXTMT010000352.1:0-2226 GCA_964245355.1 uncultured Sphingomonadaceae bacterium
GTGTCGAGGGGCGTTCCGGTCGCGCCGGTGGTGCGCCGGGCGGCGGATGCCGTCGCGCATCTGCTGGGCGATGCGCGGGCGGATGCGACGCTCGACGCTACCATCCTCGGCACCGGCGTTTCGGTCGGCCTCCATCGCGCGGCGCTCGCCGGGACGGACGGCGCGCTGGCGACCTTGATCGAACGCGGCGGCCTGACGTGGAATTCGAACGGATGGCGCGGCGACGGCGATCTTGCGCTTTCAGGCGGCGCCCTGCCGACCGCGACGCTGCGCCTCCGCCAATCGGCAAGCGGCGCCATCCTGAGCGCGACGGGTGCGGTGGCGCCGTACCGTTTCGCCGATGCGCGGCTGGCGATCCCGGCGATCACGCTCGGCTGGGACGGCAAGGCGCTGCGCTTCGAGGGCCGCGCGCTGATCGACGGTCCGCTCGGCGACGGCGCGGTGCGCGGGCTCGACGTGCCGGTGAAGGGATGGGCCAACCGCATGGGCCTTCTGGAAATCGACGCGGGCTGTACGCCCATCGCTTTCGCCGCGCTTCGGCAGGACGGCTTCACCTTCGACGCCGCCCGATTCAGCCTCTGCGGCCGCCCGATCGTCGGCAAAGCGGCGGGCGGCGCGATCCGCGTGGAGGCGAACAGCGGCCCGATCCGCCTGACCGGCCACACGTCGAGCGGTGCACCGGTGACGCTCGCGGCGGATCGCCTGCACCTGACCACGCGGGCGCTGGAGGCGGCGGCGCCGGCGGTGACGCTCGGCGAAAGCCACCTCCAACTGGCGCGGCTCGACGGCCGTTTCGCGGACGGCGGGATCGGCGGCACCTTTGCCGATGCCGCCGGTGCGGTCGGCCATGTGCCGCTGCTGTTTTCGGAGGGCACCGGCAACTGGAGCCTTGAGAAGGGCGGCCTGATGCTCACCGCCAAGCTGCGCGTCAGCGACGCCGCGCCCGCAGCCCGTTTCCTGCCGCTCACGACCGAGAATCTGCACCTCGCCCTGCGCGACGATATGATCGGCGCCACCGCGACGCTGCGCGAACTCCGCTCGCGGGCCGAAGTCACGCAAGTCGCGCTCACCCACGATCTCGCCGTCGGCACCGGCCACGCCATCCTTGCGGTCCCCGGCATCACCTTCGCACCGAAGAAATTGCAGCCCGAAGCGTTGACCCCGCTCACCCTCGGCGTCGTCGCCAGCGTCGCGGGCACGGTATCCGGCAGCGGGCGGATCGATTGGTCGGCCGAGAGCGTCAGCAGCAGCGGCACCTTCGGCACCGATCGCCTCGATCTCGCCGCCGCCTTCGGCCCGGTCGCGGGCATCAGGACGCAGGTGCACTTCACCGATCTGCTCGGCCTCGTCACCGCCCCCCACCAGGAAGCGACGATCGCCGAGATCAATCCCGGCGTCGCCGTGGCGGACGGTGTCGCGCATTTCCAATTGATTCCCGGCCAGCGTGTCGCGATCGAGGAGGCGGTCTGGCCCTTCGCCGGCGGCACTTTGCGCCTGGATCCCACCACGCTCGATTTCGCCGCCGAGGCTGAGCGGCGCATGACCTTCCGCGTCGACGGGCTCGATGCCGCCGCCTTCGTCCAGCAGCTCGATTTTCCCAACGTCGCCGCCACCGGCCGCTTCGATGGTGTGCTGCCGATGCTCTTCGACAGATCGGGCGGGCGGATCGCGGGCGGCAACCTCACCGCGCGCGCCGGCGGCGGTACGCTCGCGTATGTCGGCCAGCTCTCGCAGGAGGCGCTCGGCACGATGGGCAAGCTGGCCTTCGATGCGCTGAAGGCGATCCGCTATTCCACGCTCACCATCCGCTTCGACGGAAAGCTGGATGGCGAGATGATCAGCCAGGTGAATTTCACCGGCATCCGCGAGGCGACCCCCGACCAGAGCCTCGTCGCACGCATGTTGCGCAACCTGCCCTTCCGCTTCAACATCCGCATCCAGGCGCCGTTTCGCGGGTTGGTCGGCACCGCGCGCGCCTATCAGGATCCCCGCATCCTGCTGAATCAGATAACGCCGGCTGAATCCACCATTCAGCCCTCCGCAAGCGCACCCGTGCGATGAGGGCCTCCAGGCTTGACGGTAATGCCCCGGAATGCGAGCGCTGGGGCCGGATGCGGTGGTTTTTTCCTTTGGCCGGGCTGGCGCTCAGCGGTTGCATAACCGTGAAGGCGCCCGACAAGCCGATCGAGATCAACCTCAACATCAACGTCAAGCAGGAGGTCGTCG
>CAXTMT010000353.1:0-2223 GCA_964245355.1 uncultured Sphingomonadaceae bacterium
GGAGAAGGCCGAGCAGCAACTCGTCGCCTGCGCCCGCGCGCCCGACGCGTTTGCCGGGCTCGGCTCCCGCGAGGGAATCGAGGCGCGGGTACGCGGCGCGCTCGGCCTGCCGCTTGGTGCTATCGAAGAGCATATCGTTCAACAGGTTGCCGACGATCGTTTCGACGTCGTTTGTCTTCGCCGCATCGCCGCCGCCAACCGCACCTGGGGCACGAAGAACGGGCTGGAGCGTACGGCGATTATCGAGACGTGGCTGGCCGCCGCACCCCCCGAGCGCGCCGCGACTTTGGCCGATCTCCACCTCGTCTGGGCCAAGAAGGAGGGCGATCCGCGCTCCTTCGTCAAGGGGCAGGCGCCGCAGCATCCCGATTACGAGCCCGATTGCCTCGGCGCGCACGGCTGTTGCGATGCGCTGCTGGCGCTGCGTACCGGCGCGGCACTGGCGGCGCTGATCGCGGCGGGTTTGCGCGCGGGACAGGCCTTCGCCGCCGCTTATGCCGCTGACAAGCGTACCGCCGGGGCGGTGGATTTCGACGATCTGATCCGCCTGACGCTCGCCCTGATCGAGCGGCCCGGCCTCGGCGAGTGGATCCGCTACAAGCTCGATCGCCGCACCGATCATGTGCTGATCGACGAGGGGCAGGATACCAACACGCGCCAATGGCGGATCGTCAGCGCGCTGGCCGGGGAATTCTTCACCGAGGATCCGGAGGAGAGGCCCAAGGTGCGGACGATCTTTTCGGTCGGCGATTTCAAGCAGGCGATCTTCGGCTTCCAGGGCACCGACCCCTTCGCCTTCGAGGCGGCGCGGCGCCATTTCGAGGGTGCGGCGGAAGTGGGCGGGCGGCAGTTGGAGCGCCATTCGCTCGACCAGTCGTTCCGCTCGTCGCCGCCGGTGCTGAGCGTCGTCGATCGGCTGATCGCCGAGCTGGGCGGCGATGCGCTGGGGTTGATCGATCCGGCCGAGGCGCATCGGAGCGCCAAGGCGCACCTGCCCGGCCTCGTCTCGCTCTGGTCGCCGGTCAGCGCCGCGACGGCGGAGGATGTCGACGAGGGCGAGGAGGGGTGGCTCGACGATGCGCAGCGCCTGTTCGCCAAGAAACTGGCCGAGCAGGTTCGCCTCTGGCTGGAACAACCGTTGTGGCTGCCGGGGAAGGGACGGCCGCTGCGGCCCGAGGATATCCTCATCCTGGTACGCAAGCGCGGCGATCTCGCCTCGCTGATCGTCGCGCGGCTGCATGCCGGGAAAGTGCCGGTGGCGGGGGTCGACCGGCTGCGGTTGAGTGCGCCGCTGGCGGTGAAGGATTTGATGGCGGCGGTGCGCTTCGCATTGCAGCCGGGCGACGATCTGACGCTGGCCAGCCTGCTCGTCTCGCCGCTCATTGGACTTACGCAGGATGCGCTCTACCGCGTTGCTTTCAAAAGGAACGGGGGCTTGTGGGCCGCCTTCCAGACGATGCCCGAGCATGGTGCCGCCGTCGGTTCCCTGCAGGGCGTACTGGCCGCCGCCGACTTCACCACGCCTTACCAATTCCTCGAACGCATCCTCTCCGGGCCGCTGGAGGGGCGGCGCAGGCTGGTCGAGCGGCTGGGGCCGGAGGCGCTCGATCCGATCGAGGAATTGCTCAACGCGGCGCTGACCTTCGAGAGCGAGGCGACGCCGACGCTGCAACGCTTCCTCGACTGGTTCGATCGCGGCGAGGTCGAGGTGACGCGCGATCCGTCGGCGCCGCTCGATGCGGTGCGGGTGATGACCGTGCACGGCGCCAAGGGGCTGCAGGCGCCGCTCGTCATCCTCGCCGATGCGACCGGCAATCCGGACATGAGCCCGGCGCGGGGGCTGTCGTGGGAATTGGAGGCGGAGGGCGATCCGCTGCCGATCGTCCGCCCGCGCAAGGCCGAGCTGATGGGTACGCTCGCCGAACGCGTCGCCGCCGACGAGGCGCGCGATCGCGAGGAGCATTGGCGATTGCTCTACGTCGCCGCGACGCGCGCGGAGGAACAGCTCGTCATCGGCGGTGCGCTCGGCACCCGCGCCAAGGGGGTGCCGCCCCCGAACAGTTGGTATGCCGCGCTCGATCGCGTGCTCGATGGGCTGGGGGCCGAAGTGGAGGCCGATCCTTTGTGGAGCGGCGCGCGCCATTATCGCGGTGACGTGCCGGTGCGCGCGCGGGCGGCCACGGCACGCACCATGCCCGTCGTCCTGCCGGCGCGTCTCCCGGC
>CAXTMT010000354.1:0-2222 GCA_964245355.1 uncultured Sphingomonadaceae bacterium
CCCACTCCCCGACCCTCTCCCCTGAAGGGGAGAGGGAGATAGGCTTACTCCTCCGGTGAAGCCTCGGCATCGCCCTCGGGGGCTTCGCCTTCAGCGGCTTCGGCCGAAGCCTCCGCAGCGGCTTCCTCATCGGCGGCGGCGTCTTCCTCGCCCTGACTCTTCAGCGCGGACGGGGCGACGATCGTCGCGATGGTGAAATCGGCCTCGGTCGTGTGGACCTCGACGCCGCGCGGCAGCTTCACCGATGAAAGGTGGATCGTGTCGCCGACTTCCAGGCCGTCGAGCTTGACTAGGATCTCGCTGGGGATTTCGGCCGCATCGCAGGTCAGGCTCAGCTCGTGGTGAACGATGTTCAGCACGCCGCCGCGCTTCAGGCCGGGCGAGGCTTCCTCACCGACGAAGCTCACCGGCACGCCGACCGTGACCTTGGCATGCTCACCGATGCGCAGGAAATCGACGTGCAGCGGGCGATCGTTGACGGGATGGAACTGAACGTCCTTGGGCAGGGTGCGGATCGCCGCGCCGATCCCGTCGATCATCACGAGCGTGTTCATGAAGTGGCCGGTGGACAGCGCCTTGACGAGCGCCTTTTCCTCGACGGTGATCGAGACGGGTTCCTGCTTGTTGCCGTAGACGACGGCGGGGACGCGGCCTTCGAGACGCAGGGCTCGGGAGGCTCCCTTGCCAGCCCGATCGCGCGTCTGTGCCGAGAGCGTGAGCGTATCGCTCATATGCTTTCTCCAGTTCGCATTGAGTTAAAGAACCCGCCAGCCTCCAGGGATGACCTGACGGGGAGGCGGGCGCATAGCGGAGGCGGGGGGGAATGGCAACCGACACACACAAGCCGTCATGCCAGCGCAGGCTGGCATCGCTCGCTTCGCGCCCGGCCGCACACGATCCCAGCCTTCGCTGGGATGACGGATACCTCTACTGCACCCGCTCCACCTTCAATCCCTCCGCCGCCAGCATCCGCTGCACCGAATACGGCCCCGCCAGATGCCCGGCGCCCACCGCGACGAAGCTCGTCCCCGGCACCGCCATGCGCTTCTGCAACGCCTCGGCCCAGTTCCGATCCCGCTGGATCAGCAGCAGTTCGCGCAATTCGGGCGTGAATTCCGGATCCTCCGCAAACGCTTTTTCGATCGCGCGAATATCGCCGCGCGACCAGGCGTTCAGCATCCGATCGAACGCGCGGCGGGTCTGCTTCGGATCGTCGAGCGCGGAGGCGAGGAAGGCGCGTTGCGATGTCTCGGGCAGGCTGTCGAAGAAGCCGAGCTGCTGCTCCACCGTCTCCAGCCCGTCGATCGGCTTGTTCGCAGCGCGGAACAGGCGCGAGAGTTGCGGCTCGACCCCCTCGGCACCCGGCGTCAGGCCGATCTCGTCATAGCCGGCGCCGGTCAGCACGACAGCCGCCGCCCAGCTCTTCATCCTGTCGAGCAACGCCATCGGATAGCCGCTGCGCTTGACCAGCGCGGCGAGCTTGGGGCGCAGCTTGGCGGGGATTCGATCGGCGATCGGCGGGGCATCCTTGGCCATGCCGGTCGTCATCAGCACGTGCGACACCGCCTGCGGATCCTGATCGAGCACCGTTTCCAGCGTCAGCGATTTCGACTCGGCCAGCGCCCCGTCGATTGCCGCGTCGCGCCATTGATAGCCCTTGGGCAGCACATGGACCGTGCCGAACAGGTAGATCGTCGTATCCGCATCGGCGAGCTTCCACAAAGCGGGCCGCGCGGGCGGCGGCGCCTTGGCGGTGAGCGTCGGGCCAAGGAGGACGGCGACCAGCGCGGCGATCGGGCGGAAGAGTTTCATGGGGCGGCATATCGGGGCAGCAGGTCCTCCCCTGCAAGGGGAGGTGGCGCGCCGAAGGCGTGACGGAGGGGTGTAACCGGTTCCGCCTGAGCGCTCGATCGCCGATGGTGACACCCCTCCGTCATCGCTCCGCGATGCCACCTCCCCTTGCAGGGGAGGATCGATGGTGCCTCAGCGGAAAGGTTGACCCCCGCACCCCTCGCGGGCAGAGCCCCGCCGATGTCCGCCACCAAGCCGCTCAGTTTCCAGCGCCTGATCCTGACGCTCCACGATTATTGGGCGGCGCAGGGCTGCGTCATCCTCCAGCCCTACGATATGGAGATGGGTGCGGGCACCTTCCACACCGCGACCACGCTGCGCGCGCTCGGCCCCGATCCGTGGAACGCCGCCTTCGTCCAGCCCTGCCGCCG
>CAXTMT010000355.1:0-2221 GCA_964245355.1 uncultured Sphingomonadaceae bacterium
GTGCCGACATGGAGCAGGTCCATCTTCCGCATGACCCAGCAATTATAGAAATAAGGCGTGAGCTCGATCGTCGCGAGGGCAAACACCACCCCGATCGGCCCCTGCCACCACAGGCCGATGATACCCACGCCGACCAGCCAGGCGATGCGGAAGAAATTGCCGGTGAGGATCGTCGCGTTGCGGCCGGTGGCGATCAGCAGCTCGTTCGAGCAGCGAGTCAGCATCGTCAGCGCCGGCGTCAGCGCCAGAAATTCGAGGAAATAAGCGGCACCCAGATAGCGCGGATCGTACAGAATGCGGATCAGCAATGGCGCGCCGCCGAGCAATCCGCCGGCCGCGAACAGGAAGCCGTAAAAGACGAGGCCGCGCATCTCGTAATAGGTGCGGCGCATCGCAGCCCTGTCGATCCGCCACGTTTCGGCCAACTGGGGATAGACGATGCGGCTGCCGTAAAGCCCGACCAGCGCGAGGGGCGCCATCGAAAGATTCGAGGCGATGGCATAGACGCCGAATTGCGCGAGCGTGAAGGCGCGGGCGAGGACGAGCTTGTCGATCTGGCTGATCGCGATCGTCAGCAAGCTGGACATGCCGATCACGCGCGAGAATTTCCACAATTCGCGGGCGACGGCCTTGTCGATCGTGAAACGCCGCCGCGGGGTGGGGAAAGCGATGTAGCTCGCCGTCGTCTTCACGCAGCTGAAGGCGATGATCGAAACGATCAGTGCCCAGGCGCTGCGCAGAAAATAGGCGGCGATCAGCCCGGTGACGAATTGCGTGAGGAAGGCGATGAGATCGACGGTCGAGAGGCGCCGCACCCTGCGATTGCGCACCGCCGAGAAGATGCTGAGCGACGCGGCACCGTCGATCGTCGCCGTCAGCGACATGGCGATCAGGAAGGGCACGATGCGTGGTTGGGCCAAGGCCCAGGAGAAGGGAAAAGCCACAGCCGAAGTGACCACGGTGGCGAGCAGGCCGCGCCCGAAGTGCAGCGTCCAGATCGCATCGAGGAAAGCCGGCTCGTCGCCGCGCTCGTGGCGGACGACGAAATGCTCGACCCCGGCGTCGAGCACGAGGTTTACCGTGAAGTAGATCGACGAGATCATGCCGACGAGGCCGAAATCGTCAGGCCGCAGCAGGCGGGTGAGCAGCATCGTGTTGACGATGCGCAGCACGTTGATCATCGCCGACGAGCCGATCAGCACCGACGATGCGCCGGTCAGCCGTTCCCGGCTGAGTATGCCGCGAAACTTGCCGGCCCCCGGCAGCCGCGAGAAGGCGAAGCGTTCGCCTACCACCAAGGCTCCGGCCGGGCGGTGAAGCCCGCGCGTTGTTCGATGGCGAGGCCGGCGTTCAACACGCCCTGCTCGTCGAGCGGCTTGCCGATGATCTGCAGCCCGAGCGGCAGGCCCCTGTCGTCGAGCCCGGCGGGCACCGACATGGCGGGCAGGCCGGCGAGGCTGGCGGGCACGGTGAAGACATCGTTCAGATACATCGCCAGCGGATCGTCGCTCTTCTCGCCCAGACCGAACGCGGCCGAGGGGGCGGTGGGGGTGAGCAGCAGATCGCATTTTTCCCACGCCTGCTCGAAATCGCGGGCGATCAGCGCGCGGACCCGCTGCGCCTTGGTGTAATAAGCATCGTAGAAGCCGGCCGAGAGCACGTAGGTGCCGATCAGGATGCGGCGCTTGACCTCCGGCCCGAAACCCTCGGCGCGGGTCGCGGCATACATGTCCTGCAGATTGGCGCCCTCGAGCAGGTCGCGCAGCCCGTAGCGGACGCCATCGTAGCGCGCGAGGTTCGACGAGGCTTCGGCCGGCGCGATGATATAATACGTCGGCAGCGCATATTTGGTGTGCGGGAGCGAGACCTCGACGATCTCGGCGCCCGCATCCTTTGCCATCGCGATGCCGCGTTCCCACAAGGCATCGATCTCGGCAGGCATACCATCGACCCGATATTCCCTGGGAATACCGATCCGCTTGCCCTTGAGATCGCCCGAAAGATTGAATTCCCATGCGGGCACGGCGACATCGAGGCTGGTCGCGTCCCTGGGATCGAAGCCGCTCATCGCCTCCAGCAGGATCGCGCAATCGCGTACGCTGCGCGCCATCGGCCCGGCCTGATCGAGGCTGGAGGCGAAGGCGACGATGCCGAAGCGGGAGCACCGTCCATAGGTCGGCTTGATCCCCGCGATGCCGGTGAAGGCGGCGGGCTGGCGGAT
>CAXTMT010000356.1:0-2218 GCA_964245355.1 uncultured Sphingomonadaceae bacterium
TGGCGCGCAGCCATGTCGGAAGCACTCCCGCCGGGCTCGCGACATCGCTTGCCGTGATCGGCGCCGGCCCGTGCGGCGACCCATCGAACAGCGCCGCCAGTTCGGGCTGATCCTCCGCCACGCCGAGCAGCGCCCCGCGCCCGCTGACCGGCATCTCCCCCGCCCGACGGATCGCAGCGTAGAGCAATTCGCGCACGGCGCGGCGATCCTTCGAACCGGCGTAGCGCCGCTCACGGAAATAGCGCTGGATCAACGTATCGGCCGCCGCCCCGCCGGATTGCGCGCCGGCAAGCACGGCATCGACGATCTCGATCGCGGCCTGGAGGCGGGCGGAGGGGGTCATCCCTCAGACCGTCCCCACGCTGCGCATCGGAAGGATTTTGGTAGGCAAGAATCCGAGCCGAAAAGTTGGAAGTTGACGAAGTTGACGGCATGTCAGCCTTCCGCACAGGCTCCGCGAAGCCGGCGTCGAGCGACGATGCGAAGAGGTCAGGCGAAATTCGGGCATAGAGAACAAGTCAAGCACAGATTGGCCTGAAAGTTAAGATCGTACGCGTTGTGTTTACCCAAAGGTCGGGTAATTCGGCGCTTCGCGGGTGATCGCCACATCGTGGACGTGGCTTTCCTTGAGCCCCGCATTGGTGATGCGCATGAATTTGGCGCGCTTGCGGAGTTCCTCCAGCGTCGCGGCGCCGGTGTAGCCCATCGCCGCCTTGATGCCGCCGACGAGCTGGTGGATCACGTCCTTCGCCGGACCCTTGTAGGCGACCTGGCCCTCGATCCCCTCGGGCACGAGCTTGAGCTGATCCTTCACCTCACCCTGGAAATAACGATCGGCCGAACCCCGACCCATCGCGCCGACCGACCCCATGCCGCGATAGGATTTGAACGCGCGGCCCTGATACAGGAAGGTCTCGCCCGGCGCCTCGTCGGTGCCCGCCAGCAGCGAGCCGACCATCACGCAGGAAGCACCCGCCGCCAGCGCCTTGGCGAGATCGCCGCTGGTGCGCAGCCCGCCATCGGCGATCACCGGCACACCCGATTTCCATGCTTCCTCGGCGGCTTCCATCACCGCGGTGAGCTGCGGTACGCCGACGCCGGCGACGACGCGGGTGGTGCAGATCGATCCCGGCCCGATGCCCACTTTCACCCCGTCCGCGCCCGCATCGATCAGCGCGCGGGTCGCCTCTGCGGTGGCGACGTTGCCGGCGATCACCTGCACCGAATTGGAGAGGTGCTTGGCGCGGGACACGGCCCTTGCGACCTCGATATTGTGGCCGTGCGCGGTGTCGATGACGATCAGATCGCACTCGGCCTCGATCAGCGCCTCGGTCCGCGCGAAGCCCTTGTCGCCGACGGTCGTCGCCGCAGCCACCCGAAGACGACCCGAACCGTCCTTGGTCGCGGTCGGATAGGTCACCGCCTTCTCGATATCCTTGACCGTGATCAGGCCGACGCAGCGATAATCCTCATCGACCACCAGCAGTTTCTCGATCCGGCGCTGGTGGAGCAGGCGCCGCGCCTCCTCCTGCCCGACGCCGACCGCGACGGTGGCGAGGTTCTGGCTGGTCATCAGTTCGGAAACCGGCTGGCCCGGCCGTTCGGCGAAGCGCACGTCGCGGTTGGTGAGGATGCCGACGAGCTTGCCGTTCGCCTCGGTCACCGGAATGCCCGAAATCCTGTGCCGCTGCATCAGCGCCAGCGCATCGGCCAGCGTATCGGTCGGCTGCATGGTGATCGGGTTGACGACCATCCCCGCCTCGAAGCGCTTCACCGCGCGCACCGCCGCCACCTGCTCGTCGATATCCAGATTGCGGTGGAGCACGCCGATGCCGCCCAATTGCGCCATTGCGATCGCCATATCCGCCTCGGTCACCGTATCCATCGCGGCGGAGAGGATCGGGATGTTGAGCGCAATCTCGCGCGTCACGAAGGTGCGCGGATCGGCGAAGGTGGGCAGCACATCCGACGCGCCCGGACGGAGAAGGACGTCGTCGAAGGTAAGGCCGAGCTCGATCATGCGAATCCGATGGCTGGAGGATTCGCGCCCCTATAGGTCGGCGGGGGCGCCAAGGCCAGTGCGGCAACGCAGGCCGAAGCGCGCGCCTTCGCCGCGGCGGCTCTCCACCTCCAGCGCGCCGCCGTGGACCTCCATGATCCGCGACACGATCGAGAGGCCGAGGCCGGCGCTGTCGGTGCGGCGGGTGTCGGCCCGCCA
>CAXTMT010000357.1:0-2216 GCA_964245355.1 uncultured Sphingomonadaceae bacterium
GTCGTGCAGCGCGAATTCCGCCGCCCGGCACAGGCGGGCGCGATGGCGGGCATCACCGTCTTCAACAAGGACCAGATGGCCGCGATGACGGCGCGGATGAAGGGCCAGAGCGAGGCGAACCGCTTCCTGGTCGATTCCGTGCAGCTCTGTTCCGGAGAATGCCCCGCGCACCGCCCCTGACAGCCGGCGCTATTGCGCGCCGGGCACGTCGCCCGGCGGCGGCTTGTACGTGCCGTGCGCGATCGCGACCGGGATCAGCGTCGGATAGAACTGGACGAAGGTGGTGTCCACCGCGCCGTTCTTCTCGTGGCAGACATTGCAATCCGAGTTGAGCGGAAACTGCGTGCCCACCTTGTCGCCGGGATTGAAGTTGAAGAACGCCCAACCCTTCTTGTCCTTGAAGCGCCCGGTATCCTTCACATGCGCCGCCATGTCCTGCAGGTCGCCCGTCTGGACGGCGCCCTGGATGTTGATCGAGACGTCGGTCTTGCCGGTGCGGTGCTCCATGAACAGCACCGTCTTGTCGGGCCAGGTGCCCGTCTTGAGGAACGCGTGATAGGCGGCTTGCGGCGCCCAGACGTTCAGGAAGAGGTGATGGCCGGGCGACGGACCGGGTTCGCCCTTGTAGGCCATGTCGAAGCCGGCGCTCAGGAACACCCATTCGCGATAATCGGCCGGATAGAGGAGGTTACCCTTCGCATCGTAACGCGGAACGCCGGAATCGGCGGGTTGGGCCGCCGCGACACAAACCCCGACCGCCGCGCAAAGACCAAGCGCAAGCCCGATACCAAGCCATGTCTTCATGGACGTGCCCCCGTCAAATAAACCCCAAGCATACTTAGCATGATTATTGGAAATCCGCTGTCTTCCGTTTTACCGCCGGGACAGGCGCAGCGACTGGGGATATCCGGCCCGGCAGCACCCGGGAGAAGTGACCGGGCGCGGGCGCGACCCTATAAGGGCGCATGACCGCGGACGATCAAAGCCTGTTCGGAGACGAAGGCGCCGAGACCTATGGCCGGCACTCGACCGGCATCCTGCCGAGCCATGTGCTGAAGCGGCTGATCCGCGCCCGGCGCGAGATCACCGCGACCGAGGACATCGAAGAGGCGCAGGTCCAGCCGGCAAGCATCGACCTGCGGCTGGGCGCCGTCGCATGGCGCGTGCGGGCGAGCTTCCTGCCGGGGCCGAACGCGACGGTGCAGGAGAAGCTGTCGTCGGTCTTCATGCACGAGATCGACATCACCAACGGCGCGGTGCTGGAGACGGGCTGCGTTTACATCGTGCCGCTGCTCGAGGTCGCGGATTTCTCCGCGCGGGTGTCGGGCACGGCGAACCCGAAGAGCTCGACGGGGCGCATCGATGTCTTCACCCGGCTGATCACGGATCGCGCGCAGGCGTTCGATCGGGTCGAGCCGAACTATCGCGGGCCGCTGTTCGCCGAGATCAGTCCGCGGACCTTTCCGGTGCTGGTGCGCAAGGGCTCCAAGCTCAACCAGCTGCGGATTAGGCGCGGCACGCCGCAGTTCACCGACACGCAGCTGCGCCGCCTGCATGCCGAAAGCCCGCTCGTGTCGGGCGAGGCGAATATCGACAACGGGCTGGCTTTCTCCATCGACTTGCAAGGCGTGGGAGGCCAGCGCATCGGCTGGCGCGCCAAGCGGCATACCGGCGTGATCGACGTCGACAAGCGCGACGCGCTCGATCCGCACCTGTTCTGGGATTCGATCGAGGCGACGGCGGCGGGCAACCTCGTGCTCGATCCCGACGAGTTCTACATCCTGGTGAGCCGGGAGGAGATCGCGATCCCACCCGACTATGCGGCCGAGATGGTGCCGATCGATCCCCTGATGGGGGAGTTCCGGGTGCACTATGCGGGGTTCTTCGACCCCGGTTTCGGCCACCAGGCCGGCGGGCCGCCGATGGCGCGCGGCGTCCTGGAAGTGCGCAGCCGCGAGGTGCCGTTCATCCTGGAACATGGGCAAGTGATCGGGCGGCTGGTGTTCGAGCGGCTGACGGATCCACCGCCGGAGATGTATGGCCAAGGCATCGGCTCGCACTATCAGCGGCAAGGCTTGAAACTCTCCAAGCACTTCAAGGCCGTTTGAGGAACTTTGTATCCGCCGCAGTGCAAACATTGTTGCTGTAAATCAACAGAGCGAGTTTATGCGCATGACAGGCATGCAAGCCCGTTGCGTTGGCGCGCGGTCCAAGCA
>CAXTMT010000358.1:0-2211 GCA_964245355.1 uncultured Sphingomonadaceae bacterium
CGCCCCGCGGGGGCGGGGGGGGGGGGGGCCGCCCCCCCCAGTTCGCCTGGGATCGGACGCGGTTTCGCTACGAACTCCCCCTCTCCCAACCCTCTCCCCTGAAGGGGAGAGGGCTTAAGGTCGTAGATCGCCGCCTTGAACGGTTCGGGGCCGACACGCCGATAGGTATCGAGGAAACGCTCGCCGCCCTCGCGCAGCCCGCGATAGGTCTCGAGCGCCTTGTCGACCGCATCGACCACGCCGTCTTCGCTGAAGCCCGGCCCGATGATGCGCCCGACGCTGGCGTCCTCCGCACCCGATCCGCCGAACGAGAGCTGGTAATTCTCCTCGCCGCGCCGATCGACGCCGAGGATGCCGATGTGGCCGGCGTGGTGATGGCCGCAGGCGTTGATGCAGCCGGAGATCTTGAGCTTCACCTCGCCCAGATCGCGCTGGTGATCGAGATCGGCGAAGCGCACCGCCAGTTTCTGCGCGAGCGGGATCGAGCGGGCGTTGGCGAGCGCGCAATAGTCGAGACCGGGGCAGGCGATGATGTCGCTGATCAGATCGAGGTTCGGCGTCGCCAGATCGGCCGCCTTCAGCGCCTTCCAAAGGTTACTAAGGTTAGGCTCAGACACATGCGGCAGCACGACGTTCTGGGCATGGGTGATGCGCAGCTCACTGTGGCTGTAGGCGTCGGCGAGATCGGCCATCACGTCGATCTGATCGGCCGATGCGTCGCCGGGGATGCCGCCGATCGGCTTCAGGCTGATCGTGACGATGCGGTGGCCGGGCACCTTGTGGGGAAAGGTCTGGCGTTCGATCCAGGCGGCGAAATCGGGGTCGCTGAGGTCGAGCGTGCTTGCCGTATCGGGCACCATATCGGGCAGCGCGAACATCGCCGCGATCCGCTCCAATTCGCTCGCCGGGGGATCGATGCCCAGCGTCTTCACATGGGCGAATTCTTCTTCGACCTGGCGGGCATAGTCCTCGGCGCCGATCTCGTGGACGAGGATCTTGATCCGCGCCTTGTAGAGATTGTCGCGGCGGCCGTAGCGATTGTAGACGCGCAGCGCCGCTTCCAGATAGCTGACGAGGTCGGCTGCCGGAACGAAGGCGCGGATCAGCGGCGCCACCATCGGCGTGCGCCCCTGGCCACCGCCGGCATAGACTTCGAAGCCCAGCGCACCGGCGTCGTCCTTCACCAGCTTCAGCCCGATATCGTGCAGCCGCATCGCCGCCCGATCCTCGTCCGCCGCGATCACCGCGAATTTGAACTTGCGCGGCAACAGGCTGAATTCGGGGTGGAAAGTGCTCCACTGGCGGAGCAGCTCGGCATAGGGACGCGGGTCGGCGACCTCGTCGGCGGCGGCGCCGGCGAACTGATCCGACGAGATGTTGCGGATGCAATTGCCGCTCGTCTGGATGGCGTGCATCTCGACCGTGGCGAGCTTCGCCAGGATGTCGGGCGTCTCGTCGAGCTTGATCCAGTTGAACTGGAGGTTCTGGCGCGTGGTGAAATGGCCGTAGCCGCGATCATGCTCGCGCGCGATCGACGCGAGCATCCGCATCTGCCGGCTGTCGAGCGTACCGTAGGGGATGGCGACGCGCTGGAGATAGAGCCCGTTCATCAGCCGCAGCGGCTTGAACTGATCCTCGCTCATCGCGCCCGACAGGCGGCGCGCCACCTGGTCGCGGAATTCCTCGACGCGGGTATCGACGATCGCCTGATCATAGTCGTCGTAGCGGTACATCAGATCACATAGCTCCCGGCGCTCGTGTCCGTCGGCACTACCGCCAGGTCCGGCCGCACGGTGGGTCCGCTCGCGCGGATGCGGTCCTTGATGTGGAGGGGGACGGGGCCGGTCGGGCCGGGTGCGGCATCGACCACATAGGGGCCGTTGACGCGGAGCGCCGCCTCGTCGCGCGCGGCGATCGCCTCGGCCTCCGCGCCTGCGTCGACCGCCTCCGAGACGTGGCGCGACCAGCCCTCGCCCATCCACCAGGTGACGTCGCCCGAGGCGAGATCGTTGCCGGTGACGAGCCTCATGCCAAAGCCTCCGCCTGCGCGGCAAAGCGCGCCAGCCTGTCCTCGGCGTCCGAGAGCAACACCACTTCGCCGACGACGATGATCGCCGGGCTCTGCACCTTCTCGCGATCGATCAGGCCGCCCAGGTCGGCCAGCACGGTGCGCATCGCGCGGGCACCCGGCAACGTGCCGCGCTCCAGCAC
>CAXTMT010000359.1:0-1263 GCA_964245355.1 uncultured Sphingomonadaceae bacterium
GTGGTTCGTCCTCGCCCTGGCGCTGGTGTCTCCCATCGGCTGGCTGTTCGCCCGTCGCCTGGTGAAACCGATCGATCGCTTCGCGGGCGCGGCCGAGGCGCTGGGCCGCGATCCCGCCGCGGCGATCGGTGCGCTCGATGGCCCGGCCGAGATCGGCCGCGCCGCCAACGCCTTCAATCTCATGCAGAATCGCCTGCGCGCCTTCGTCGACGATCGCACCGCGATGGTCGGCGCGATCAGCCACGATCTGCGCACACCCCTCACCCGTATGCGCTTCCGCATCGAGGACGTGACCGACGAGGAGACCCGCGAGGGCCTGCTGGAGGAGGTCGACGAGATGGAGGCGATGATCGGCCAGGTGATCAACTTCCTCCGCGACGCCTCCGCCCCCGCCGCCCGCGAACGGCTGGATCTGGGGACGCTGGTCGAGGATGTGGTCGAGGATGTGCGGATGGTCGGCGGCGACGTGCGCCTCGAGCCGGGCGATCGCGCGCAGGTCGAGGTCGATGTGCTGGGCATGAAGCGGCTGTTCGACAACCTTCTGGAAAACGCGGTGAAATACGGCATCCGCGCCCGCGTCCGCCTGCGCACCGACCTCGACGAAGTGGTCGCCGAAATCCTCGACGACGGCCCCGGCCTGCCCGAAGAGGAGATGGAGCGGGTGTTCGAACCCTTCTACCGCAGCGACACCGCGCGCGCGTCGGACAAGGCCGGATCGGGCCTGGGTCTGGCGGTCTGCCGCTCGATTGCGCGGGCGCATGGCGGCGACGTGCGGCTGCGCCGGACGGCGGACGGCTTCGCGGCGGAGTTACGGATACCGCTGGCTTACGGGCGCGAGAAGGCTCTGGCTTGACGTTGGAGGTTGGCCGCGTTCAACCGGGCCTATGTTGCTGATCATCGGAACCATCCGCCTGCCGCCCGAGAAACTCGACGACGCCCGCCCCGCGATGGTGGCGATGGTGGAGGCCAGCCGGGCTGAGGATGGCTGCCTGGATTATGGTTATGCGGAGGATGTGCTCGATCCCGGCCTGATTCACGTCAAGGAGATGTGGCGCGATCAGGCGGTGCTGGATGACCATTTCGCATCGCCGCATATCGCGACGTGGCGGGCAGCATGGTGTGCGCTCGGCATCGGCGACCGGAATTTGCAGGTGTACGAGGTGGGCGAACCGCGCGCCACCTGACGTCGCCCCCGGGCCGGGCCGGGGCGGGGTGTGGCGGGGCGGCCGCCGGGTTGCCGCATGGGCAGCGGGCCCCGCCCGG
>CAXTMT010000359.1:1273-2196 GCA_964245355.1 uncultured Sphingomonadaceae bacterium
GGCCGGGGCCGCTATGTGACTCGGCGCGACCGTTGATACACAATCGACAGCGGCCCCGGCCTGCGCCGGGGCGACGGCGTTATTTCCGCAAGGCCCCCGCCACCAGCTTGTGCAGCTTGGAGTGGATGCCGTCGCTCGCCGCGAGGAATTGGTTGCGTTCCATCGCCTGATCGCCGCCGCGGTAATCGGTGACGAAGCCGCCGGCTTCCTTCACCAGCAGCAGGCCGGCAGCGACGTCCCACGGCTGAAGATCGCTCTCCCAATAGCCGTCGAAACGCCCGGCCGCGACCCAGCCGAGATCGAGGGCGGCCGAGCCGAAGCGGCGGATGCCCTCGACCTCGGGGCCGACAGCGCCGTAGATCGCCTGCCATTCGGCGAAATTGCCGTGGCCCATGAAGGGCGCGCCGGTGGCGATGATGCTGTCGGAGAGATCACGGCGCGAGGCGACGCGCAGGCGCTTGTCGTACAGCCACGCACCCCGGCCCTTCTCGGCCCAGAAGCTCTCGTCGGTCAGCGGCTGATAGACCAGCCCCTGCGTGATCTCGCCCCGGCCGCTCGGACGTGGTTCCTCAACCGCCATCGAGATGGCGAAGTGCGGGATGCCGTGGAGGAAATTGGTGGTGCCGTCGAGCGGATCGACGATCCAGCGCGGCTTGCCCGAATCGCCCGGACGCGCGCCGCCCTCCTCGCCGAGGAAACCCCAATCGGGGCGCGCCCGACGGAGTTCCTCGTACAAGGTCTCCTCGGCGCGGCGATCGGCCTCGCTGACGAAATCCGCCGGGCCTTTTTTCGAGACCTGGAGCTGCTGGACCTCGTTGAAATCGCGCCGCAGCTTCGGCGCCGCCTTGCGCGCGGCGCGGTCCATGACGGTCATCAGGCCTGAATGGGCAACCACTTCATTCTTCTCCTCCCCTCCCTTTCGA
>CAXTMT010000360.1:0-2178 GCA_964245355.1 uncultured Sphingomonadaceae bacterium
CACCTGTTCATCCTGGAGAGTGAGCCGGAAAAAGTGGTGCTGATCTGGGCCTCGATCGTCGGCGGAGTGGTCGGCTGGGCGGTGATCCAGTTGCCGCACCATTTCGAGTGGGTGGAACTTGCGCTTGGCGTTCCCGCGATCCTTGGGTCTTACGGCGCGGTAATCTGGTTCTGGGGCTTCAGCCAGGACGACCGGGCGCTGTTCCGGTTCAAGAAGGCTGTGGCGAAAGCAGTTTAAGAAACCCGTTCGCCCTGAGCTTGTCGAACGACCGCCCTTCTTCTGATACGTCGGACGAAGCGAACGGCGGTGCTTCGACAAGCGCAGCACGAACGGTTTGGAGGTACGGATGAAAACTCTCTCGCTGGCTGCGCTGCTCCTTGCTGCACCTGCCCTCGCGCAGACACCCGCACCCACGCCCGCCCCTCTCCTCGCCCCACCCGCCGCCGGCCCCGTCCGCGTTCGCATGGTCACCAGCGAAGGCCCGATCCTGCTCGATCTTGAAGCCGCCAAGGCACCGATCACCACTGCGAACTTCCTCAAATATGTCGACGGCAAGCGGCTCGACGGCTCCACCATCTACCGCGTCGTGAAGGCCGCGCCCGGCTATGGCTTCATCCAGGGCGGCATCCAGAACGATCCGAAGAAAATCCTTCCCGCAATCGCCCACGAGCCGACCAGCAAGACCGGCCTCACCCACGCGGACGGCACCATCTCCCTCCCGCGCGGCGCGCCGGGTACGGGGCACGGCGAATTCTTCATCGTCGTCGGCGACATCCCCTCGATGGACGCCGATCCCAAGCAGCCCGGCGACAACCTCGGCTATGCCGCCTTCGGCCATGTCGTTCAGGGGATGGACGTCATCCGCCCGATGATCGATCGCCCGACGTCTACTGCCGGCCCCGCCGTGATGAAGGGCCAGATGCTCGCCGTGCCGATCAAGATCCTCACCGTCCGCCGCGCGAATTAGCTGGCTTGCGCGGTGGCGGGGGTATCCTTAACCCGCCCGACTTGCACCCCATCTCAGGAGAATCACCACCATGTCCGATCTCATCGCGGCCGATCAGCTGCGCCTTTTCATCGAGCGTATCGAGCGGCTCGAGGAAGAGAAGAAGGGCATGGCCGACGATATCCGCGACGTTTACAACGAATCCAAGAGTCAGGGCTACGACACCAAGACGATGCGTGCTATCGTCCGCCTGCGCAAAATGGAGAAGAACGACCGCGACGAGGCCGAGGCTTTGCTCGACACTTACAAGGCGGCACTGGGACTGAGCTGAGCCCCAAGTTGAAGCGCCGCGCATCCGGCGCTAGATCGGCGCCACCCAACCCTTGGAAAGAACGAGAAGCGGCGCATGGCCGGCCATAGCAAATATAAGAACATCATGTACCGGAAGGGCGCGCAGGATAAGAAGCGCGCCGTCCTGTTCTCGAAGCTCTCGCGCGAAATCACCGTCGCCGCGCGCGCCGGTCTGCCCGATATCGACATGAACGCCCGCCTGCGCTCGGCCGTGATCGCGGCGCGCAAGGAGGGCATGCCGCGCGACAATATCGAACGCTCGATCAACAAGGCGAGCGGCGGCGAGGGCGAGAATTACGAGGAAGTGCGTTACGAGGGCTTTGGCCCCGCCGGGGTCGCGCTGATCGTCGAGACGCTGACCGACAACCGCAACCGCACCGCGACCAACGTGCGGCTGGGTTTTTCCAAGAACGGCGGCAATCTGGGCGCGCCGGGATCGGTGAGCCATGGTTTCGATCGCCTGGGCCTGATCTCCTATCCCGACAAGGCCGGCGACGCGGAAAAGGTGTTCGAGGCGGCTCTGGAGGCCGGTGCCGAGGATGTCGAGAGCGGCGAGGACGGCCATTCGATCTGGACGACGCCCGAAGCGCTTCACGAAGTCGCCAAGGCGCTGGAGCCCGTGCTGGGCGAACCCGAAGGCATCAAGCTCGCCTGGCGC
Organism: uncultured Sphingomonadaceae bacterium; assembly: GCA_964245355.1. Classification (GTDB taxonomy): domain Bacteria; phylum Pseudomonadota; class Alphaproteobacteria; order Sphingomonadales; family Sphingomonadaceae; genus Sphingomonas_I. The sequence continues at coordinate 1,956 of CAXTMT010000360.1, forward strand.
CCGCAGGCGCATGTGACGGTCGATGAAGCCGACGCCATGACGCTGATGAAACTGATCGACGCGCTCGACGACGACGACGACGTCCAGACCGTGTGGGGCAATTACGACATCTCCGACGAGGTGATGGAGAAGCTGGGCTGACAAAAGAGCCCCTCCCCTTCAGGGGAGGGGCTCGAGCGCGCCGCAATGGTAGGCCCCTCCCCTTCAGGGGAGGGGTTAGGGG
>CAXTMT010000361.1:0-2178 GCA_964245355.1 uncultured Sphingomonadaceae bacterium
CAGGACCCGCCGCCGACGTTTCGATCCCCCCCCCCGCGGGGGGGGCGACCTGATCTGGGCGCTCATATGCATGGCGTTCAGGTTTCGATCCACGCCCCCGCGCGGGGGGCGACCTGTCTCCCCCAACATCGACAGGTAGGCGGCTATCGTTTCGATCCACGCCCCCGCGCGGGGGGCGACATCGAGGCCGGACACCGACGCATCCTAGTCCAGCTCGTTTCGATCCACGCCCCCGCGCGGGGGGCGACCGCCCCGGCCGGGGTGGCGATATCCGCGCCCTGCGTTTCGATCCACGCCCCCGCGCGGGGGGCGACAATCGTCCGAAATTAATTGAAAGGGACATTATTGTTTCGATCCACGCCCCCGCGCGGGGGGCGACGGCGGCGCTCGACGCAAGCCGCCACGCTCCCCCGTTTCGATCCCCGCCCCCGCGCGGGGGGCGACTGCAGGCCACGGCGTCGTACGCCTGCCCCTCGTGTTTCGATCCACGCCCCCGCGCGGGGGGCGACGGCGGCGCTTCAACACAATGAGAAGGAAGGTACAATACACATGTTCGCGCGAACCACTGCGGCCACGCGTCGTCATGCGCCGGGTCAACTCCACATATTACCAATTTGCGCGCGTTCGCAATGCCTTGGCCTTTGCGCGAACGGTCGGCTGGATCGCTGCCGATGGCGGTTCGCGCGGGGCTACAGGACGAGCGGGCCGGTCAGGTCGATCACGCGCTTGGTCCCAATGTGCTCCACGCGGTCGCGTCCCTTCGCGCCCAGCGCATAGAAGCGCAAGCTGTCTTCGTCCGGATCGATCTCACCGAGCAGCGCGACACGGAGCATCGCCCATTGTGCCGGATCGACCTCGCATTCGAACACCGAATTCTGCACCCGCTGGCCGCGATCGAGGCACGTGCGGGCCACACGCCGCAACCTGCGCCGGCCCGCCGCCGTCGCGGTGCTCACGTCATAGGTCACGAGCATCAGCATCGCTATCTCCAGATGAACGGCGGATAACCGTCGAGATCGCCGCGCATATGCCGTGCGAGCAGCTGCGCCTGGATGTGCGGCACCAGCCCCAGCGTCACGGCCTCGCCCAGAAACGGATGGCGCAGTTCCTCCTTCTTGCGCTCGGTCCATGCGGCGAGGACGGCCTTTCGAGCATCGTCCTTGAGCGCCACCGCGCCAGCCTCCTCGACGACGAAATCACGCGCACACAACTGCCTGCGGTTGATCAGGCTGAGCGCCAGGCGGTCGGCGATCACAGGCCGAAACTCCTCGATAAGGTTGAGCGCGAGGCTTGCCCGCCCCGGCCGATCGGCGTGGAACAGCCCGACCTGCGGATCGAGACCGACACTTTCCAGCGCCGAACGGCAATCATGGCCGAGCATCGCATAGAGGAAGTTCATCAAGGCGTTGAGCCGGTCGAACGCAGGGCGACGCGAGCGACCGGCAAAGCGGAACGCGCTGTCGTCCACGCGCACCAGATGATCGAACGCAGCGAAATACGCGCCCGCCGCTTCGCCCTCGATCCCGCGCAGCGAGGCGATCTCGGTGGTCAGCAACGCCCGCCGGGCGGCATCGCCCAGCCGCAATTCCGCCTCGGTCAGCGCAGCCAGGCCGGCGGCGGACAGGCTGGTGCGGTGGTCGCGCAGCGCACGGCGGATCACGGTGCGCTGGTTGGCGGCCTTGGCGGCGACGATGCCGCGCACGAAAGGCACGGCGATCACCGGATCCTCGGCGGCGCGGTACTGCGCGCGACGCAGCAGGACGTTGCCCGATTTAGGCCCTTCGACCCGCGCCTGGAAGCGACCATGCGGCGTAAGAAAGGAGATCGCGACGCCGTTCTCGGCGCAAGCCGCCATCAGCGCGGGCGACATGCCGATGCGGGTGAAACAGACGATGCCGCCGATCATGTGGATCGGTACGCGACCGCGCTCGACGCCCTCGACCTCGACCACGACATTGGCGCCGTCCTTGCGCACCCAGGCGTCCTCGCTGGTGACGTAGATGGTGTTGAGGTGGCGACGCACCGGGCCGGCTCAGCCGGCAAGCTGGCGGGCAAGCCACCGCTCGATCTTCGGGCGGGCCTGGATCGCGTTGGGCCGGCACAGCGGTTCGAGCGAGCAGCGCGGACAGGCCGGCATCGGCACCGGCGGCGGGGTGCGCCTGCTCGCCAGCATCACGC
>CAXTMT010000362.1:0-2166 GCA_964245355.1 uncultured Sphingomonadaceae bacterium
CGAGACCTCGGCGCCGATGTCGACATTTTCGATCTCCGGCTCAACGACGCGAACCACCGGACGATCTACAAGACCGTGACATGGGAAAAACAATATAAGATCCAAGTGGAGCGGGTCGGGTCTCCGTTCGAATATTGCAATGACCGAATAGAAGGGGCCGACTGGGTTGGGTTATCCAGCCATTTTACTTTCGAGTCAGGTATTATCTGGGATTTGATCAGACACATCAAGCGCGTGAAGCCCGCCATCAAGATCATGGTAGGCGGTGCCGACGTCAAAGCCCGGCCTTACGACTATCTCGCGTTCGGCGCTGATCTCGCCTTCATAGGCGATTGCGATCCCGCTGCGATCGCCGCCTACCGCGGTGGACAGCATGTGATCGGACCCCACTCGCATCCGTTCGAGCAACTGATCAATCCGGCGTTCGAAAAGCTTCCTCGGCTGCACGACTACGTGGACAGTCATGATGGTCCGGTCCCCAAGGGAGTCGGATTTCCGATCGGGTTCATCTATTTCACGCGCGGCTGTCCGCGTGAATGCGATTTCTGCGAGAGCCGGCGGTCCAGGTTTGAGCGATTGAGCCTCGATCATTCGCTTGCGATGTTGGAGCAATATCGCAACGCGGGAATTCGTTCGCTCAATTTTGCCGACGACAACCTCTTACTCGTCGCAGCCAAGGATCTGGGGCGCAGGGATCTGATAAAGCTGTTCGAAACCATGAGGACTATGGGCTTCGCCTGGGAGTTTCCTAACGGCCTCGAGATCGGCCGATTCATCAAAGACGGCAAGCCCGACGAGGATTTGATGGCGGCGGTGTTCGCCCACTCGGTCGACGCCGCGACGGGGCGGCTGACGGGGGCGTATCGCGTCTACGTCCCGCTCGAGACCTTCGATCGACGAGAGGATTACAAGAAGCTGAAAAGCGATACGGCGCAAAACCAGGTAATCACGTGGCTTTCGCGCGCCGGCTTGCCGGAGATCGACTTCGGCATCGTATTGCCGCCCTCGGCGAGCGACGAAACGTTTCGCGCAACGCGTGACGGCTACCTCAGCGTGAAGGACATTATCGAATCGGGTGGCGATACCAAGGCCCGTTACGCGGTTTTCCACCTGATCCCGATCGCCTTGTTCCGGACGATGAAGACAAAATACACGATCGACGACTTTCCGGAAGGCTGGAACTTTTATTTTCCCGTATATGACGGCCAGAATTTCAATGCTCGAGAACTGTTCGAACGACGGCTGAAGTTGATCAAGGAGATCGACCTGCCAAACTTCCGGAGCATGAAGCTCGGCCAATATGCATATGGCTGACCGCACCACGTGTCCGGCTCGCCCCTACATGTCAAGTCTCGTCGCGGCATCACCGAAGCCCGGAAGGCATTTCGCGACGTCGGCACGCTGGTCCAATTTCGACCTCCTCCACTCGAAAAGGACGACGTCCACATCTGGAGCGTCGACCTGCTCGGGGGCAAACAAAGCTGCGTGGCGCTGACCAAAGAAGAGCAGGATCGAGCGGATGCGTTCATCCGCACGGAAGACCGGGTGCGATATGAAGTGAGCCGCGCGGCCCTACGCATCCTGCTTGGCCGATATGTCGGTCGTTCGCCCGGGGATTTGCGGCTAGGAACCGGCCCAAACGGAAAACCCGCTCTTGTTGATCATCCTGGCGTGCGGTTCAACCTCTCGCGGTCCGGCCGACTGGCCTTGATCGGCTTGGCCATGGAGCGCGATATCGGTGTCGATCTTGCGCAGCGTTGCGATCCCGACGACGGACAGGATCAGATCGCAGATTTCTTTGCCCCAGAGGAACGCAACGCCTTGAGACTGCTGCCCGCCGGACAAAGCGCCGCAGCTTTCACCGAAGTGTGGACCCGCAAGGAAGCTGTTGTAAAAGCTTTGGGAGACGGTCTCTATCGTGCCCTCGACTCCTTCGTCGTTCCAGTTCTTCCTGATGACCCACCTGTTGTGAGATTTGCAACGGCGTCCCCTTGGTATGTTTTTTCTCTCAATCCGCGCTATGGTTATTGCGGGGCCATCGCCATCGGCTTTCAACCCACCTCTCTCGCTTGTGGACACTTGTCTTGAAGCCGGGCGGTGAGACATCAGAATTTGGCGCTGTTGGCTGTTCTTCTTTCCAAATTCACCGATCCGTTTCAGCATTTC
>CAXTMT010000363.1:0-2165 GCA_964245355.1 uncultured Sphingomonadaceae bacterium
CCCCTGCTCCGCCCGATCCGGCGCGCACCGAAAATTCCTCCACCCGCACCGGAAAGCGCGCTTCCAATATCTCCGGGTCCGTCAGGCGGCTGTTGGTCATATGGGTCTGGATCACGCTGGTGCCGGCGAAGCCCGGCCCGGCGCCCGAGCCGCCGGCGATCGTCTCGTAATATTGGTGGCGCGCATTGCCGAACGTGAAATTGTTCATCGTCCCCTGTGCCCCAGCCATCGCGCCGAGCGCACCGAAGATCGCATCGGTGACGACCTGGCTCGTCTCGACATTGCCCGCCACCACCGCCGCCGGGAAGCGCGGATTGAGCATCGATCCCTCGGGCACGACGATGGTGATCGGCGCGAGGCAGCCGTCGTTCATCGGGATGGCCGAGTCGACCAACGTGCGGAAGGCATAGAGCACGGCAGCGCGGGTGATCGATTTCGGCGCGTTGAAATTGCTCGGCTGTTGGGGGCTGGTGCCGGTGAAGTCGACCGTGGCGTTGCGGGCGGCGCGATCGATCGTAACGCGCACCTCCACCGCCGCGCCATCGTCCATCTCGTAGCGGAAATGGCCGTCGTTCAGCCCGCCTACAGCCACGCGCACGGCTTCCTCGGCATCGGCCTGGACGTGGCCCATATAGGCCTGCACGACATCGAGCCCGTGATCCCTGGCCAGCCGCAGCAGCCCCTCCGCGCCGCGTGTGCAGGCGGCGACCTGGGCCTTCAGATCGGCGATGTTGCGATCGGGATCGCGCGCCGGCCATCCGCCGCCGCCGAGGATCGCGCGCAATTCGGGTTCGAGCAGCCGGCCTTCGTCGACGATCAGCACATCGTCGAGCAACACCCCCTCCTCGCGCACGTCGCGGCTGTCGGGCGGCATCGAGCCGGGGCTGATCCCGCCGATATCGGCGTGATGGCCGCGGGCGGCGACGAAGAAAGCGGGGGCATCCATTCGATCCTCCCCTGCAAGGGGAGGTGGCATGGCGCAGCCATGAGGGGGGGGGCCCACCCGCCCCCCGCGCGGCCCCCCCCACGCCGTTAGCGGGGATACCCCTCCGTCCGCTTCGCGGCCACCTCCCCTTGCAGGGGAGGATCTTGGGGGCACGAACACCGGCATCACCACCGTGATATCCGGCAGATGCGTACCCCCCGCATAAGGCGCGTTCAGCGCATAGGCATCGCCCGGCCGCAGCCCGCGCCCGTCGTGTGCCGCGCCGCGATCGGCGACGATCGCGCGAATGCTGTCGCCCATCGATCCCAGATGCACAGGCATGTGCGGTGCGTTGGCGACGAGATTGCCAGCGGCGTCGAACAAAGCGCACGAGAAATCCAGCCGCTCGCGGATGTTCACCGAGGCGGCCGATTGCTGGAGCGCGGCGCCCATCTCCTCGGCGAGCCCCATGAACAGTCCGCTGAAGATTTCGAGGCGGACGGGATCGCGCGCGGTGCTCGCGGCATCGGCGGCGAGACCTTCGCGGCGCTGGAGGATCAGGTTGCCCGGAGCATCCACGGTCAGCGCCCAGCCGGGCTCGACCACGGTGGTCGCGGCGCTGTCGATCACCAGCGCGGGGCCGACGATCGTGAAGCCGGCAGCGAGGCCGTCACGATCCAGCACCGGCATCTCGCGCCATTCGCCTGCCAGAAAAGCGCGGACGGTGGCGATCGGCGGCGCGCTCGTTTCGGGCAGATCGGCGGGGTTGTCTTCGACGTCGGAGGGCACACTCGCCTCGATCCGCAGCATTTCCAGCACCAGCGCGCCCTCACCCGCGAAGCCGAAGCGGCGGCGGTGGCCTTCGTCGAAGGCGGCGCGCATCGTCGCGGCGTCGGCGACCGGCACCTCGATCAGGCTTTCGGACGCGGCGGTGCGGATGTGCGCGGTGGCGGTGATCGTCGCGGCGCCGGCGATGCCCTGTGCGCCGAGCTCGGCAATCGCCTCGGTCGAGAGGCGGGCGACGGCGACCTCCAGCACCGCCTCCAGATCATCGTCGAACGGCGCGCCGAGCGTCGCATCGCGGACCAGTCCGCGCGGGGCGAGGCCGATGCCGTGCGCCGAGAGCAGCCCGGCGAGCGGGTGGATCATCACCCGCTCCAGCCCCAATGCCTCGGCGACAAGGCAGGCATGCTGCCCCCCCGCCCCGCCGAAGCAGGCGAGCACGGCGCCGCCGATATCG
>CAXTMT010000364.1:0-2154 GCA_964245355.1 uncultured Sphingomonadaceae bacterium
CGCTGCGCTCGGCGCCGCAGGGCACCGGCATCATCGCCGGCGGCCCGATGCGCGCCATTTTCGAGTCGCTCGGCGTCGCCGACGTGGTGACCAAGTCGGTCGGCACCTCGAACCCGTACAACATGATCCGCGCGACTTTCGAGGCGCTCGGTGACCAGACCAGCCCCAAGGCGGTGGCGCAGCGGCGCGGCAAGAAGATCGCCGACCTGCTCGGTCGTGGCCATGGCGCGACGGCGGAGGTCGCCGAGGCCGACGCCGCGGCGCTGGTGGAGTAGAACGATGGCGACGATCAAGATCAAGCAGACCGGCTCGCCGATCCGCCGCCAGCAGGACCAGCGCGCAACGCTGATCGGGCTGGGCCTCAACAAGATGCACCGCGTCTCGGAGCTGGAGGACAGTCCCGAGGTGCGCGGGATGATCCGCAAGGTGCAGCATATGGTCGAGGTGCAGGGCTGAGCCCCGCATCCTTCCCTCCCATCAGCGCGACAAAAGCGAAAGCGAGTGCAACATGAAGCTGAATGAAATCCGCGACAATCCGGGCGCGCGTAAATCCAAGATCCGCGTCGGGCGCGGCATCGGCTCGGGCAAGGGCAAGACCGGCGGGCGCGGCCAGAAGGGCCAGAAGAGCCGCGAAGGCGTCAGCATCGCCGGCTTCGAGGGCGGCCAGATGCCGCTCCACATGCGGCTGCCGAAGCGTGGCTTTAACAACATTTTCGCCAAGGATTATGCCGAGGTGAATTTGGGCGCGATCCAGAAGGCGATCGACGCCGGCAAGATCGAGGCGAACGCGTCGCTCGACCACGCCGCGCTCAAGGCCGCTGGGCTTGCGCGCGGTGGCAAGGACGGCGTGCGGCTGCTCGGCAAGGGCGAGCTGACCACGGTCCTGACCTTCACCGTCGCCGGCGCGTCGAAGGGCGCGATCGAGGCGGTCGAGAAGGCGGGCGGCTCGGTCTCGGTGATCGAGGTCATCGCCGCCGCCGACAAGGCCGCCGCCAAGAAGGGCGTCAAGTACAAGGAGCGCCAGGCGCGTAAGGCGTCGTTCAAGGCGTAAGCCGGAAGCGATTGCTAAGGGCGGTTAGACATGGCGCAAGTCGCGCCTATATGAGCGGCGGGGCGGGTCACAACGCATCCCGCCGCTTCTGGTTTCAGGACACACACCGACGATGGCATCCGCAGCCGACCGCATGCAGCAGGGCATCAGCCTGTCGAAGTTCGCGCAGGCGACCGACCTCAAGAAACGCTTGTGGTTCACCATCGGCGCGCTGATCGTCTTCCGGCTGCTCAGCTTTGTCCCGCTGCCCGGCGTTGATCCGACCGCGCTGGGGCTGCTCAGCCAGAAGACGTCGGGCGGCGTGCTGGATTTCTTCAACACTTTTTCGGGCGGATCGTTGAAGCGCATGTCGCTGATCGCGCTCGGCGTGATGCCGTACATCACGGCGTCGATCGTAGTGCAGCTCGCGACCTCGCTGTCGCCCCAACTGGCGGCGATCAAGAAGGAAGGCGAGAGCGGGCGCAAGAAGCTCAACCAATATACCCGCTACGGCACCGTGCTGCTGACCGCGATCCAAGGCTATTTCATCGCCGTCGGGCTGGAAACGATCGGCGCCAACCAGGGCATCCAGGCCATCGTCGTGCAGGGGATGCTGTTCCGTGTCGCCGCCGTCGTGTCGTTGATCGGCGGAACGATGTTCCTGATGTGGCTGGGCGAACAGATCACCAGCCGCGGCATCGGCAACGGCGTTTCGCTGATCATCATGGCCGGCATCGTCGCCAACCTGCCCTCAACGATCGTCAACCTGATGGAGAGCGGTCGGTCGGGGTCGGTCAACCCGGGTATCATCCTGGGCGTTATCGCCGCGGTCGTGGTCCTTGTCCTGTTCATCTGTTTCATGGAGCGGGCGCAGCGGCGTATCCTGATCCAATATCCCAAGCGCCAGACCCAGCGCGGCATGCAGGCCGACCGCAGCCATTTGCCCCTGAAGCTCAATACCGCCGGCGTGATCCCGCCGATCTTCGCCTCGTCGCTGCTCCTCCTGCCGCTGACCATCTCGCAGTTCGCGGGTAAGAACGTGTCGGCGGACACGCGCTGGGGCAGCGCGATCCAGTCGCTCAACCAGTATCTCCAGCACGGCAGCCCGCTCTACATGCTGCTCT
>CAXTMT010000365.1:0-2153 GCA_964245355.1 uncultured Sphingomonadaceae bacterium
GCACTATGTCGTCGAGCTCGCCGGGCGCGAGGGGCGGCGGCTGTAGATGCCGGCCGGCCTCGGCCTGCGCGCGATCCGTGGCGGCGCCGTGGCGGTGGCCATCCGCATCGACGGCGGGATACCGAGACCGGCGCGCTCGACCTTCCTCGCCACCCACGATCCCGCCGAACCGCTGTCGCGCGATCCTTATGGCGCGGCTCATGCCCTGGTCCAGGGTGGCGGCACGCGCGATGCGGCGGCGGCGCTCGTCGGGGAGGGGCGTCGGCGTCAGCGCGCCGTCGTCCTGTCGAGGTCCCGGTTGATCCGGCCGACGATCTGCTGCTTCTGCGCGGCGCCCGAATTGTCCGGCTGCATCGCATAAAGCCCGGTCAGATAGGCATGATCGAAGTCGGTCATATCGTCTGGCGCGGCGCTTCGATCGCGACAGAGCGGCAAAGGAGGCAAAGCGGGCCATCACGAACCCTCCGGAGGGAGACTTTCGCGCTGCATAATCCGCCTCGGCGCGCACGACCAGCCGCAGGCGGTGAACGGTGCGCTCAATCCTTGGCGTGGTACAGCCGATTGTGGCCCAGCAGGCGCTCCTGCTCGACGCGGAAGCGTTCGACGATGCGGGCGTTGCTCTCTTCGGGGTGGACGCTGTTCTTGAACACGCGCGGCGCAATGACGGCGGCGGTGAGCAGGATGGTCGCATGGACTTCGACATCGACATTTTCGTCGGGGAATTGATCCTGCATGTGCGCATCGAGCCGATCGACCAGTTCGTCCCACTGCGGATAGCGATCGCGGATGTTGCCGGGCGAGACGAAATCCTCGATCCAGATGCCGAGGATTTCGGGATGGTCGAGGACGAAGCGGGTCTTGTCGTCGAGGCGGCTGCGTTGCGGCTTGTCGGGTTCGACCCAGTGCGAGAGCTGCTCGCCCAGCCAGCGCTTCACCGCGGCGACGAGGGTCTCGCGGCTGTCGAAATGATAATACATCGTCGTGCGGTTGATGCCCATCTCGCGGGCGAGCGAGGCGACGGACAGGCCGTCCAGACCGCGCAGGGAAACGAGCCGAACGGCGGCCTCGATCATCTTGCGATGGGTTTCCGCAAAATTACGGCTGCGTCCGTTGGACGCAACGGGTGTGAGAACAGGTTTGGACATGGATGGACGTCACTCGCTAGAAAATACACACCCGTCTGGATAAGGACGTTATCCGATCGGACGGTCCACACTTTTCACCCTTTCGACGATCTTCCAAGATAAAAAGTCAGACGATCCCGGTTCGAGGTGCGGGTCCGGGCCGGGTTGAATAGATCGTAGACGACCGCATTCTCAAGCACTTTTTGCACGTAAGTCTTTGTTTCCTGAAAGGGAATTGCTTCGATCCAATCGACGACATCCACGTTTGGATCGCGTGGATCGCCGTTTGCCCGGATAAACTTGTTAACATTCCCGGGGCCGGCATTGTAGCTTGCGATCGCCAACACATAACTTCCCTTGAAGTAATTCAACATTCGATCGAAGAAAGCGCCGCCGATTTCAACATTATAACCGGTGTCTTCGGTGAGTCGTGATAAGTCCCACGGCAAACCGAGCTTGCCGGCTTCTTCGCGGGCCGTGGCGGGCATCAGCTGCATCAGGCCGCGGGCGCCGACCGGGCTCATCGCCTGCGCGTCGAACTGGCTTTCCTGGCGGGTGAGGGCGTGGATGATCGTCCAGTGGCTTTCCCAGGCGGTTGGCACGGCGACGGTCGGGAATCCGGTGCGCAGCGGATCGCGTGTGCCCGAGACGCGCGCCTGGCGCGAGGCGATGACGCCGAGATCGGGGCGGGCAAGTTCGCGTGCCAGATCGTCGACCAGAACATGATCGCTGTCGCTCGTCGCATCCAGTCCGATCTTGCGGACGAAAAGGCTCTGATCCTGCCAACGGCGCGCCTGGCCGAGCAGGCGGGCGGCGCGGACGATCTCGCTCTGCCGGAAGGCGAGGCGGCGTTCGGGCGGGATGACCGGCGCGGGCGGATCGGCGGGCACGGTGATCTCGCGGCCGAGCCGCTCGGTCGCGAGCTGGCCGTAGAATTGATCGACCTGGCGGCTGGCATTGGCGAAGTGGGTGGTGGCACCCGCCGCATCGCCCGCCGCCTGCGCGGCGCGGCCCGCCCAATATTCGCCC
>CAXTMT010000366.1:0-368 GCA_964245355.1 uncultured Sphingomonadaceae bacterium
GGCATGGGTCGATTTCGTCGAGGCGAACCGACTGGTGCGCGAGGTGCAGCGCCGCGTCGCCAGCTCGCTCCACGTCGCCTTCTGGGACTGGCAGGCGCGCCTCGGCGGCCGCTGCTACGCGCTGCGCTGGACCCGCACGACCCCGCCGCTGATGCGCAGCGACTATGTTCACTATACCGCCGCCGGTGGCCGCGAGGTGGCGCAGCGGCTGCAGGCGGACCTAGACGCGGCGGCGGGGAAGTGAGGGTTGCCAATCTCCCTCTCCCCTTCGGGGGAGAGGGAGAGTCGGTCACAGATGATGCCGGCGCTTGCTGCGCTCGCCCCCCCGCCCCACCCCCCCACCCCACCACGCCCAGGGCGCGAAAAGT
>CAXTMT010000366.1:396-1719 GCA_964245355.1 uncultured Sphingomonadaceae bacterium
ATGATGCCGGCGCTTGCTGCGCTCGCCCCCTCTCCCAACCCTCTCCCCTGAAGGGGAGAGGGCTCTAATGCTTTTCCCCACGCTGACTTTCGGCCTCTTCTTCCCCGCCGTCTTCGCGATCGTCTGGTCCGCCAACGCCTCGAACGAGTGGCGCAAGATCCTGCTGCTGCTCGCCTCGTGGGTGTTCTACGGCGCGTGGGACTGGCGGTTCGTCGCGCTGCTGATCGGATCGGCATTGCTCAACTGGGGCTGCGCGGCGCTCGTCGCGCGGACGTGGATCGAGGGCCGGCGCAAGGCCATCATGCTGCTCGGCGTCGCCGGCAATCTCGGCGTCCTCGGCGTCTTCAAATATTACGACTTCTTCCTCGAGCAACTTGGCGGGCTGCTCGCCGGCATCGGTTTCGCGCGCGACATGCCGCTGATGCAGATCGTGCTGCCGGTGGGCGTCTCCTTCTTCACCTTCCAGGGGATGAGCTATCTGATCGACGTCTGGCGCCGCCGCATCGCCGCCGCCGATCTGCTCGACATCACCCTGCTCATGTCCTTCTTCCCGCACCTCGTCGCCGGGCCGATCGTGCGCGGGTCGGACCTGCTGCCCCAGTTCAGGGAAGCGCCGAAGCTCACCCGCGATCAGGCGTCGATCGGCCTCGTGCTGATCGTCTGGGGGCTGTTCAAGAAAGCGGTGGTCGCCTCCGAGCTGTCGACCGGCCTTGTCGATCCGGTGTTCTTCGATCCCGCCGGGCACAGCCGGATCGATCTGATCGCCGCCGCTTACGGCTATGCGGTGCAGATCTACTGCGATTTCTCGGCCTATTCGGACATGGCGATCGGCATCGCCGCGCTGCTCGGCTACAAATTTCCGTTGAATTTCAATCAGCCCTATCGCGCGACGAGCCTGCAGGATTTCTGGCGGCGCTGGCACATCAGCCTGTCGAGCTGGCTGCGCGACTATCTCTACATCGAGGCGCTGGGCGGCAACCGGCGCGGCTTCGCGCGGCAATGCGTCAATCTGCTGACGACGATGCTGCTCGGCGGGCTGTGGCACGGCGCGAAGTGGACCTTCGTCATCTGGGGCGGGCTGCACGGCGGGGTGCTGGGACTGGAGCGGATCTGGGATCGCTATCGGCCCGCCGGCTGGCCGAGGCTGCCGGCGTGGGCGGGGCTGCTGATCACCTTCCACGTCGTGGTGCTGGGGTGGATTTTCTTCCGCGCCGAGAGCTTCGGCGGGGCGATGACCTATCTCCACGGGCTGTTCGCGGGCACGGACGTCGCGGTGGTGACGATGACGCCGCTGGCGCTGGGGCTGATAATGCTGGGGCTGGC
>CAXTMT010000366.1:1729-2153 GCA_964245355.1 uncultured Sphingomonadaceae bacterium
CTCGACCAGGAATGCGCCGATGGGAATGATGCCCGAGAGAGAGTGCAGGCGGCGCCAGAAAAAGGAGTGGCCTTCGCCGGCGCGGAGCGGTTGCACTCCGCGAATTGGGGCGGAAGAGGGTGGGGCTGGCGTTGCGGCTGCGGCTGCTGCCGGGCTGGGCGCTCGGCGGGATCGCCGGGGTGACGATCATGGTGGTGGATGCGATGCGTTTCGAAGGGGTTGCGCCCTTCATCTATTATCAGTTCTGAGGAACGATCATGCCCCATCAAACCCCGTCGCCGATCGATCTGCCCGAGCCGCCGCTGGAGGCACCCGGCCTCCTCTGGGCGACGACCGCGATTTCCGTGGCCGCGCTCTTCCTGCTCGCGATCAATGCGGTGGCGCTGCGCGACCGGCTGGTCGGTGTTCCCTATTATCGTCTGAT
>CAXTMT010000367.1:0-2148 GCA_964245355.1 uncultured Sphingomonadaceae bacterium
ATAATTTCGCGATCGTCGCCAGCCTGCTCGACCGCGCCCCGCTGGATCTGCGTGCCAACCGCCTCAAGACCAGCCGCGCCGATCTGCTCGCTCGCCTATCCGATGCCACCCCCGGTACGCTCGCCGCCGATGCCTTCCGCCTGCCGGCCGGCACATCGGTCGAGGCGATGCCCGATTATCAGGCCGGGCTGTTCGAGGTACAGGACGAGGGCAGTCAGTTGATCGCGGAAGCCTGCGAAGCGGGACCGGGCCAGACGGTGATCGACCTGTGCGCCGGCGCGGGCGGCAAGACGCTGGCGCTCGCCGCGGCGATGGCGGGCGAAGGCCGACTCATAGCCTGCGATATCGACCGAGCCCGTCTCTCCCGCCTCACCCCGCGCGCCGCGCGCGCCGAAGCAACTAACATCCAAACCCGCCTGCTCGACGGCAATCGCGAGCGGCAAGGGCTCGCCGACCTGATCGGGCAAGCCGATATCGTGCTGGTCGATGCGCCCTGTTCGGGCAGCGGCACCTGGCGGCGCAATCCCGAGGCGCGCTGGCGGCTGACGCCCGATCGGCTCGCGCGGCTTACCAAGACGCAGGCCTATGTCCTGGAACTCGCCGCGCCGCTCGTCCGCCCCGGCGGTGCCCTGATTTACGCGGTCTGCTCGCTGCTGCCCGAGGAGGGCGAGGCGCAGATCGCTGCTTTCCGCGCTTTATATGTCGGCTGGGACATCGAGCCTTCCTCTTTCGGCAGCATGGGCGCGCAGGGCACTCTGCTGAGCCCGGCGCGCGACGGGACGGACGGCTTTTTCGTCGCACGGCTCCGTGCGCCGTGTTAGGCGGACGATCGTGTCCCCCCTTTGGGAGAAAGTAATGCGTTTCTCGCCCGCCGCGCTCGCTCTGGCGTTCGTGCTCGTCACCGTCTCGTCGAGCGTCGAAGGGCAGAAGCCCGACGATCAGATCGATCCGCGCAGCATGGCGCTGGTGGCGCAGGGCCAAGCCGCCTACCGCGCCGGCAATCTGACCGGGGCCGAGGATATTCTCGAAACCGCGCTCGCCGTCGATCCGCGCAACCGCGCCGCTTATGTGGCGCTCGGCACGGTGGCGAACGCGCAGAAGCTGCCCGGCAAGGCGGTGCGCTTCTACCGCGAGGCGCTGGCGATCGAGCCCAACGATATTCTGGCGCTGTCGGGCGAGGGGATCGCGCTCGTCCAGAAGGGCGCGATCGACATCGCCAAGACGAATCTCGGCCGCATCCACACGCTCTGCAAGGGCGATTGTCCGCCGGCCGCGACGCTGGCCGCCGCGATCGCCAAGGGTCCGCCGCTGGCCGTCGTCACCGCGCAGGCCAACACGAAGGTGCCGGTGAAGGGCCAGGAAGCGGCCACCTCCAAGCCCTGATAGGGATGATCGAAATCGACTGAATCGTCATGCCGGCGAAGGCCGGCATCCCTTCGCGCTCCCTTGCGATTGCAGCGATAAGGGATCCTGACCTTCGTCAGGATGACGGTTTTGTCAGTACCCGCGCCACCGCGACGAAATCCTCGACGGCCAGTGTCTCCGCGCGCCGCGCCGTATCGATTCCCAGCCGCTCCAGCGCGTCGAGCGCACCCGGCATCCCCTTCAAACTCTGCCGCAGCATCTTGCGCCGTTGCCCGAAGGCGGCGGCGGTGATCCGCTCCAGCACGGCGAACGACACCCCCTCGGGCATCGTCCCCGGCACGATATGAACCACGGCGGAGGTCACCTTGGGCGGCGGCACGAACGCGGCGCGGTTGACGGTGAAGGCGATGCGCGCCTCGGTACGCCACTGCGCCAGCACGGCGAGGCGCCCGTAGGCCGAAGTATCGGGCTTGGCGACGATCCGCTCGGCGACTTCCTTCTGGAACATCAATGTCAGGCTCGCCCAGAACGGTGGCCAGGCGTCGCCGCCGAGCCAGCGGACGAGCAAAGCGGTGCCGACATTGTAGGGCAGGTTCGCGACGATGTGCGCGCCCCGGCCGACTTGTGCGACCTCGTCGATCGCCAGCGCATCGCCCTCGATCACGGTCAGCCGGCCATCGGCGGCCTCGGCCAGTTCGGCGAGCGGTGCCTGACAGCGGCGGTCGCGCTCGACCGCGACGACGCGCGCTCCGGCGCCGAGCAGCGCGCGGGTCAGGCCGCCGG
>CAXTMT010000368.1:0-743 GCA_964245355.1 uncultured Sphingomonadaceae bacterium
AGCGCCGCGCCCAGCAATGCCACGTAATCGGCGCGGGCGATCTCGACCGCGCCGAGCGAGGCGAGGTGCGGGGTCTGGAACTGGCAGTCGAGCAGGGTGAACCCGCCCGCCTTCATCCGCGCGACCAGCCAGGCGAGCGCGACCTTCGACGCGTCGGTGCGCCGGCTGACCATGCTCTCGCCGAAAAACGCGCGACCGAGCGCCAGGCCATAGAGGCCGCCGACCAGCGTATCGTCCTCCCAGCACTCGATCGAGTGCGCGAAGCCCATCGCGTGGAGGGTGGCGAAGGCGCGCTCGATGCCGGCGTTGATCCAGGTCTCGGGGCGATCCTCGACCGATTCGGCGCACAGCTGGACGATCCGACCGAACGCTTGGTCGGCGGTGACGCGGAAACGCTCGGTGGCGATCGTCTTCCTGAGCGATCGCGACAGGCGGAAGCCGCCCAGCGGCATGATCGCGCGCCGCTGCGGCTCGACCCAATAGACGCCGGCAGCGTCACGCGCGTCGGCCATCGGGAACACGCCTACCGCATAGGCGCCGAGGACCATCTGCGGATCGAGGATCGTGGTCACCCGGGCAGGGTGGCGTGTGGGGGGAAGAGAGGCAAGACCTTCCCTCTCCCCTTGTGGGAGAGAGAGGGAGCCGCGCAGCGGCGGAAGGGCGAGGGCACGACTGTATGGGGGCGCGGGGGGGGGGGGCGGGCCCCCCCCAACCCCCCCCAGAGGGGGCCACCAAAAAACACA
>CAXTMT010000368.1:753-2148 GCA_964245355.1 uncultured Sphingomonadaceae bacterium
CTTCGGGCGCAACCTTCTCCCACAGGGGGGAGAAGGGTTTATGTCACGCCTTGCAGCTCAGCGCCGCCTTGCCGGGTTCGGTCAGCGTGACGCTCGACGGCGTGCCGGTCATCTTCCACCCGCCGTCGGCGGTGAACGGCTCGCCCGCCTTTTCGGCCTTCAGCTGGGTCGGGGTGCCGGTCTTGCTGGTCTTGACCACGGCCTGCTTGTCGCCCTCGAAGAAGGTGACATAGACCAGGCTGTTATCCTTGCAGCGCATCGTCTTGTCGGCCTTGATCGCCGGCGGCAGCTCGACCGGGCCGCTGTTGGCCAGCGCATTCGCCATCGGATCGGGATTGGTGTCGACCACCTCCGGCTTCGATGACTGGCTGCAGGCGGCGAGCGACAGCAAGGCCGCGGCGGACAGGAGGAGGTGGCTCTTCATGGCGATTGCTTCGCGCATGCAGCATACATCGTCAAGGTCACCCGTCACACCACCGTCAAAAAGCACCGCTTGGGGCGCCGACAGGGGAGCTGGCGTTGCCTCGCACACGCGCGGCGCGCATGGAGCGGCGATGCACAGCCTTCCCGATACCATCGCGCTGATCGGCAACACCCCGCTGGTGCGGCTCAAGGGGCCGAGCGAGGCGGCGGACGGCGACATTTTTGGCAAATGCGAGTTTGCCAATCCGGGTGCGTCGGTCAAGGACCGTGCCGCGCTGGCGATCATCGAGGATGCCGAGGCGAAGGGGCAGCTCGCGCCGGGCGGCATGATCGTCGAGGGAACGGCGGGCAACACCGGCATCGGCCTCGCCCTTGTCGCCAACGCGCGCGGCTACAAGACGACGATCGTCATGCCCGAAACGCAGAGCCGCGAGAAGATGGACACGCTGCGCGCGCTCGGCGCCGAGCTGGTGCTGGTCCCCGCAGCGCCTTTTTCATCGCCGTGCCACTTCGTTCACACCTCGCGCCGGCTTGCCGATGAGACGCCCGGCGCGGTGTGGGCCAACCAGTTCGACAATATCGCCAACCGCCGTGCCCACATCACCGGCACCGCCGAAGAGATCTGGACGCAGATGGAAGGGCGGGTCGATGGATTTATCTGCGCGGTCGGCACCGGCGGCACGCTCGCGGGGGTGGGAATGGGCTTGAAAGCGAAGGACGAGGCGGTGTGCATCGGCCTCGCCGACCCGCACGGCGCAGCGCTTTACGATTATTATGCGCATGGCGAGCTGCGCAGCGAAGGTTCGTCGGTCGCCGAGGGGATCGGTCAGGGCCGGATCACCGCCAATTTGGAAGGCGCGCCGGTCGACACCCAGTTTCGTATCGGCGACGACGAGGGCTGGGCGTGGACGCGGCGGCTGCTCGACGAGGAGGGGCTGTGCCTCGGCCTGTCGTCGGGGATCAACGTCGCCG
>CAXTMT010000369.1:0-2140 GCA_964245355.1 uncultured Sphingomonadaceae bacterium
CTCCACCATCCACACCACCCCGCCGCTTGGCCCCGCCCGCCGCCGCTTCGCCAATGCCGCCGCGCTGATCGAGGCCGATCTGCCGCCGCCTGCCGTCCTCGCCGAACTCAAAGCGATCGAGCGCCGGTTCGGTCGGCGATCCGGCCAGCGCTGGGGGGATCGCATCCTCGATCTCGATATCCTGCTGTGGAGCGGCGGCCGGGTCCGAACCCGCACCCTCAATATTCCCCACATCCACCTCGCGAACCGCCGCTTCGTGCTCGATCCGCTGACCGAGATCGCCGCCGATTGGCGCCTCCCCCGCACCGCCCTCGCGGTCCGCCATCTCCACGCGCGGTTGACCCGGCCGCGCCCCTCTGCGTAGAGGCGCGGCTTGGTCGGGTCCGTAGCTCAGTTGGTAGAGCAACGGACTTTTAATCTGTAGGTCCCGGGTTCGAGTCCCGGCGGACCCACCAACGCGAGGGGGCGAGCGATGGAGGCACCGGCAACCGTCATTCCCCCCGGTGACCCTCGGGCGCGCAAGCCGCTCTGGCAGCATCTCTACCTCCAGGTGATCGTCGCGATCCTGCTCGGCGTGGCGCTCGGCCATTTCGAACCGAAGGCCGCCGTCGCGCTGAAACCGCTGGGCGATGGTTTCGTGAAGCTGGTGCGGATGATCATCGCGCCGGTGATCTTCCTGACGATCGTCAGCGGCATCGCCCATCTGCGCGAACTCGGATCGCTGGGAAGGATCGCCGCCAAGGCCTTCGGATATTTCCTTTTCTTCTCGACCTTGGCGCTGATCCTCGGGCTCATCGTCGCCAATGTGATCCAGCCGGGCGCGGCGATGCACGTCGATCCGCACACGCTGGATGCCGGCAAGGTCGCCGATTATGCCGCCAAGGCGCACGATCGCACCGTCACCGGCTTCCTGCTCGCGATCATCCCCGAGACGATGCTGAGCGCGCTGTCCGGCGGCGACATCCTGCAGGTGCTGCTCGTCGCGATCCTCACCGGCATCGGCATCAGCCTCGTCGGCGAGCGCGCGAAGCCGGTCGCCGATCTGGTCGAGGCGGCGAGCGCAGTGGTGTTCCGCGTCACCGCGATCCTGATGCGCGCGGCGCCGATCGGCGCGTTCGGGGCGATGGCCTTCACCATCGGCCAGTACGGCGTCGGCGCGCTGGCGAGCCTGCTCGGGCTGGTCGCGACCTTCTATCTCACTTCCCTCCTCTTCGTCCTCGTCGTGCTCGGTTTCGTCGGCTGGCTCGCGGGCTTCTCGATCCTGAAGCTGCTGCGCTACATCGCGCCCGAACTGCTGCTGGTGCTCGGCACCTCGTCGTCCGAAGCCGCCCTCCCCAGCCTCGTCGCCAAGATGGAGGCGGCGGGGTGCGAAAAATCGGTGGTCGGCGTCGTCGTCCCCACCGGCTACAGCTTCAACCTCGACGGCACCAACATCTACATGACGCTTGCCGCTCTGTTCATCGCGCAGGCGGTGGGCATCCACCTGAACCTCGGCCAGCAGCTCCTGCTGCTCGGCGTCGCGATGCTCTCGTCGAAGGGCGCGGCGGGGGTGACCGGGGCGGGCTTCATCACGCTGGCCGCGACGCTCTCGATCGTCCCGCCGCTCCCGGTCGCGGGGATGGCGCTGATCCTCGGCGTCGACCGCTTCATGAGCGAGTGCCGCAGCCTCACCAATTTCGTCGGCAATGCGGTGGCGACGATCGTCGTCGCCCGCTGGGAAGGCGCGCTCGACCGCGAGCAACTCGCCGCGACGCTCGATCGCCGATTGGGATCCACCGCGCCGATCACCGCCTGATGGCGCGGCCCGTGACGAAGACCGAGCGCGCCGATCTGAAGACCGCGCAGGTCGCCGGCCGCTGGCGAAACACGCGCATCGTCCGCGCGCTCGGCACCGTCAGCGACCTCGCCGATCAGCCGCCGCTGTACGCGCTGTGCTGGGCGACGATCGCGGTCGGGCTCGTGCGCGGCGATCGGCGGCTGCGCAACGCGGGGATGCGGATGCTGGCGGCCGAATGGCTGGCGACCAAGGCCAAGAGCGCGATCAAGCACCGCGTCGACCGCACCCGCCCCGCGGTGCCGGTCGAGGGTGGCGCCTATCGCATGGAGAGCTGCGACAGCCAAGCCAGGCCGCTCAACAGCA
>CAXTMT010000370.1:0-343 GCA_964245355.1 uncultured Sphingomonadaceae bacterium
GGTCATACGCCGCATCCATCGCCGCGCCCGAGGCGCAGGCCGCCAGCAGCGCGGGAATATTGAGGTAGCTGTCCTTCGACGGCGGCGGCCCGATGCAGACGCTCTCGTCGGCGAGCCGCACATGCATCGCGTCGGCGTCGGCGGTGGAATGCACCGCGACGGTTGCGATGCCGAGCTCCTTGCAGGCGCGCAGCACCCGCAGGGCGATCTCGCCGCGATTGGCGATCAGGATTTTATCGAACATGGGCGTCTCTCCCTCTCCCCGCATGCGGGGAGAGGGTCGGGGTGAGGGGGCGTTGCAACGTCACCTGCTTCTCGACGCGGGGGGGGGGGCGCCCACCCC
>CAXTMT010000370.1:366-2138 GCA_964245355.1 uncultured Sphingomonadaceae bacterium
GAGGTGAAGGCGGTGCAATCAGCCAAAGCCTGCATCACTCGATAACCACCAGCGGTTCGCCGTATTCGACCGGCTGGCCGTCCTCGACCAGGATCTGCGTGACGGTGCCGGCGCGCGGCGACGGAATCTGGTTCATGGTCTTCATCGCCTCGATGATCAGCAGCGTCTCGCCGGTGGTGACGTGCTGGCCGACCTCGACGAACGGCTTGGCGCCGGGCTGCGATGCGAAATACACCGTGCCGACCATCGGCGAGGGCACCACGCCCGGATGCTTGGCGATATCGACCGGCGCCGCCGCGATCGCGGCAGCGGCCGCCGGCGCCGGCTGATAGGTCGGCGGCAGCGCCGCGGCGATGCTGATATTGCGCGCGACGCGCACCCGCAGCCCGGCGCGCTCGATCTCGATTTCGGTCAAATTGGTTTCGTCGAGCAGCAGGGCCAGTTCGCGGATCAGCGCGCTGTCGTCGCGCGGCTTGTCGTTTGCGGCGGGCGTGTCGTCAGGCGGGTTTGCCATGTCGGTCTTCCGGACTTTCTCATGAGAAGGTGGCGTCAGGCCTTGGCGGCGGTGCCGATCCTGGTGGCGAGGCCCGTAATGGCGAGCCGGTAGCCCTCGATGCCGAAGCCGCACAGGCTCGCGAAGCAGGCCCTGGCGATAAAGGAGTGGTGGCGGAAGCTTTCGCGGGCGTACACGTTGGAGACGTGAACCTCGACCGCGGGAAGCTGCACGCCGGCCAGCGCGTCGTGCAGCGCGATCGAGGTGTGGGTGTAGCCGCCGGCATTGATGACGAGGCCGGCGGCCTCGGCGGCGTGCGCCTCGTGGATGAAGTCGATCAGCTCGCCCTCGCGGTTCGATTGCCTGCACACCGCAACCAGACCGAAGCCGGCGGCGGTGTCGGCGCACAGTGTCTCGACATCGGCCAGCGTGGCATGGCCGTAGATCTGCTGCTCGCGGATGCCGAGCAGGTTCAGGTTCGGCCCGTTGAGCACGTAGATGGTCTGCGGCATCTGAAGGCGTCCGGCGGTCGCGGCGGTGAGTGACGGCGCGAGGCCGCCCATGCCCGAAACCAAAGACGCGGCATGTCGGGTTTCGGGCGAAACTGCCGGGGTTATAGGTAACCTCGGGCAGAAGGGAAAGCCTCAAGGCGCTCGTCGGCGCACCGGGCGGCTTCGGCGAATTGGCGGAAATTGCGGCCAAGCTGATGTTTTCGATGGTTTCATCTGGTTCGCGAACAGCGAAAGGGGCGACCGCGACGGCCGCCCCCTGGGTACGCTTAAGCCGATTGCGGACGATCAGGCGTCCAGCACGGCCACGATTTCCATCGTGCGCGGGTCGACCACCACGATCTGGTCGTTGACCAGAAAGAACTCGTAGCCGCGCCAGTCGGGATAAACCGTGACGATCTCAGCCGGGAGCGGATGGAACCGGACCTCCCGCGGCACGTGGGTGCCGACCGACACCGAGAAGTTGATGTTGGTCTGCGGCTGGATGTGCTGATCGCGGATCACGGTGGAAATCCGGCTGCGCTGATCGCCAGACAGCTTTCCGGCAGCGCCCGCCTGTCCGGTCGTCATCGGCCCGCGACCTCGATCGTTATCGGCATTGCGGTTGCCGTCGCGGCCGCGATCGGTGTCGTTGCCCGGCCGGGTATCGCCGGCGGCGCGGGGATTGTCGCGCGGCTGGGCACCCGTCGCGCCCTTCTGGTTGTCCATGCCGGCCTTGTTGGGCGCCATGGCATTGGACCGGCCCGGAGCCATCTCCTGCGCATGCGGCC
>CAXTMT010000371.1:0-2128 GCA_964245355.1 uncultured Sphingomonadaceae bacterium
CATTCGGTTGAAGCCATATCGAGCTTTTGGAAACTGCGCATAATTCTGAGTTATCGCGCCGCTGCCCCTACGGAGGGTACGCCCGGCCTCAGATTGCCAGGACGAACGTCAGGCCTCGCTTCAGGAGAGTTTGAACTTGTGGAGCCGATGGCTTGCTGAACTCACGCAGCTTCTTTCAGCCGAGAAAGCAACTTCGCGCTCTCCAACGCGCGCTGAAGGCCCGCATCCCCGACGTGCGCATAGATGGCGGTGGTCGAGATACTCTCATGTCCGAGAAGACGCTGTAGGAAGCGCAGATCCACACCATCCTCCAGCAGCAAGGTCGCGCAGGTATGGCGCAGCATGTGTGGCGTGACCTTATTGGCGACGCCGGCATCGGATGCGAATGTATACAGGGAGCGCCGCACCCAATCAGTTGACCATGACGCCTCTCCGTGTCCGAAAAGCGGAAGATTAGGTCGTCGATCGGCTAGTTTGGCAACTAGTTTCCTAAGATCCTTATCAACGAGAAAGACGAACCGTTCGCGCTGACCCTTGCCATGGACACGGAGCGCGCCGTTGTCGCAATGGAAGTCGTTACTTCTGAGATTGACCAATTCTCCAACTCGCACACCCGTGCAAATCAGGACGAGAACAGCAACTGCGAAGGGGGGAAGCGTTCTGGCGCTTCGATGGCCGCGGCACCGGCGCCAAGCTTCGCATGTTAACGCCCGAGTATCTCTCCGTGAGATACCCCTAGGTAATGATCGCGCGCGGGGTAATTGCAACTCCAGGCCAACGAAGGGAGATTTGTCGATAATGTTCTCGCGCGCCAAATCGCGATAGAAACCACGCAGGCATGCCACACGCCGACGCACGGTACGAGCCGCAGCGCCCGAACCCGTCAGGTGACCGATATAGGAAAGGACAGCCTCAGCCGTGGCGTGATCGGTATCCCGCGTGGCGAGGGCCTCACGATAATGTCTAAGGTCGGACTTGTAGGCCTGGAGCGTATGTTCTGAGGGATTTCGTTTGACACGGAGTCGTTCGATATACGCTGCGGTTGTCTCGAAAGTTACGATCATCGACGTCTCCCAATTTATTCAAAATGGATGCGATTCTGCGTTCGAATGCCTTTCGGAAGAGTGCACTTTCCGAGACGTGTGCAAATGCCTAATGCTGGACCATTAACGGGTCGGATAACTGGGGATTATGCCAATCGAGAAGGATATCGGGCGGGCCGCGCCGCAAACGGGCCAGGCCGGATCGCGACCATTCCGGAGCCGATTTCGGCGAGCAATATGCTGACGAGGGCGGGCTGGAGCGCAGCCTGTTCAACGGAGCCAACATTACCGACTGCCAGGTCCGCGGCATTTCGCTACAGAATTGCGAGTTCACCGAGACGTTGATCCGTAACACGGGCTTGCATGATTGCGACATTTCCGGGTCGGACTTCGTGCTCGCCAAGATCGAGGGCAGCATCTTCCAAGGCTGTCGTTTCGAGAGCGGCGAATGGCGAGATTCCACCTCTGTCGACTGCAAGTTCATCGACTGCGACTTCGAACACGGCACCACCACATTCTGTTATTTCGATTGTGACTATGGCGATCAGCATGTCGCTGCGCTGTGCGATACATTGGAGCATGCGATCGGGATTCCCGGTGCGCTTCAGGTCACCGAGATACGGCGCGGATCGACGATCATGGAGATGGCCGCGGTTGCTGCTGTTGGACTAAGTACGGCCATGAGCCGCCTGAATTATGTCTTGCGTCAGGCAGCAGTAATGATCGAGCGGGTCGCGGCAATCAAGCGAGCCGTTCGTAAGCTCAATCCGCCTCGCCGAGCGCGGAAGTCACTGGGTCGGCAATTGGTGCCGATGAAGTCCGCGTCGGTCTTGGACGTCGCGCTGATGCCGCCGGAAGTTTCTCAACTCGTCGAGGCGCTATCTGAACGACGATAGAAGGACGCTTTGCTTCCGCTGTAAAACCCTGCACCCGGTCTGAGTCACTACAGTCAGTGAAAATCGTGACTGCGGATCGGGATCAACTCCGCCTCGCGGTCGCGCCAATGATAGTCGCTGCGGCCCTTGGGCTGCCAGCCTTCGTCGCCGCGATCGGGGGCGCCGGGATAGGTCGCGGCGTCGCCGCGC
>CAXTMT010000372.1:0-2118 GCA_964245355.1 uncultured Sphingomonadaceae bacterium
CACCCTCAACGCCCCCATCCCCGAACGCCCGGCGTTCGGGGTGTTCCGGATGTGAGAGGCCCGCGCCCTTCTTCAATCCTCCCCGAGCTTGTCTCGGGGAGGGGGACCGCCCGGCGCAGCCGGGTGGTGGAGGGGCAGGCGCGCGACAGCCGCAGCGATGACGCCGCGAACGACCGCATCCAGATCTTTCAAGACGTCGGTCGCCGGGACGCGCAGAGTCGCGATTCCCTTTGCCGAGAACCAGGCATCGCGCGCACCATCACGCAGCGGACGATCGCCCGCCGAATGCGCTTCGCCATCGACCTCGATCATCAATCGCGCATCCCCGCAGTAGAAATCCAGGCTGCTCCGGCTGCTCGGATGCTGGCGCCGAAACTTCAGACCGGCCGGACGCTTGCGCAGTTCCTGCCACAGCAACACCTCCGGCAGGCTCATCGCACGGCGCAACCGCCGCGATTGCCGCACTGCATCGGCGCTACCTTTAGGCGCTACATCCCTGAGCATCATCAGTGCCCCCTCCACCATGCTTCGCATGGTCCCCCTCCCCGAGCCAAGCTCGGGGAGGAATTGAAAGGTCCGATATGACGATCATCCTCCTCCCCCTGCTCCTCGCGCTCCAGATCACCCCGGTCCAGCCGATCGTGAAGGGCACCGCCTTGCCCCCGCCCGGCACCGAGGAGGCCGGGGTGATGGTGCCGATCGACACCATGCTGGCCGCGCTCGAGAAGGAAGACGGCGCGGCGATCCTTGCCGTCACCCGGCCGGAGGGCGGCGCGACGGTCGCGTATGAGGGCGCCAACGGAAAGCGCGGGGTCAAGCACCTCAGCTGGGCCGATTTCGCCGCCGGCATGAAGGCCGAGGCCGATCGCTACCGCGAGGAAATCCGCGATCCGGCGATCGAGGTCGACGGCGACGTCGCGATGGTGTGGGCGCCGTACACCGTGTTCAGGAACGGCGCCCCGGAACATTGCGGCTACGATCATTTCGATCTCGTCCGCGAGGACGGGCGCTGGAAGGTGCTCAACGTCACCTGGTCGCAGCGCACCACGGGTTGCGGCGCATCGTGAGCCGGGGCTGTCCTACAAGGCCCCATCCGCGCTATGTCGGGCGGCGATGCCGTGTGTGCCGGGCCAGACCATGATCGTTTCAGCCGACGTCGTTCGTTGCGCCACCCACCGCGATTTGTCGTTTTCCCGGAACCTTCGGAACTTTCGATCGCCATGATCGGCTCCCTGCTCATCGCCAATCGCGGCGAGATCGCGTGCCGCATCATCCGCACCGCGCGGGCGATGGGGGTGCGCACCGTCGCGGTCTATTCGCAGGCCGATGCCGATTCGCTCCACGTCCGGCAGGCGGACGAAGCGGTGCCGATCGGCCCCTCCCCGGCGCGCGAAAGCTATCTCGTCGGCGACAAGATCCTCGCCGCCGCGCGGGCGACCGGCGCCGAGGCGATCCATCCCGGTTACGGCTTCCTCTCGGAGAATGCCGATTTCGCGCAAAGCGTGATCGACGCCGGGCTGGTCTGGATCGGCCCCAACCCCGACAGCATCCGCGCGATGGGGCTGAAGGACGCCGCCAAGCAGCGTATGATCGCGGCGGGCGTGCCGGTGACGCCGGGCTATCTCGGCGCGGACCAGCGCCCCGATCACCTCGCGGCCGAGGCCGACGCGATCGGCTATCCCGTCCTCATCAAGGCGGTCGCGGGCGGCGGCGGCAAGGGGATGCGCCGCGTCGAGGCGCCCGGCGATTTCCGCGATGCGTTGCTCTCCTGCCAGCGCGAGGCGGCCTCCTCGTTCGGCGACGACCGGGTGCTGATCGAGAAATACATCCTGAGCCCGCGCCATATCGAGGTGCAGGTGTTCGGCGACACGCACGGCAACGTCGTCCACCTGTTCGAGCGCGACTGCTCGCTCCAGCGCCGCCACCAGAAGGTGATCGAGGAAGCCCCCGCCCCCGGCATGGACGAAGCGACCCGCGCGGCGGTGTGCGAAGCGGCGGTCAACGCGGCCAGGGCGGTCGATTATGTCGGCGCGGGCACGATCGAGTTCATCGCCGACGGCTCGGAAGGCCTGCGCGCCGACCGCATCTGGTTCATGGAGATGAACACCCGCCTCCAGG
>CAXTMT010000373.1:0-2117 GCA_964245355.1 uncultured Sphingomonadaceae bacterium
AAGGGCGTCGATGCCAATGCGCAGGCGGCGACCTTCTCGAACGGCGTCTACATTCCGGAGCTCACCTTCGTCCTCTTCCAGATGACGTTCGCGATGATCACCCCGGCACTGTTCGTCGGTTCGGTGGCGGAGCGGATCAAATTCTCGCCGCTGATGCTGTTCGTCGCGCTCTGGGTGACCTTCGTCTACTTCCCGATCGCGCACATGGTGTGGTGCTGGGACGGGCCGGACGCCTTCGCGACCGCTGCGATCAAGGACGCGCTGGTCAAGGGCAGTACGGCTGCGGTCGATGCGGTCTCGGCCGACTCGGGCTATCTCTTCAACAAGGGCGCGCTCGATTTCGCCGGCGGCACCGTCGTCCACATCAACGCCGGCATCACCGGCCTGGTGATGTGCCTGCTGCTCGGCAAGCGTCTCGGCTATCCGAACGAGCCGATGCCGCCGCACTCGCTGACCATGACCATGATCGGCGCCTCGCTGCTGTGGGTGGGCTGGTTCGGCTTCAACGCCGGTTCCAACCTCGAAGCCAGCTCGATCGCTTCGGTCGCCTTCATGAACACCATGATCGCCACCGCGTCCGCCGGCCTCTCCTGGCTGCTCGTCGAGCAGATCGTGAAGGGCAAGCCGTCGCTGCTGGGTGCCGCCTCGGGCGTCGTCGCCGGCCTCGTCGCCGTCACCCCCGCCTCGGGTTTTGCCGGGACGATGGGTTCGGTGATCCTCGGCCTGATGGTCTCGCCGATCTGCTTCTTCTTCGTCACCGTGGTGAAGTCGAAGTTCGGCTATGACGACAGCCTCGATGTGTTCGGCGTCCACTGCATCGGCGGTATCACCGGCGCGCTGATGACCGGCATCCTCGATAATCCCGCCTTCGGCGGCCAGGGCATCGCGGACTACACGACCAAGCCGGGCACGATGGTCGCGGGCACCTACAATATGGCGAGCCAGCTCCTCGTCCAGGCCGAGGGTGTGCTCCTCACCCTGGTGTGGTCGGGCGTCGGCGCGACGATCCTGTTCTTCTTGATCGACAAGATTTGGGGCTTCCGGGTCTCCGCCGAAGTCGAGCACGAAGGCCTCGACATCGCCGAGCATGGCGAGCGCGCCTACCATTATTGATCCGGGCGGGCGGTTCCTTCGGGAGCCGTCCCAACGGTTGAAGGTACGGTTTCAGGGAAGCGGCAGGCCATCGCTTCCCAAGGTTCCAGAGTTCGGAGGTGGCAGGCCACCACCTCCTCCAGACGTTCCTCCTGCGAACGCACTGGGCCGGCGGGGTGACCTGCCGGCCCTTTTTTATCGCGGCCGGTCGCGTCCCGCCAGCGGGCTGAGGCGGTCGCGGGCAGGGTGCGTGGGCCTAACCTTAGTAACCTTTCGCGTGTCAGCCGATCATCGATCGCAGGCCGGCGAGATCGTAGCCCTGCGCCCCGGCCTTCGCGATCAGCGTCTCGACGTCGGCACCGGCGGTGGCGCGGGCGAGCGCCCACAGCCAGGTCGATCGCGTACCCGATCGGCAGAAGGCCAGCACCGGGCCATCCGCGGCGGCGAGCGCTTGCGTCATCGCGTCGACCTGATCCTGCCGGAAGCCCGAATGATCGACCGGGATGGCGGTGTAGGCGAGGCCCGCCGCCTCCGCTGCCGTCCGGATCGCATCGCCCGTCGGCTGACCGGGTTGCTCGCCTTCGGGCCGGTTGTTGATGATCGCGACGATCCCCTGCGCCTTGGCGATCGCGACATGCTCGGGCGCGATCTGGCCGGCGACCGAGATGCCGTCGTCGAGTTTCAGGAACATGGCTAGCCTCCATCCAAGCGGTCCCGGCCGATGGGCGATCCGTCGCTTTGGCGCAAGAGAGGGGAACGGGCGCGAAGGATCGGTCGTTCTTCTCCCAGCCTCGCCCGTTCGAGGAAGGAGAACCAGGATGACCGATCAAGCCAACGATACCACCGGCGACGAAGCCATCGATCTCGATCTGCAGGAAGGCCGCGCGCCCGGCTCGTTCGGGGAACCCGATCAGCGCATCGATCGCCAGGGCGGCATCAACCAGGGCACCGTCCCCGAGAACCTCACCCCCGAACAGGCCGCCGAAGTTCGCCGCCGCCGCGCGCTCGGCAACGCCGTCGACGAC
>CAXTMT010000374.1:0-2098 GCA_964245355.1 uncultured Sphingomonadaceae bacterium
CGGCATGTCCGGCCACGGCCGCGCGCTGATCCTGCTGCCCAAGGGGAGCGTGGCGCGGCTGCGGGCGCCAAACACAAACGGAGCCGGGGCAAGTGGCAGGCCGCCGGCTCAGCCCTGACGAAAGCGCGCTCTGGGCGCGGGTGACGGCAACCGTGCGCGCGATCGGCCGGCGCACGGCGGTGCCGGTGGCTGCTAGCCTCGAGCCCGAGGTTAAATCTTCCCCGGTTCGACCAATCCGCATCGTCGCGAAACCCCCTTCGCCCGCCACCAAGACAAACGCCCAGGTCGGCGAGACCCTCGACGGCGGTTGGGATCGGCGTTTGCGGCAGGGCATCGTCGCGCCCGATCGCTCGATCGACCTTCACGGCCACACCCTCGCCAGCGCCCACGCTTTGCTCGATCACGCGCTGGAACGCGCCATCGCCGACGATATCCGCCTGTTGCTGGTCGTTACGGGTCGTCCGCCACGCGCTGGAGATACGCGGCGCGGCCTGATCAGGGCCTCGATCGGTGATTGGCTCTCCGTCTCAAGCCACGCCGGCCGGATCGCGGCGGTGCGGAACGCCCATCCGCGCCATGGCGGGGCAGGGGCGCTGTACGTGGTGTTGCGGCGACGGCGGGCTACCTGAGCCCTCTCCCCTTTAGGGGAGAGGGAGATTAAGTCAGCGCCTTCTCCAAGATCCGCGCATAAGCCCCGGTCAGCGCGCGCAGGTCCTCCACCGCCACCGCCTCGTTGAGCTTGTGCATCGTCGCGTTGTTGAGGCCGAATTCCACCGTCGGCGCCAGCGCGACGAGGAAGCGGGCGTCGGAGGTTCCGCCGCTGGTCGAGAGTTCGGGGGTGCGGCCCAGCGTTTCCGCGATCGCCTCCGAGACCAACGCCGCAAGCGCGCCCGGCTGGGTCAGGAATGCTTCGCCCGAAATGCGCCCGCGCAGGCGGCCATCGGGCGCATGCTTCCGCACGATCGCCTCGACCCGCGCGACCAGATCGGCGCCGCGGTGGAGATCGTTGAAGCGGATGTTCAGCCGCGCCTTGGCGACGCCCGGAATGATGTTCGCCGCCGGATTGGCGGTCTCGATATCGGTGACTTCGAGGTTCGAGGGCTGGAACCAATCGGTGCCCCGATCCAGCTCCAACGCCGAGAGTTCGGCGACGATCGCGGCCAGCGCCGGGATCGGATTGTGGGCGAGCTGGGGGTAAGCGGCGTGGCCCTGCGTACCCGGCACCTCGATCCACATGTTCACCGATCCGCGCCGCCCGATCTTGATCGTATCGCCGAGCATCCCCGCCGAAGTCGGCTCGCCGACGAGGATCATGTCCGGGCGGATATCGCGCGCCGCCATCCACGCGATCAGCGCCTTGGTGCCGTAGGTCGCTGGCCCCTCCTCGTCGCCGGTGACGATCAGGCTGATCGTGCCCGCCTCGGCCGGGACCTGGGCAGTCGCCGCGACGAAGGCGGCGATCGAACCCTTCATGTCGACCGCGCCGCGCCCGTAGAGCAAGCCCCCGCGTATCTCCGGCGCGAACGCCCCACTCGCCCAGCCGTCGCCCGGCGGCACCACGTCGGTGTGGCCGGCGAAGGCGAAATGCCGGCCGCCGCTGCCACGCGTCGCGAACAGATTGGCGATCGGCCCGTCGGGCGCCTCGCCGTCGTACATCAGCGTGACGGTGAAGCCGATGCTCTCCAGCGCCTCAGCCAGCACCGCCTGTGCGCCGCCGTCGCGGGGCGTCACGCTGTCGCAGGCCATCAGCCGCATCGCGAGGTCGACGGGATCCATGCGCGCGGCCTAGCGAGCGCGGCCGCACTTGCCTAGACGGATGCGGAGGCGCCTATGTCCTTACCTGCATCTGCGGCGAAGTGTTGAACCACTCTGCGTACCGATCGTTATAGGGCCGCAACAAGGAGTGACCCGATGCAGAAATTTCTCATGGCGCTTGCGGCATCGGCCGCCGTCGTAACCCCGATGGCCGTCACCACGCCGGTTCAGGCCGAACGCGTCTACAACGGCCACCGCCATCATTATCGCTACCATTGCAAGCGCAGCAAGGGCACGACGGGCCTGCTGGCGGGCGCGGGTGTGGGCGGTCTCGGGGCAGCGG
>CAXTMT010000375.1:0-2093 GCA_964245355.1 uncultured Sphingomonadaceae bacterium
AGCCCGCTCGCCCAACCCCTCATCCTGCTCGCCCGCTTCTGGCAGGCCGGCCCCTCGCGCATCCTGCCGCCGACCTGCCGGTTCGATCCCTCCTGCTCGGCCTATGCGATTGAGGCCTGGTCGCGCTATGGGGCGCTCACCGGCTCGTGGCTGGCGTTCAAGCGGATCGTCCGTTGCAACCCGTTCGGTGGCTGCGGCCACGATCCCCTACCCTGAAGGCACAAGATTTTTCGTGGAAAATCAGCGCAATCTCATCGTGGCGATCGCTTTGTCGGCCCTCGTGCTGCTCGGCTGGTCCTTCCTGTCGCCGCGATTCGCACCGCCGGTCGCCAATCCGCCCGCGACGCGGATCGTCAACGGCAAGCAGGTCGCGCTGCCCACCCCCGAGGCGCAGCGCGAGACCGCGCCGCTGGTCCGCGATCGCAACCAGGTGCTGAAGGAAAGCCCGCGCGTCGCCATCGCCAGCCCCAAGCTCGCCGGCACGATCGCGCTGAAGGGCGCGCGGATCGACGATCTGGTGCTGCTCGATCACCGCGAGACGATCGCCAAGGATAGCGCCCCCGTTCGCCTGCTGTCGCCCGGCGGTACGACGGACGCCTATTTCGCCGGCTTCGGCTGGGCCGGCGACAACATCGCCCTCCCCGGCCCGGACACGGTGTGGACCGCCGACGGCACCCGCCTCTCGCCCGGCACACCGGTGACGCTGCGCTGGGACAACGGTCAGGGCCAGCGCTTCGCGATGCGCTTCGAGGTCGACCGCTCCTATATGTTCACCGTTACCCAGACGATCGAGAATGCCGGCGCCCGCGCCATCGCCGTCCGCCCGTTCGGCCTCGTCAGCCGCGTCGGCCCGTCGAAAGATCCGTCGAGCTGGACGATGCACACCGGGCCGATCGGCACCTTCAACGGCGCGACCGATTATGGCGTGAACTTCAAGGACGTCGACAAGGCGGGCGCGGCGGGGACGCGCTTCCAGACGACCGGCGGCTGGATCGGCTTCGGCGACAAATATTGGCAGACCGCGCTCGTCCCGCCGCAGGACGCCGCCGTCGATGCGGGCTTCCGGGCCGGCGATGGCGAGCGCTACCAGGCCGATGTCGCCGCGCCGACACTCACCATCGCCGCCGGCAAATCCGCGACCACATCGCAGCGCTTCTTCGCCGGCGCCAAGGAAGTCGCGGTGCTCGACGCTTATGAGAAGGCCGGCGTCGCCAAGTTCGATCGCGCGATCGACTGGGGCTGGTTCGTCTGGTTCGAGAAGCCGATCTTCTATCTGCTCGACTGGCTGTTCCACGCGGTCGGCAATTTCGGCATCGCGATCATCCTGCTCACCTGCTGCGTCCGCGCTTTGCTCTTCCCGGTCGCGCAGAAGCAGTTCCAGTCGATGGCGAAGATGCGCATCCTCCAGCCCAAGATGAAGGCGCTGCAGGAGCGCTTCAAGGACGACAAGCCGCGTCTCCAGCAGGAAATGATGGGGCTCTACAAGACCGAGAAGGCCAATCCGCTCGCCGGCTGCCTGCCGATCTTCGTCCAGATGCCGATCTTCATCGCGCTCTACAAGACGCTCTCGCTCTCGATCGAGATGCGCCACCAGCCCTTCGCTTTGTGGATCCGCGATCTCTCCGCACCCGATCCGCTGACCCCGATCAACCTGTTCGGCTATCTGCCCTTCCAGCCGCCCGGCATGCTGCACCTCGGCATCCTCGCCATCCTGCTCGGCGTCACGATGTGGGCGCAGATGAAGATGAACCCGGCGGTCGGCGATCCGGCGCAGCAGCAGGTGATGGCGATCATGCCGTGGATGATGATGCTGTTCTTCGCGCCGCTCGCGGCCGGATTGCAGCTCTATTATGTCGCCAACAACTGCCTGACGCTGGCGCAGCAGCGCTTCCTTTACTGGCGCACCCCCGGAATGCGCGATCCGGCGCCGGGATCGTGAGCGGGCACGAAAAGCCCTCTTCCCTTCAGGGGAGAGGCTTGGGAGAGGGGGAGTCCGCCGAGGCCGTTCCCGCGTCCGACCCTGATCCGACTCCCGCTCTCCCCGGCCCTCTCCCCGCAGGCGGGGAGAGGGAGCCGCCGCTGCGCCGCCCGCG
>CAXTMT010000376.1:0-2075 GCA_964245355.1 uncultured Sphingomonadaceae bacterium
CCTCTTCGCCGTAGCCAGCGCCAGCGCGATCCAGGCGAGGCCGGGCAGATCGAGCGCCGGCACCGCGCCGCTCGCGATCGTCAGGATCAGCCCGGCGGCGCTGGCGACGGCGAAGAGGTTGCCCGCCAGCGTCGCGATCGAGGCGATGCCGCGCATCACCTCCAGCAGCTTGTTCCAGCCGTCCATTCGGGTGCTGCCGCCCCACCGCTTCGGCAGATACAGCCGCCAGTAACGGCGGAGCTGCTGCACCGGGCCGGCGGTCCAGCGGAAGCGCTGTTTCTTATAATCCTCGAACGTCTCGGGGATCAGCCCGCGCCCGAAGGTGTCGCGCAGGTAGATGCCGCCATAGCCCGCCTCGCGCAGGCGGACGGAGACTTCGCTATCCTCGGTCAGGCACCATTCCGCCCAGTTGCCGGCGGCGCGCAGCGCCTCGGCGCGGATCAGGCACATCGTGCCGATGGTGAAGGCCGCGCCATATTCGTTGATGCCCGGCATCTCGACCTTGTTGCTGGGCATATATTCCCAATAACAGGCGCTGAGGTAGCGGCTCTCCTCCCACGCGCGGTAATCGTGCGGGGTCTGGACGTAGCCGATGCCGTCATCGTCGAAGAAACCGGCGAGGCGCGCGAGGAAATCGGGCTCGGCGATATAATCGGCGTCGATCACCGCGATCAGCTCGGCATCCTTCGCCATGCGCGGCAGCAGCCAGTTGAGCGCGCCGGCCTTGGCGCCGGCGAGCGGCGCGACGTGGAAGAAGCGGAAACGCTCGACGCCGATCCGCCGGTTGAGCTCGGCGCAATGCCGCTCGACCGGGCGCCACAGCCGCTCGTCGCGCGTGTTGTTGTCGCAGACCAGCACTTCGTAATCGGGGTAATCGAGCCGGGCGAGCGCATCGAGCACTTCGTTCAGCATCGCCGGCGGCTCGGCATAGGCCGGCACCTGGATCGAGACCTTGGGGCTGCGCTGGCCGGCATGGCGGGCGAGCGGGCGCATCGGGCGGCGCCATGTGCCGTGGGTGAGGATCGCCTGCCGCGCGAGTTTCTCCAGCGTGGCGAGGCCGACCGGCACGGCGAGGAAGAGGCAGGCGACGATCGAAAGCGCCGCCACCCAATCGGAGGCGCCGCTGGAGATCAGCAGCATGACTCCCCACACCGATCCGATCGCCCAGCCGAGTGGCCCGGCGGCGAGATCGATCGTCCCGGCGAAGCTCAGTTGCGGGCATTTGAGCTTGATCGCACAGCTCGCGACGGTGGCGATCGCGCTGGCGAAGCAGGCGGCGAGCCAGTCGCCGGTCGTCGCCACCGCGACGAGGCTGCAGAAGCACAGCACGAAGGCGAGCTGGCCATCCCAGTTGCGATCGAAATCGGGATATTCGAACGGGCGGCGAACGGAGCGCGCGGTGATGACGGCGCCGCACAGACCCAGCGCGGCTGTATAGATCAGCAAAGCGTCACAAAATTGGTGCATATGTGCCGGTCGGCCTACCCCCGTAGAGCTTTCCCTATGCTGAAGCGCGGCCCGCCTGTCGCCTGTCACGCGTCGAGCCGAGGGCGGGTTGCGGCCAGACGCAGGGAAAATGCCCGCTTTCAGAGGTGTCCGGCGGTCGGGCGGATCAAGAGGAGAAGGAAGCACGGCGCCCGCGAGGTTGGGACTTCCTCCCCCCTCCGACGCCGATGGCGCCACCTCCCCCTGGGCGGGAGAGGATTTGTCAGGATCCTCAGCCTTCTACTTCGCTGCGATCACCATCGCCTTGATCGTCGCCGGCTTGGTCGCCGATAGCTGGACTTCGTAATGGCCCGGGGTCAGCGCGAAGTCGACGATCTTGGCGATGCCCGCGCAGGCGGGGCCGTGGACATGGGCGCTGCTCGGCAGGCGGGCGCCGCTGCCGATCAGATCGATCCACGCGCCGTCCGACAGCGCGATGCGGTAGGTGCCGGCCTTCTCGATCACCAGCGGGAAGGTGCCGCCGTTGCTGCCGGGCTCGGGTGCGCGGTTGAGCGCGGGCGTGAAGGTCTGGCCCTGCGCCGGGGCGAGCGCCAGCGTCGCGGCATGGCCGACGACGAGGGCGCTGGCAT
>CAXTMT010000377.1:0-2073 GCA_964245355.1 uncultured Sphingomonadaceae bacterium
TTCCGAAGCTGCCGCCGAGTTCGGCGAAGATCTCGAGGGCGGTGTCGCAACGGTGGACCTCGACGTTGAGCACACTGGTGAACTGCGCGGTGTAGACGTAGCCGGGGTTCTTCTCGGCGAAGCGGCGCGCGCACTCGGCGGCTTCCGGCATCCCGCCCGGCACCAGTTCCACGGTCCCGCCTTCCGCCTCCACCAGACGGGCGCGCGCGGCGCTGGCCTCGGGCATGAACATCACCGTGTCCTTGCCGAGGCCCCGCGCGACCTGGGCGATCGCCTTGCCCGTCCCGCCAGAGGTGGCGTCGACGACGCCGATCGCTTGCGGGTTCTTCCCGAGCGCATCGCGGACGAGCGGGCCGGCGATGCGGTATTTGCCCGAACCGGTCGGAGTCTGGAATTCCAACTTGGCGTAGACGGGGCAGCGACAGTTGGAGATAAGGGGGAGCCGAAATCACGTTGGTGAAGGCTCCGTTTCACGAGCAAGATGTTGCGAACGTCGGAGGTGTCGCACCCACTCATGCCGCGGCGGTGAAAAGCCTTCGAAACAAGACATTTCTGCTAAGGTCTGACGGATCCACCGGGGTGCCTCTCGCGCGCCGCAAGTTAAGATGAAAGCGGGTCCCCGCAACCAACCATATTCCTACGAAAACGCCGCCCTTCGGGGCGGCGTTTTCGTTTGTGGCGCGGGTCGCTTCGCGTCGGGCGTCTGCCGTTATCCAGCCTAGGCTCGTGCATCGAAGCCGCTGCATGTCTTCGCAGTCGCCTCGGCCAGCATCGCGGGATCGAGCCGGGCCAGATGGCAGCCGATCACCCGCTGATAATTGCTGATCATGCATGCTCGGTGATCGCCGCGCGGAGCCGGGTGGAGAACCGCCCCGCCGCCTTGCGCGCGGACGCCGGTATGTCGATCTCGCCGGCCACCCTTTGCGAGTTCCACCTCCCACGATGTGATCATCCCGCCCATCCCCTCGTGGCGCTTGGCGATATGCTTCGGGGTGATGTCGATATTGTTCGTGCCCGCCGCCGTCGGTGGCCGGGCCGGCAGATCGGGGGCGTCGGCGCCGTACATCCGGCTCTCGGCGGCGGTCACCGCATCGGGTTGGGGATGCGTCGCCATGACGTAGGGGCACCCCACAAAGTATGACTTTGCGGGGACCCCAAAGGCCGGGATCCATTCGGTGCTCCGATAGCGATGGAGTGCTCATGGATGCTGATCTTCATCGCATGACGGCTTTTGGGAAATCCGATAGGGCGTAATCCGGGTCGTCGAATCCTTATCGCCGAATGCTCCGCGCGTGTAAGCTTTGTATGGTTAAGCCCGTTTTTCGGGCTCGCGGAAACCGGTCAGGCCCCCGCCTGTGCCAGCAGCGCCTTGGCCTTGGCACCGCTCCAGTCGAGATCGCCCTCGAGCCGCCAGACTTCCCTGCCGTCGGCGCCGTAGAGGATCGAGACGGGCAGCGAAACCTCCTTGGTCGCCAGCATCAGCGCATTGCTCTTGTCCAGCCACGGCTTGATCGTGGTGAAGCCGTGCGCCTTCCAGAAGGCGTCGACCTTCGCGCGGCCTTCCATATCCTGGCTGATCGTCAGCACGGTGAGCTTGCCGGCCCGCGCCCGCGCCAACGTGTCGAGCGTCGGCAGTTCGCGGACGCACGGCACACACCACGTCGCCCAGAAATTGACGAGCACGGGCTTACCCTTGAAGTCGGCGAGCTTGGCGGGCTTGCCGTCCGGACCCTCGAAGGGGGTGGCGGGCATCGCCTTGCCCTTGTTTGCGGTGCTCGCCTGAGCCGGCGGCGGGGCGGTTGCCGCAAGTGCCGTCGGCTCGACACTCGCTTGCGGGGCGGGGGGCGCCTGCCTATGGCAACCCCCGATCGCGACCGCGAGTGCAAGAACGGGGAACAGGACAAGCCGCATGTCGGGCTCCAACGCAATGTGGGGAGGAAGGTTCGCCGCCGGACCTAGCGCGATCATGCGCGAAATCAATGCCTCGATTCCGTTCGACAAGCGCCTTTGGCGGCAGGACATCGCCGGCAGCCGCGCCCACGCCGCGATGCTGCTGGCGCAGGGTGTGCTGAC
>CAXTMT010000378.1:0-2069 GCA_964245355.1 uncultured Sphingomonadaceae bacterium
AGTAACCACCTCGTCCACGACACACCCGTGAAAATCGGCAAACCCTATCAGGTCCGCGGCCAAACCTACGTCCCTTTCGACGACGCGCATTATGACGAAACCGGCCTCGCCAGCTGGTACGGCCCACAAGGCCAGCACGGCACCACCGCCAATGGCGAGCGCTTTGACGGCCACCGCATCGGCGCCGCGCACAAGACCTTGCCTCTGCCCTGCTATGTCGAGGTAACCGCGCTCGCCTCGGGCCGGCGGATCATCGTGCGGGTCAACGATCGCGGGCCGTTCGTCGCCGGCCGGATCATCGACCTTTCCTATGGCGCGGCCGAACTGCTCGGCGTCGTCCGCGCCGGCACCGCGAAGGTGCGCGTACGCCGTGTCTATCCCGACGAATCAACCCGCCGCGCGTTGCGTTCCGGCCGGCCTGGAGTGGCGCTGCCCAGCGTTTCGCAGACCGACATACCGTCACCCGATCGGCTGGCGCAGGGCGGGGCGCCGGTCTATCAGGAGCCGAATACCGCCCCCCACGAGAGGACGACCCAAGACCCATGATGCGTCTCCGAACCGCCGCTTCGCTTATCGCCCTCGCAGGCCTGATCGCTCTGCCGACCCAGGCCGCCGCGCCGCCCTACGATACGCCCGCGCCGATCGCCTTCATGACCGATCTCTCCTCCGGCGCGATCCTCTATTCCAAGAATGCAGACCAGCGGATGCCGCCGGCCTCGCTCGCCAAGATGATGACCGTCTATGTCGCGTTCGACATGGTGAAGCATGGCCAGCTGAAGCTGAGCGACATGGCGACGGTCAGCCCCGATACGTGGAAGAAATGGCATGGCCCGGCAGCGGGTTCGACGATGTTCCTCTCACCTGGTGAGCGGGTTTCGGTCGCCAATCTGCTGTACGGCATCATCACGCTCTCGGGCAACGACGCCTGCGTCGTGCTGGCCGAGCATATCGCCGGCACCGAGCCCGCCTTCGTCGCGATCATGAACAAGAAAGCGTCCGAGATCGGCATCCGCAACAGCCATTTCGGCACCTCCAACGGCTGGCCCGATGGCGGCGTGACCTATGTCACCGCGCGCGATCTGGCGACGCTGGCCACCGCGACGATCCAGAATTTCGCCGATCTCTACAAGACCTTCTACAGCCGCCCGAACTTCACCTGGGGCAAGACGCTGGGCACGGGTGCCGACATCACCCAGGCGAATCGCGATCCGCTGCTCGGCCGCGTCGCCGGTGCCGATGGCCTGAAGACCGGGCACACCGACGAGGCGGGCTATGGCTTCACCGGTTCGGCCGAGCAGAACGGCCGCCGGCTGGTGATGGTGATCGCCGGGCTGACGAGCTTCAACCAGCGGATCGAGCAATCGGTGAGCTTCATGAACTGGGGTCTGCACGCCTGGACCTCCAAGCCGCTGTTCGCCGCCGGCAGGACGGTGGATCAGGTGCCGGTGCAGCTCGGCAACGCCCGCTCGGTCGCGGTGGTGGCGCCGCGCAATCT
The DNA here is from genome assembly GCA_964245355.1 of uncultured Sphingomonadaceae bacterium. Taxonomy (GTDB): domain Bacteria; phylum Pseudomonadota; class Alphaproteobacteria; order Sphingomonadales; family Sphingomonadaceae; genus Sphingomonas_I. The sequence goes on from CAXTMT010000378.1 coordinate 1,496, forward strand.
CGCAGTGACGATGCCGACGGGCCTCGGCGGCGATTACAAGGTCTCGATCGCTTATGACGGCCCGGTGAAGGCGCCGATCGCCAAGGGCCAGCATATCGCCGATCTGATCGTCCGCACCGGCGACGGCCCGGCGCAGGTGATGCCGCTGGTTGCGGCTAACGACGTCGCCAAGGCGGGCTTGTTCGATCGCATCGCGGGCGGCTTCCACCGGATCCTGTGATCGGATGAACCGGGGGCGCTTCATCTCCCTCGAAGGCGGGGAAGGGGTCGGCAAATCGACGCAGGCGCGGGCGCTTGCGGCGGCATTATGCGCGCGTGGGCGCGAGGTCGTCGAAACCCGCGAACCCGGCGGCAGTCCCGGTGCCGAGGCGATCCGCGGCCTGCTGTTGCAAGGGACTGCCGAGCGCTGGACGCCGCGTGCCGAAGCCCTGCTGTTCGCTGCGGCCCGCGCCGATCACGTCGCCCGCACGATCCTGCCCGCGCTCGACGCCGGCCGCTGGGTGGTCTGTGACCGCTTCCTCGACAGTTCGATCGCCTATCAGGGCGGCGCCGACGGGCTCGGCGACACAACGAT
>CAXTMT010000379.1:0-2061 GCA_964245355.1 uncultured Sphingomonadaceae bacterium
GCCCAGCGCTTGGCCGCCTCGGGCCACGCGCCGCGCCCGTGCGCCACCCAGGCCCAGCCGCCGACCACCCGCTCGTTGTCCGGATTGGCGGCGCGCAGGGCACTCCATAACGCATCGGCCTCGTCCCAGCGCTGCAGGCCGCGCACCGCCGTCGCGATGCCCATCCGCACTTCCAGATCGTCGGCGATGGCGTTCCAGGATTGCAGCGCCGCGCTGAAATCGCCGATCGCCATCGCCGCTTTCGCATCGGCGAGCAGAGTGTCGAGCCGTCCTGCCGGTTGTTCCATTACGCGATACTCATGTCGAAATCGCTCAGGCGCGCTTCTCTTGAATCACGCGGACGAGATCGCCGACGTTCTGCAGATTGTCGAGGTCGCGGGTGTGGACCTTGATGTCGAAGCGATCCTGCACGGAGACGATGATCTCGATCATCTTGAAACTGTCCCAGCCGTCGACATCCGCCGCCGAAAGCGTCGGCGTCACCTCGATATCGTCGGTCATGAAGATGTCGGCGAAAATCTCGTTCAGCGCTTCGTAGATTTCTGCTTCGGTCATTTGCTTCCCTCGATGATCGTCATGGATATGGGCTGCGATTCGTAGGCATCCAGATCCAGCACATATCGCTGGCCTTCGCTGCCGCTGTCGATGGGGGTGAAGCCGAGGCCGTCATAATGGGCCTTCACCATGCCGTTTTTCTTGGACGGCAGATATTCGCCGAGCAGCCGCGTGGCGCCGAGTTCCTTCGCCCGCGCCGCGATCAGTTCCAGCGTCGCCCGCTCGACGCCGCGCCCCAACACACGGCAGCTCATCAGCCAGGTATCGATGTCGAGATCGGTGCCGTCCACCATCCGGCCGATGATCACCGCGATGATGCCATTGTCGCCGAAGCGATCGGTGAGGCGGAGCTGCAGCCCGAGCGCGTCGGGCGCCGCCATCACCGCAGCGACCTCTTCCTGCGTGTAGCGTTTGGTCGTCAGGTTGAACTGGTTGGATTTGTTGATCAGCTGGGTGACGCGCGGCAGGCCCAGCCGATCGAAATCGCGCCATTCGAGTTTCATGTCGAGCGAGGCGAGATAGCCCTCCAGATCGGTTGAATCCGCCATCAGCGCATCCCGCTCGGCGTTCTCGCGATACTGGGCGGTGCGGGCGAGATCGTCCGCGGTGATGCCGAGCGCCTCGAAATAGCCCGCTTCGGCGACGGTCTGGGCGTAGGTGGAAGGATCGTCGCCCACTTCGGGCACCGCCACCATCGGCAGTTCCTGGCGCACCAGATTGCGCTCGAACGGATTGTCGTCGACGAACACCAGGGCATCGATGCCGATGTTCAGCGTCTTGGCGATGTGGCGCAGGTTGCTCGCCTTGTCGGTCCAGTTGGCCACGAAGACGGCGATATGTTCGCGCTTCAGCACCATCTCCGGATGGCGCTCGAACGGCTCCAGCGCATTGGCTTCGTCATTCTTCGAGCAGACCGCGAGGATGATGCCGCGCCTGGAGAGATCGAGCGCATATTTCTGGAAAGCGGTGAACGCCTCGCCGAGCGCACTGCCCTGCCCCAGCACGATCCCCTCGACCCCGTCGTCGCCGATCACCCCGCCCCAGAGCGTATTGTCGAGATCGAGCACGAGGCACTTGCGCGCCTTGCCCCGGATCGCGCCGAGGATCCGGCCTACCGCCTCGCGATAGGCCGGCACCGCGACCGGGCTGATCTCCTGCTTCGAACGATGCCACAATGCCGGATCGTACCAGGCGGCGAGGCCGTCGACCGCGACGCGCGCGTGAAGCGCCAGCACCTGGACGCAGCAGGCAGCGGCGGTGGCGACGATCCGCTCGTGGATCCGCTCCAGCGCCCGCGCCGGCGCACCGGGCGCTGCGCCCTCGGCATTGCCGAGCACCACGACCTCGTCCTAGCCATCACCAGCCACGTGCCCCACCTCATCGCCTACAATATCGTCGGCACGGCGGCCGACCTCGAGACCGTGACGCAGTCGGAGGTGATCAAGTTCTCGGCCGGCGGCTTCCGCGACTTCACCCGCATCGCCGCGTCGGACCCGACGATGTGGC
>CAXTMT010000380.1:0-2042 GCA_964245355.1 uncultured Sphingomonadaceae bacterium
CGCCGCCACCGGCCTGCGCCTCGATCACGTCAACGCACACAAGCATTTCCACCTCCACCCGACCATCGCCGCCACCGTGCTGCGCGTCGGCAGGCGCCACGGCATGACCGCGATTCGGGCGCCGCTCGAACGCGGCAACTCGGGCGTCGAGGCGTGGTGGGCGAAGCGCCTTCAGCGACGGATGCGCGGGGAGGGCCTGCTCGTCCCCGACCAGGTGATCGGCCTCACCTGGACCGGCGCCTTCACCCCCGAGCGGATGCGTGCCGCCCTCGCCGACCTGCCGCCCGGCCTGACCGAACTCTACACCCATCCCGCCACCGCTGACCACTATCCCGGCTCCGCGCCAGGCTATCGCTACCGCGACGAGCTCGCCGCGCTCACCGACGGGGTTGCGAAGGCGACGCTGGTGCGCGAAGGCATCGCGCATGGCGACTTCGGCAGCTTTCTTCCCGGCCCGGCATCACCCTGATCTCGAGCCGTTGACCATCTCCCCCGCGAGCTTCGAGGCAGGGCCGCCGCCCGGCGCCAAGCTGAAAATGGGTTCGCCCGAGCACAAGCGGCTCCTGTCGCGGATGCTGCTCGATAGCCACGACCCCTATCGCCCGGCGCTGATCCACTGGCCGGTGCTCACGCCGGAGACGCGCGACAAGATCGTCAGCCTGCCGATCTGGGACATCGCCGTGCAGACCGAGGGCCGCGCGTCAATGAACGTCAAGACCTTCAACGAGGTGATCGACGACCCCATACTCCACGAGGCGATAGCGATGAACGCCTATGAGGAGCGGCGCCACAAGGTCGTCCTCGCCGACATGGTCGCCGCCTATGGCATCGAGCTCGAGCCCGAGCCCGCCTATGTCCGCCCGCGCGACCCCGAATTCGCGTTCATGCGCACCGGCTATTCGGAGTGCATCGACAGCTTCTTCGGCTTCGGCCTGTTCAAGATCGCCAAGGACACCGGCTTCTTCCCCGCCGAGCTGATCGACACGTTCGAGCCGGTGATGCGCGAGGAGGGGCGGCACATATTGTTCTTCGTCAACTGGGTGGCGTGGTGGCGGCGGACGATGCCGTGGTGGCGGCGGCCGCTGTTCGAGGCGAAGGTGCTACTGGTGTGGGCATTCCTGATCGGTGAGCGGATCAGCATGGCCAAGGGCATGGGTGACGGGAACACGAAGGCCGAGGAAAACAACTTCACCCTCAACGGCTCGAAGGAGCTGGGGGTCGAGGTGAGTTTTCCCGAGCTGGCGCGGATTTGCCTTGCCGAGAACGACCGACGGCTGGCGCCGTACGATGCTCGGTTGAAGCGACCCAAGTTCGTGCCGGCGATGATGCGGCTGGCGCTGCGGTTCGCGCCGAAGGCGAAGGTGGCGGCGGCTTAAATCGATTTTCATCCGTCACCCCGGACTTGATCCGGGGCCCATGGTTCCGCACACGCTCCGGCCTCAGCTCTCGCGGAGGGATGGATGCCGGATCAAGTCCGGCATGACGGAACGGGGGTAACAAGACGATGAAACGCCTCCCTTTCTGGATCGCGCTCGCCACCCTGATCGGCCTGGCCATCGGCCTGTGGGTCATTGGTCGCGTTGGACTTGGCCAGGTCTTCGCCATCGTTACCCGCATCGGCATCGGCGGTTTCGCGCTCTACGTCGCGGCGCAGGCACTGGTGATGATCGCGCTCGGCGCCGCCTGGGCCTGGGCGGCGCCCGAGCGGCTGAAGCCGGTGGCATTGTTCGCGTGGGCGCGGACGGTGCGCGAGGCGGCGAACGAGCTTCTCCCCTTCTCGCAGCTCGGCGGACTGGTGATCGGGCTCCGGGTGGTGCTGGCGGGGCCGTTGCCCGAGGCGACCGTCTACGCTGCCACGGTCATCGATTCGGTCACCGAGATCGCTTCGCAGATCCTCTATGTCCTCGCCGGGCTTGCGATCGTCGGCCTGCTCATCAGGTCTGCTGTACTACTCGTCCCTCATGCCGAACAGCTTCTCGGCGGCTTATGCCACCGACGACTGGTCGGCGGCAGGCACACCAAGCATGTCAATGATCGTCCGC